>JACOSH010000415.1 GCA_016178945.1 Acidobacteriota bacterium
AGTTCTTCACTTCCTCCATAGTAAAGCCGAGATCGGCGACCACCTGCTCGAAAGGAATACCGGGGTTGTGCTTGAGCCACTCGCGGGCTTCGGCGACGGCGCGCTCTTCCTCCTCGGTGACTGGCTCGTCGTCCACAGGTGTGTTAGCCAGGGCGCGAGAAACTGGATCGAGCATCGCTTCTAGCAGTCCGCGGACGGCGGACACATCATTACATACAGGACGCCCTTAGATGCGACAGGGGTGCTGTACACCGAGTCCCCCATATCGATCACGAGGGGCTTCGCCGGCTTCGAATCAGCTCTGAAGACCGCAAGATCCCCGTCGGCATCGCCCAGGTAAACCTTACCGTCCGCCAGCAGCGGAGAGCCCCAGATAGGAGATTTCAGGTCGAAGGTCCAATACGGCTTTCCGGTCTTGACGTCCAGGCAATGCAGAACGCCGTCCAGGTCGGAGAGGAAAGCCAACCCGTCGCCAATTGCCGCTGTTGAGATAGAACGGTTGATCTTTTCGTAGTGCCAGGCTTTCCCGGATTCGGTGATATCGCCCCGTTTTGCGGGATCGATACGGTACGCACTTCCGTGCCCGCTGCCGCTGTCGGGATCCTGCCCGGCGCTCATAAGGACGTTGCCTTCACTGAACACAGGCGTGGAAATTCCGTAATTGCGCGCCCTGGGCGCGATGCCCTTGGGGTTCAAATCGAATTTCCAGAGCTTCTCTCCCGTACGGGCATTAAAGCCGTACAGCCACCCGTCTCCTCCCGCGAAGAACGCCTGCTGCACTCCATTCACCAGCCCGAGAGCCGGAGAGGACCATTGGCCCTTGAGGATGCCGTCACCCGGAGAGTTCTGCCAGACGACTTTCCCGGTGTCTTTATTGACGGCGATAAAGCTGGGAGCTTTCGGCGAAGGTAACTCTTCATCACTCCGGCCGTTGGAGGTCACGACAAAGACCAGATCCTCCCAAATGGCAGGCGATGAATTGGCCATATGGAGCTGATGGACGCCGAGCTCCTTCATCATGTCGAGTCTCCAGACGATGTCGGCATTGGTGGAACTCTTGTAGACCTCGTCCTGAACTCCAGAAACCCTTCTGTGTCCAGGCAAACCAGCTCTCCGCGGTTGCTCACGTAGTAGGCCCGCCTTCCTTCCACGGCGGGGGAGGAGCAGACGCCCTGCTCGGGGAAATCGGTTTGCGGTCCGGAAGCCAGTTTGTCCGTGACTGCCTGCCACAGGAACTTGCCGTCGGACTCCTGGAAGCACATGAGCACGCCCTGATCGCCCTGGATCGCGGGGTTCCTCGGATTTCCGTTGTTCGTGCCGAGGAAGATTTTCCCGCCGGCGACGACAGGGTTTCCATAGGAAGTCGTGCCGATCTGCGCTTTCCATTTGATATTTTTGCCGGTCTTGACGTCCCAGGTCTCCGGGAGATTCTTCGCGGCGGAGGCCATGTTGCGTTGCGCCGTTCCACCCCACATCGGCCAGTCCTGAGCGAGCAGTGGGATTACCGCTGCGGTGAATACTACTCCAGCGACTACGTGGGCCTTGATGACCCGACGCGCTTCATTCCCGCTCCGGTACCGGAGTCCGAACTTGCGTTCCTTCACTACTTCCTCACTCCCAAGTCGAACGCCTCTTCCCAGAACCGGATGGCTTCGAAGACCCATCCGTCGGCACTAGTGCCCTTTCCGAGCCCGAAACCATGACCGAGATTCGCGTACTTGCGGTACTCCACAGCCGTGCCGGACTTGCGCAGCGCAACAATCCTCTTTTCCATGCTGGCCGGAGGGGCAATCCTGTCCTGCTCACCTACGACGGCAAACGTGGGAGGCTCCGCCGTCGAGTAATCCGCGTGCGCGGTGTACGCCATCACAACGGCGGCTGGCCTGGAGACGTCGCCGCCTCCGTATCTCGCTGCTCCATGCGAACCGATGAAGGCTGCCATTCTCGCTCCGGCCGAGCTGCCCCAGAGAGAGTAGCCCTTAGTGCTCACGCCAAGGGCCGCCGCGTTGCGGACGATGTAGGTCAGGGCGGCCGCCAGATCTTCTGTGGCGACTGTGCCGCCATATCCGGCCCGGTACTTCAGCACGAAGGCGTTGTATCCCTTCGCGCTGATCGC
This sequence comes from Acidobacteriota bacterium, assembly GCA_016178945.1. Lineage (GTDB taxonomy): Bacteria > Acidobacteriota > Terriglobia > Bryobacterales > Bryobacteraceae > JACOSH01. The sequence goes on from JACOSH010000415.1 coordinate 2,117, forward strand.
CTCCGCATAGGGAAAGCCTTCGTGGACGGAGCCGACATAGGAGAATCCGCCGCCTGGGGCGATCACCGCGAAGGGCGCGCTGGGGCGTCCGCGGAAGAAGAACAGTCCGGTGTGCTTTCTTGCAGGCTGCTGCTCGATCTCCTTTTCGGAGTGGAAGCGGTAAAACACAGTCCTGCCGGTCGTCGCATCATCAACCATACGATTCAACGCGCCCGTTACGACTTCCGGATCAACTTGGGTGTGATACGGCAGCAGCGAACCGATCCGGGTCAGGGGCAGGCTCTCGTCGTAGGCACGATCGTCCCACGGCAGTATCAGGCGACTGAACCCGGCGAATGCAGGATACCGCAGGATATCGCCCACGGTGCTCTGAGGTCCCAAACGGCCGGACGCGCTCGCACTCATACACACCATCAACGCTGCGGCGAGCGTTCGAAATATCGCTGGTACAGTCGCCATCAGCGTGCGCTTTGCCCTCTGCTCCCAGATTAAGGTCGCGCGGCCCGAAGCCGCTAGCCTGAACCTGCCGAGTTTTAGCCTATTCCTGTCGATCGCTAGCGAAAATGTTCGCCCATGGTCTATTCTGGGAGCGAAGGAACCTGCCGGATGTCAAACCGAATGGAAGAGCTAAGGGAAGAGCTGGCTCGCCGGATTGCAGCCCATGTTGGCTCTGAACAGAGGCGTGGCACGGAAGTGCCGGGGCTCACCGTTCATCGCCGCACAACTCCAACCCCACCTTGTTCAATGACCTACGAGCCGAGCCTGATCGTGACTGCGCAGGGGCGCAAGCGGGTGGAACTCGGCGGCAAGACCTACACCCATGGTCCGTCTCACTACCTGCTCGCGTCCGTCGCCCTCCCGGTGGTGGCCAGGGTCGTGGAAGCGAGCGAGCAGACGCCATGCCTCGCCCTGTCGTTGAAGCTGCAGATGCCCATGGTCAGGGAACTTCTCAGCCGTGAGGACATTGCGGTCGCTCCGGATGGGCCAAAAGGCCCGGCCATCGCCATCGGTGAACTCACCGTGGAATTGCTCGATTCGTTCTGCCGGCTCATGCGCCTGTTGGACCAGCCTCGTGAGATCTCCTTCCTGCACGGCTTGATTGAACGTGAGATCGTCTTTCGCGTACTGCAAGGACCAGAGGGCGGTCGCCTTCGCGCAATAGCAACGTCAGGTGATCAGAGTCAACGGACGGCCCGGGCAATTGCCTGGATCAAAGACAACTTTGCCAAGCCGCTACGAGTCGAGGAACTCGCGGAGCTCGCGGGCATGGGCGTCTCCACCTTGCACCACCACTTCCGGGCGCTCACGGCCATGAGCCCGCTGCAATATCAAAAGCAGATCCGGCTCCAGGAAGCGCGAGCGCGGATGTCGATTCACGGTCTGGACGCCGGGAGCGCGGCGGTGGAGGTTGGCTACGAAAGCGCCAGCCAGTTCACGCGCGAGTACAAGCGCCTTTTCGGCCAAACGCCGATGCGGGATAGTCGCACGCTCCGTTCCGGTGATCGTGCGCAGTTGGAACCGGTCGCTGCTCGCTAACGCGCCAGCCATTAGGCTTTGCAGGGCCGACTAGTCTGCTTTGTTGGAGCTTGTGTTCTTCGTGCGGCCACAAGCAAAATTCCATCCCCTAAACCTAAAGTCTGATCACCGTAAACTGGACGGGCAATCACCATTGCCACAACCGCCCCGATGCTGGGCACAGCTAGCCCGCACAACTACCGTCTTCTGGCGGGGAATCGGTGTATAGCGCAATGACGCCGTGCACAGGAAAAGGAACGCCCAATGTTAATTCACTCGATGCTGCCTAGAAGCACCGTCAATGGTCCGGGTGCGCGGGCCGTCGTGTGGCTTCAAGGTTGTGGTTTGCGTTGTCCCGGATGTTTTAACCCGGCGACCCACCCCTTCGATCGTGATCGCGACAAGACCGTGGAAGAAGTCGCGGAGCGGGTTCTTGCCTGCGAGGGAATTGAGGGCGTGACGTTTTCCCGGCGGAGAGCCATTTCAGCAAGCGGGCGATCTCAGTCGTCTTTGCGAATACATCAAATTCAGACGACCAGACTTCTCCATTGGCGTCTTCAGCGGCTACACGCTCCAGGAGCTATTTTGTGGACGATGGCATTGGAGGGCATTCGACAAGGATCGATGGATCAAGGGTGATCGTACTCTGTTTGAAGTAATCAAGCAGTTCCTCGACTTCGGCGTATTCGGCCGGTTTCGACGGACCATGGTCTGTACCGACAAGCCGCTGTGCGGTTCGCCTAACCAGGACGTAGTGTTCTTCAGTGATCGTTACTCGCAGGAGGACCTGCAACCGCAAGGATACGAAGTGACTATCAGTGAAAACTGCGCCACGGCCATCATTACCGGGTTCCCGCCAGCGGGAATAACGGATTGAGCACCAACGTGTCCGGATATATACCGGGGCCACCCGCCTACAGGTTGGCAAGACTATGCTTCCAATCTGGCAAGACTATGGGTGAAGTCACACGTCAACGGTCCCAGGTGGCGGGCAGTATGGTTTCAAGGATGTTCTCTGCCGGTCACCCCACCACTTCCTGCGCGGCTTCCGGCGCCCGGCGGCGCCGGCCGGCCCAGGCCCCCAAATCATCGAAGATCGAATAGGCCACCGGAGTGACGACCAGGGTGAGCAGCAGCGACAGGCTTTGCCCGCCGATCACCACGATGGCGATCGAGCGGCGCTCCTCGGCGCCCGGTCCGGTGCCCAGAGCCAGCGGGGCCATGCCGGCCACCAGTGTCAGGGTGGTCATCAGGATCGGACGCAGCCGGTCGCGGTTGGCCTGCATGATCGCGTCCATGCGGCCCATGCCCTCCCGGCGCAGATTGTTGGTGTGGTCGATCTGGAGGATCGAGTTTTTCTTCACCACGCCGAACAGCACCAGAATGCCCAGCGCCGAGTACAGATTCAGCGTGTCGTTGAAGAACCAGAGCGAGAGAAATCCGAACGGCACCGCCAGCGGCAGGCTGAGCAGGATGGTCACCGGATGGACGACGCTCTCGAACTGCGACGCCAGGATCATGTACATGAAGGCGATGGAGAGCGCGAAGGCCAGGATGAATTCGCCGAAGGTCCGCTCCAGCTCGCGCCCGCGCCCGATCACCGTGGTGCTGTACGCCACCGGCATGCGCAGTTTCCCGGCCGCTTTCTGCATCTCTTCGAGGCGGTCGGCCAGCGCGTAGCCCGGACCGACATTGGCGCGGATGGCGACTTGGCGCTGCCGGTCCAGGCCCTCGATCCGGTAGGCGGACATCTTCTCTTCCAGCTTGACCAGGTTGTCCAGCCGGATCAGGCGTCCGGAGCGCGACGGCACGTAGAGCTTGGACACGGTCTCGGCATTGTGGCGATGCGCGCCGATCAGCCGGACCTCGACGTCGTAGTCGTCGGCGGCCTTGTCGTCGCGGTAGCGCGAGACCTCGTCGTCGCCGCCCACCATCAGGCGCAGCGAGCCGGCGATGTCGGAAGCGTCGACGCCCAGGTCCGCCGCCCGCCCCCGGTCGATGGTCACGCGCAGCTCCGGCTTGGTCATGCGCAGCGTCGTGTCGATATCGACCATACCCGGAATATTGGCCGCGTCCAGGCGCAGCCGCTCGCTGTACTCGCTGAGTCTCTCCAAATCGGGCCCTCGAATCACAAAATCGATGTCGACCGGCGCCGACCCCTGGTTGAGGGTCGCTACGTTGCGGACCTGCCCCCGCAGGTCTGGGAACTGCTTGAGACGGGCGCGCAACGCCTGCATCACGTCGCGCTGCGAGTAAATGCCGCGAAAAGCGTCGAGCGGCCTGCCTTCCAGGAGCTTCTTCCACAATCGCGAAGGCGAGAACACGCGCTCCTCGATGTCGGTCAGCCGCACAAATACTTGAGCGTTGTTGACGATTCCCAGATAGCCCGCTCCCACCGTGGCCAGCACGTGCTCCACTCCGGGCAGCGCGAATAACTCCCGGTTGATCCGCGACAGGACCTGTTCCATGGAGGCCAGCGAGGCGCCTTCCGGGGCAAACAGCGACATCTCGAATTCGCTCTCGTCCACGTTGGTCGGGATGTACTCTTGCCGGACCATCTTGTACAGCGGCGCGCACGAGGCGATCGCCGCCACCGCGCAGGCCGCGACCGCCACGCGGTGATGCATGGCCCACCACAGCAGGCGGGAATACCCGCGGTCCAGCCGGCCGTAGAAACCGGCGCGCGAGCTCCGGTGTCTGCCATGGTCTTCGATTCGCAGCATGCGCGAGCTCATCATCGGGGTGAGGCTGAAGCTGACCAGCAGCGACACCAGGATGGCCACCGCCGCCGTCACGCCGAAACTGTAGAGGAAGCGGCCCGAGACGCTCGACATGAACGACACCGGCAGAAAGATCACCACCAGGCTCAAGGTGGTGGCCATGACGGCCAGACCGATGTCGCGGGTCGCCATCACCGCCGCCTGCACGGGCGGCAGCCTCTTCTCCTCGATGAAGCGGAAGATATTCTCCAGCACCACGATGGCGTCGTCGATCACGACCCCAACCATCAGGACCAGGGCCAGCATGGTGATGTTGTTCAGGGTGAAGTTGAGCGCCCGCATCATCCCGAAGGTGGCGACGATGGAGGCCGGGATGGCCACCGCGGCGATCGCCGTGGCGCGCCAGTTGCGCATGAACGCCAGCACCACCAGCGAGGCCAGGATGCTGCCCAGGATCAGGTGGCGCTGGACTTCGTAGAACGCGGCTTCAATGTAGCGCGACTGATCCTGCACCACGTTCAGGGTCACCCCGGGCGGCAGCAGTTGCCGGACGCGCTCAAGCTTGGCTTTGACCGCGTGGATCACCTCGATGGAGTTGGCGCCGGACTGCCGCCGCACCTGCAGCGAGACGGCCTCCTTGCCATCGTAGAGCGCCGCGGTGCGCTGCTCCTTGTGGCCGTCCTCGCTATAGCCCAGGTCGCGGATGCGCACCGGCACATTGTCGATGGTGGCCACCACCAGGTCGTTGAACAGGCGCGGGTCGGCGAAGCGGCCCATGGTGCGCAGCACCAGCTCGCGCGCGCCCTCGTCGACGCGTCCGCCGGGGATGTCGGCGTTCTGGCGCGCCACCGCGTCGCGCACCCGCGTGATGGGGATCCGGTAGGCGGCCAGCCGTTCGGCATCCACCCAGATATTGATGGCCCGCTTCTGGCCGCCGATGATCTGAACCTGGCCTACGCCGCTGACCGATTCGATCGCGTCCTGCACGTCGCGGTCGGCGATCTCGTAGAGCTCGCGCGGGGTCTTGGGGCCGGACAGCACCAGGCTCATCACCGGCGAGGCGTCCGTGTCCAGCTTCTTGATGAGTGGCGGCTTGGCGTCGCGCGGCAGCAGGCTGATCACGGTGGCCACGGCGTCGCGCATGTCCTGGGCCGCGACATCCACGTCGCGCTTCAGGTTGAAAGTCGCCGTGATGATGGAGAGGCTGTCGGTGGAGGTCGAGCGCAGCGTGTCGATGCCTTCCACCGTGGCCACGGCGTCTTCGATCCGCCGGCTCACCGTGCTCTCGATCTCCTCCGGCGAGGCGCCCAGCAGCACCGTGCGCACGCTGACAATGGGCAGGTCGACGTTGGGGAAGCGGTCGATTCCCAGCTTCGTATAGGAGACCCCGCCGACCACGGTCAGCGCCAGGATCAGCATCACGGCGAAGACAGGGCGGTGGATACAGACTTCCGCCAGCTTCTGCATTACCGCTGGACCTCGATGGCTTGTCCCACCACCAGGCGGTCGCCCGGCTCCAGCACCACCTGATCGCTCGCGCGCAGCCCGGAGAGGATCTCCACGGTGCGCTCATCCAGGCGCCGGCCCGGTCGCACCAGCCGCTCCGCCAGCTTGCCGTTTTCGGCCACGTAAACGCGCTCGACGCCCGCGAAGCTCATCAGCGACCGCGCCGGGATGGCGAAGCCTTGCGCCAGCGGGTTCACCGTGATCGCCGCTTCTGTGAACGAGCCGGCGCGCAGCACGCCATCCTCGTTGGGCATCTCGCCCTCCACCAGCAGCGACCGGTTCTGTGCCTCGATGGCTGGGCTCAGCCGCACCACGCGGCCCGAACGAGCGGCGCCGGCGCCTTCCACCCGAAGGTGGATCAACTGGCCCACTTTCACTTTGGGCGCCAGGCGCTCGGGCACCTCCAGCCGGATGCGCAGCGGATGCGAGCGCACCAGCACCGCCACCGGTGCGTTCACCGCCAGGTACTCGCCTAACGTCGCCTGGCGCCGGGTGACCGCGCCGCGAAACGGCGCGCGGATCACGGTGTCGCCGAGCTGCTGCCGCGCCAGGGCCAGTTGCGCCCGCCGCTCCACCAGCTCCGCTCGCAGGCGTTGCACTTCCTCAATCGCGCCCTGGTAGCGGGCTTCGGCGGCCGCCACCGCCACGCCCGCGCGCTCGAAGTCGACTTTGGAGACGACCCCTTGCCGGAACAGCTCGGTCGCGTTGGCGCCCATCAGTCGGGCTTCCTTCAATCCGGCGGCGGCCTGCTTCACCAGCGACGTATTGACCGGGTCGACCTCGTCCCTGCCATCGCTCCCCAGACCCAGCCGCGCGCGCGTCTGCTCCAGCAGCGCTTCGGATTGGCGGACGCGGAACTCGTAGTCGTCCCTTTCCAGTTCGGCGATGACCTGGCCCTGCTCGACCTGGCTTCCCAGGTCCACGCTCAGCCTCAGGATCCGGCCCGGAACCTTGGCGCTGATGGTCGCCTGATCCTCGGCGAATAGCTCGCCGGTGGCCGTCACGATTTCCGGGATGATCCGCGCCGAGACCGGCGCCACCCGCACAGCCGCCGGTTTCTCCGCCACCTTGGCCGCGACGGAGGGCCCCGAATACGGCCCGCTGCAACCGGTAAGGAGTGCGCCAACCGCGCACGGAATCCAGGTCCCTCGGGTCATAGCACGCACTTGCGGCTATTGTACCGCGAGTCCCGCGTGGCGCAGGCACCGCTTGCTCACGCGCGCGGCTTTGAAGGTGCATTCGTTGCGAATGTTACCGAGCCGACGGTGACGGAGCGGTTGCCGGATTTTCCCGCGACCGCTACTTGTGTCCGGCCAGGAAACTCCTCAGATCGCGCTCGGCGACCGCGGGCTCGCCTGGGGCCACATGGCTCAGCCTGCCCTCCCTCATCCAGCGCTCCAGTTGGTCGACCAGGCCGTACAAGTGATCGAAGCTGTCGGCGAAGAACAGCAGCGGTTGATAATGATGGATCTCAAACGCCTGGTTGACGACCCATTCAAGCTGGATCGGGTGACGCTGCACTTCCGGCGAGTCGATGGCGTGGGCGATCTCGCCGTAGGAGCTGAGCAGGCCGCTGCCGTAGACGCGCAGGCCGCCGCGCCCGCGCATGAGGCCGAACTCGATGGTAAACCAAAAGAAGCGCGCCATCGCGCGGATGATGCTGCTCATCGCTTCCACCCGCCTTTGGGGATCGCGGATTCCGGCCACCACTTCGGCGGCGGTGTGCGCGCAGTCGCCGAACCTCACCAGCGTATCGGCAAAGGCCCTGTCGGTGTGCATCGGGACGTGGCCCGCCACGTCGTGGAAGATGTCCGGCTCGGGCAGATAGTCCAAGTGGTCGCCGCGCCGGATCGTGATCGTGGTCGGGAACTCGCGTTTGCGCAGGCAGTCGAAGAACAGGAACGCGGGAACGTAGCCGCTCACCGCCCGCGCGCGAAACCCGGTGAGCGGGCTCAAGAACCGGTTGATCTCATCGAGTCTGGGGATACGCTCGGCCGGCAGACAAAGCGCGTCGATACCGTTCAGAAAATGCTCGTTGCCGTAGCGGCGCCAGCGGGGCAGCAGTCGCCCGTAGAGACGCCGCCAGGCGGCGTGGTTTTCCGGTGAGTACAACTCGTAGGGCTGCGCGATGAACAGCTCGCCGTGGTGTTGGGCCTCTTCGATGAACGGCGCTTCGGTGGTGGTCAGGCCGGACATCCGGTAGCCTTCTAACCCAGTTTAGCACTTGTTGCACCACTGTCAAGTGGTGTTAGTACTTGTGATAGAATCCCCAAGATGACCCGGCGGGTGTGGCTGGCGCTGGCGGCGCAGATTCACCAGGAGATCCGCAAGCTCGCCGATCAGGCTCCGCTGCGCTTGCGCTTCCAGGGCGGCGATATTGGCCAATGGCAGCAACAGTTTAGCGGCAAACTCCGGGAGCTGCTGGGCCGCCACGAGCCTCCCGCGGACTGGGAAACCCTCGAAGAGCGGGTTGTGGACGCGCCAGACCACCAGCGACGGGAGCTACTCCTCCACGCCGCGGGGTGCCGCGACCTGCCGGTACATCTGCTGATACCCCGCAACGCCGGACGGCGCCCGGGCATCCTAGCCCTTCACGGCCACGGCCCGTTCGGCCATGACGCAGTGGCCGGCGTCGCCAAATCCCCGGACGACTATGGCCTCCAGTTGGTGAGGCGCGGCTACGTGGTGGCCGCCCCTTGTCTGACGCCCTTCGGACGCCGCCTGGATGATCCCAAAGCCTATCGGGGAGAAGATCCCTGCGCCGTGACCTTCATCCGGCTGCAGTTGCTGGGGAAGGTCCTGATCGCGGAGAACCTGCGGGACGCCCTGTGGAGCCTGGCCGCGCTTTCGCGCCACCCGCGCGTGGACCCGGAGCGGATCGGTTGCGTGGGGCTCTCCTATGGCGGCAGGATGACCATGCTCACCACGGCGCTCGAGCCGAAGATCCGGGTGGCGGTGATCTCCGGCGCCCTCAATGTCATGCAGGAGCGTGTACAGGGTCGCTATAGCTGCGGCGCCCAGGTGATCCCCGGTTTGCTCGAATACGGCGACGTGCCCGAAATCGCCTCGCTGATCGCGCCGCGTCCGTGCCTGTGGGAAGTGGGCAACCAGGATAGCCTCATGGTGAAGGATCAGATCGGCCCGGCCCTGGAGCGCATGCGCCGCGCCTGGTCGGCCTACGGCGCCGTGGACCGCCTGCAGACCGACTTCTTTGAGGGCCGCCATCAATGGCACGGAACGGTCGCGTATCCCCTGCTGGAGAAGGTGTTGCAGCCGTGAGGGCCGCGCGAAGCGATTCAGAGCTCGGAGAACACCTCGGCTCAGGGCTTCGGTGTCTCCTTTTCAAGAGCCGATCCGGGGCATCGTACCGTGTCCAGAGCCGGTTCTTGCCGGCGAGTAACGCGCCGTTGCCTTCTTCAAGCGGTTGCCGGCGGACAGCCTGCGTTGGCGGCTATTGTGAACGTTCCCTGTTCGGCGTGAAGAGTCAACCTAGTCACAATGGGACGACCAACCCCGATTCGCAGTCGCGCGGGTTACGCTGGGAGTCGGTAGAAACCGCGGCGCAGAGCCGCATACGAAAGGAGTTGGTCGCATGTCTAAAGTACGATTTATTGGTCTGGATGTCCAC
>JACOSH010000403.1 GCA_016178945.1 Acidobacteriota bacterium
GCGATCGCCGCTTTGGTTCGATTCACGCGCCAGGCGCAGAGGCTGGCCGAGATCCAGATGGACTTCGTAGCCGGAGTCTCGCACGAGCTTCGCACGCCGCTCACCGTGATCCGCACGGCCGCCTACAATCTGCGCGGCCGGATGGCCAATAATCCCGCGCAGGTGGAACGATATGGAGCCCTGATCCAGCAAGAAGGCGAGAAACTGACCGCTCTGGTCGAACAGGTCTTGCGGTTCGTGAGCGCCAAGGCGGGCCGGGTGATCCGGGAACGCGAGCCCTTGTCCGTCGAGGCGGTAATCGAGGACGGAGTGGAGTCGAGCAAAGTTGCGCTGGAGCAGTCCCGGTGCGTAGTGGAAAGGACGATTGAGCCCGGGCTGCCGCTGATCCTGGGCGATCCCCTGGCGCTGAAACACGCCCTGCAGAACCTGCTCAGCAATGCCGCCAAATATGGAACCGAGGCCTCCAACTGGATTGGCGTTTCGGCGGCGGCATCGGCCGGCGGCGATGAGCCCTCCGTCGAGATCCGGGTCGCGGACCGCGGGCCGGGAATCCCTCCCGACGAGCTTGGCCGCATCTTCGATCCCTTCTACCTGGGGATGCGGGCCTTGCAGGACCAGATCCATGGCACGGGGCTGGGGCTAAGCCTGGTCAAGGGAATCGTGGAGGCGCACGGAGGGACCATCACCGTGAGAAGCGAGCCATTGAAAGGAACGGAATTTGTGGTGCGCATCCCCGCTGCGCCGCCGGAACAGCAAGATGAGTTCACGCATTCTTTTGGTCGAGGATGAGCCGGGACTGGTCCTGACCATGTCCGACCTGCTGGGCACGGAAGGCCATGAGGTCGAGACGGCCACGGACGGGCCCACCGGCCTGGCCCGGGCGGCGCGCGAGCCCTTCGATCTGGTGATCCTGGACGTGATGCTGCCGGGCAAGAACGGGTTCGACGTCTGCCGGGAGTTGCGCCAGCAAGGGCGCGACGTGGCCGTGCTGATGCTGACGGCCAAGACCCACGTTGTCGATCGCGTGGTCGGGCTGAAACTGGGAGCGGACGATTACCTGACCAAGCCTTTCGACCCCGCCGAGCTGCTGGCCAGAGTGGAGGCCCTGTTGCGCCGGGTGCGCAAAGAGCATCCCGCGACGGTGGTCCGGTTTCGATTCGGCAACGTGGACGTCGATTTCGAGAAGAGTGAAGTGTGCAAGGAGGGGGTGCCGGTCAGCCTGGCGGGAAAAGAGCTCCAGCTTCTTCGGTACCTGATCGAGCGCCGGGGCTCAGTGGTCCGCCGGGAGGAGCTGCTGGAAAACGTGTGGGAGTATCAGTCGACTGTGTCCTCCCGAACCATCGACGTGCATGTGGCCTGGCTGCGGCAGAAGCTGGAAGATAATCCGGCGACTCCCCGGCACATCCACACGGTTCGCGGAGTAGGCTACCGGTTCTCTCCCTAGCGTGGCGAAGGCCGCTTGCATACGCGCGCGGCTCTGAAAGTGCATTCTTTGCAGCACGAATGGCGCCGAGCCGCGACCGTGAGAGCCTGTGAAAAAATCGAACCGTGCACCGCTTGCTTACGCGCGCGGCTCTGAAAGTGCATTCCTTGCAGCACGAATGGTCCAGAGCCGCGACCGTGAGGGAGCGGTTGCCGATATTTTTCACAGCTTCTGAGGGAGTGGTTGCCGATGTTTTTCTCATGCCCCTTTGGAGGCTGCCTTCAGCTTCAAGTTCCGGACCAGCCGATGCAAGTAGTTAGGGTGAAGGCCCAGAAGCTTGGCCGCTTCGGTGTAGCTGCCGCCGGCCTGGTCGAGCGCCTCCAGGAGCAGCTTCTTCTTCGCGCCGGCCAGCTCCTGGTGATACCGCCCGGCGGCGGGAGCGGCAGCGGCGGGCGAATTCTCCCAGACAGCTTCCGGCAGATCCTCGGGCAGAATGAAATCGCTCGATCCCAGCACCACGGCCCGCTCAATGGCGTTCTCCAATTCCCGCACGTTGCCCGGCCAGTCGTAATGCAGGAGGCAGGAGCGCGCTTCGGGAGAGACGCCCCGGATGATCCGCTTCATGCGCTTGCCGCATTGGGCCGCAAAGTAGCTCGCCAGCAAAGGGATATCTTGCCGGCGGTCCCGCAGCGGAGGCATTTCCAGCATCACGACATTGAGGCGATGATAGAGGTCCGCCCGTAAGACGCCGCTTCGGACGGCCTCTTCGGCGTCCCGGTTGGTCGACGCAAGGACCCGCAGATCGACCTTGATGGATCGGCCCCCTCCGACGCGTTCGAATTCCCGCTCCTGCAAGACGCGCAGCAGCTTCACCTGGAGCGGCGGCGGCAGTTCGGTCACCTCGTCCAGGAACAGGGTGCCGCCCTCGGCGGATTCCAGCTTGCCTCTCTTTTGTGCGATGGCTCCGGTGAAAGATCCCTTTTCGTGGCCGAAAAGCTCGCTCTCCAGCAGGGTGGGGGCCAGCGCGGCGCAGTTGATGGCCACGAACGGTTTGGCCGCCCTGGGACTGTTCAGGTGAATCGCGCGCGCCGCCAGCTCCTTGCCGGTACCGCTTTCCCCGCAAATCAACACGGTCGAGCCGGTCGGGGCTACTCTCGCGATCACTTCGCAGACTTTTCGAAGCGCGGAACTCTCGCCGATCAGGTTGTGTTGGAAGCTGCCTTCGGTGCGGAGCCGCCGGTTCTCGACTTCCAGCCACTCGACATAGCGCGCGTTCTCCAGCGCCATGGCGCCGATGCCGGCGATCGCGGTCATCAACAGCAAGTGGCTGTCATCCAGAGGCGCGGCCGGATTGCGGGTGTCCAGATAAATTACCCCGAAGACCTTGCCGGAGGTCACCAGCGGCACGGCCAGGAACCAGCAACGCGCGGCGGCGCGGGTTTCGCTGCCCAGGACGGGGCTCGCGCCTCGAACGACTCGATCCAGCAGATCGCGAGGGATTTCTACCGCTGGAATCGCCGCGGATCGCCCCTCATCGAGCAAGAAAATGGCGCCGCGCTCGGCCGGGACCACTTCCGTAATCAGCTCGAGCAACTGGCGTTCCAGCGCCTCCTGCACCGGCAGGTTGCTGGATGAGTACAAGGCCTGGATCGAATGGATCCCCATGCTGATTCGCATCAGCGCGCTCAGCTCGCGCGCGCCAAGTGGGCTCTCCTTCGGGAGAATCCGCGCCGCCGGTTGAGCCGCCGGCGGCTCAAGGACCCCTGCCGATTTCGGGTCGTCGTCGCGGCGCAGGAAAAGGAACTGCGAGTTTCCGATCTCGACCTGATCCGCTTGCTCCATGAGGTGCTCTCTCACCGGCACGTTATTGACAAACGTGCCGCAAGGACCTTCCAGATCGATCAGCCTGAAGTCATCTCCCTCGCGCCGGATCCGGCAATGATGCGGCGACACCGAGTCCTCCCCGATCACCAGCCGGTTGGACTGGTCGCGGCCGATGGTGATCTCGTCTTCATCCAAGGGGAACACAGCCCCCTTCAACGGCCCGTCAAGCGCGATCAGCCGTGGCGGCATGCCTGAAACTAGTAGTGCAGCAGACTGAGGCCAGCGTTGCAACCACCGTCGTGCGGCGGGCTACGCCTCGACGATGTCCGCTTTCGTGCTTTGGACAAAGCCAACCACCGCTGCCTTCTCGGCGGCGGGAACCTGGAAGTGATCCAGGGTCGCGTTCACGTGCCGCAGCAGCGCGGACCAGTCGGCCTCGCTGATCCGCATGCCTTTGTGAGACGTCTTCATATCGCGGCCAGTGTAGTACAAGGGTCCTCCGGCGCAGTGGCACAGGAAGTCGATCAAGAGCTGTGTTTCGCGCCGCACTCCGTCTTCGCCTCGGTGCGCCCAGAAGCGTCCCAGCCGCTCGTCGGCCATCAGGCGCGAAACCAGGTTCTCCGCAACGGCCGCGATGGCGTCATATCCTCCCAGCCGGGCGTACAGTGTCTTTTCTTCGCTCATGTTCCTCCACTCTACCCGGTTATTGGCATTGCCGCCTTCCGGCCATCCTGAGAGGATACCGCAAACGGGTCGGGCGCGATTCCGGCAGGGACGCCGCGAGGACGAGCCCCCTCTACTGCACCTTCCCGAGATACTTGTCCAGCCAGTCGAGCACTTCCCGCACCAGCTCGGTGCGCTTCACCCCGACGTCGTGCGCGGTGTCGAACAGCACATGCTTCTTGTCCTTCTCCGGCGTTCCCAGCAAACGGAACAGGTGGCGCTGCGACGTTTCCAGAGGAAACGTAAAGTCGTAACGGCCGTTGATCATCAGGACGGGCCGGCGCATGCGAGGAGCAAAGTTGAACGCATCGGCGTCCGGCAGGCGCGGCGAGAAAAAGAACCCGCCATCGAGGTAAATAGAAGTCGTCAGCCTTTCCTCGATGGTGCTCCAGATCACTCCGTTGGACGCGCCGAAACTGCTCCCCATGTAGGCCAGGCGGCCGGAGTCAAACTCCTTGCGAGTTTCCAGATAGTCCACGGTCCGGCCCAGATCTTTCGTGATGGCCACGATACGGTCTCTGCTTTCGACCAGGGTCAGGGGTCGATCGTAGATGCCGCGGCGCTCGTACATGTCCTTATACACTGGGTAGACCACAGCCCGGCCGCTCTTAATGACGAAGTCCAAGGTGACTCTCAGGCCAAACAGTTCCTGGCTCGAAGCCACCCGCAGCGCACCCGCTCCCGGACAGTACACTACGGCCTGATAGGGCGGTGAGGCGTTTTTCGGCAGGAATAGATAGATGGGCACGCGCTCCCCTCCGTATGCCGCGTTGATGCTCACTTTCTCCCTTCGCCACTCCGGCGCGCTGTCATCCGCGGATTCGATCCTGGGCTTCAGATCCGTCTTGTCGTACGCATAGAGGCCTTGAAAGATGCGGAAGGTCTCTTCTGACACGGGTTTCTCTTTGCCGTAATCGCGGAAAACGCGTTGTTGCGGCGCCCAGATCTTTTCGCCCGGCGGGTCGACCGTGCGGATGCAGCGAAAGCCATTTTGCGCCGAACGGTCGAAGGGGTCCCGCGCGTCGGCGTCGACAAACATATACATCGGCTCGTTCCATCCACCCCCGAGAATAAACCGCAGGCCGCCGCCGGTCTCAGTCCAACACCATTCCTTCACGTTGCCCGCCATGTCATATGTCCCGTTGGGGCCGATGCCCTGGTGCTTGCCCACAGCCGCCGGGCCGCTGCGCGAGAAATTGCTGAGCACACCGACAAACGCGGCCGTGCCGGGATCCGCGGCTTTGTACCAATGGTAAACCGTGGGTAAACTCTTGCCGGCAAACTCGGCATATGCCGCTGCCTCGTACCAGCTCACCCCCGCCACCGGGTAATCGGCTTGGCCATCCGGGTACCGGCCGCCCTCCCAGGCGGCCGGTCCTGGCCGTCCCGTTGAATCGCGATACCGAGCGATGGCCTCTTCCCAGGACAGCGCGCTCCCGGCCCTGATGAACTTGTGTTTCCAGAAGTCCCGCTTCTGATACCCGCCACGATCCATGAACTCCTTGTACTGCCGGTTGGTTACCTCGTACTTGTCGATCAGGTAGGGCGCCAGCCTGACCATGGGAAGCTGGCCAACCTGGCCGACGTTCACGGTGTAGCTGCCGCCCAGTACCCGAACCATGCCTGGCGGGACAGATCCTTCCGGCTCTATCTTGACGGTAGACGAAGTACCCCAGGCATTCCGGGCGCCTTGGAGCGCGGAAAAACCTGGTTTCGAAACTCGCCAGCGCAGGAAGACTCGAGGCACTCTCCGGTCCTTGATCGGCGACACGCCGAGTTTCGTCCAACCGCCATCCGTCTCGCTGTAGTCCTTGATCTCAACCTCGGCTCCGGGCGGGTCGGTATCGAAGGTGAAGGGCACGGAAATGTCCTCCCAAAGCTTGGTGAGCGCCGGATCGCTGGGGATATATGGCTCCGCCTGTTGCGCGAGGCGAAAGGCCGCGGAAGTTCGTCCCTGAGCGGCAAGTTGGGCGGCTTCCGGCAGCGCCTGCTCGCGCGCCCATCGAAGTCTCGCGTTGTGCCGAACCAACAGAATCGCCGCGACAACCAGCAAGGCGACGCCGAGGAACGCGGGAATCGCGTATCGCGGCCTGCGGATGAGTTGTTTCAGGTCCGGCGGGGGAGCCGGCGCTGTCAGGGTTGCCTGAACCGCCGCCAGGTCGCGCGCCATCTCGCCCGCCGATGGATAGCGTCTGGCCACATCCTTCTCGAGGGCGCGCGCCGCCACGCGCTCCAGCTCTTCCGGCGTATCCGGGCGCGACTCGCGGAGCGGCTTCGGGTCGTCGTGCAGAATGGAGTGCATCAAGGCGGCCTGGTGCTGGCCGCGGAACGGCAGCTCACCAGCCAGCATTTCGTACAGCGCGACACCCAGGCTCCAGACGTCCGTGCGAGCGTCGACGTCCTTCCCCAGCGCCTGTTCCGGCGACATGTAGCCCGCGGTGCCCTTGGTGGTGTGGGCCACCGTCGCCGTGGCGTCGCTCAGCTTGGCCAGTCCGAAGTCGATGATCTTGGCCACCCCGTCGCTGGTAACGATGACGTTAGCCGGCTTGATATCCCGGTGCACGATGCCGCTGGCGTGCGCTCGTTCCAAGCCTCTGGCGATTTGAGACGCCAGATCGAGCGCTTCGGCCACGGGCAGGCCGGCCGCCACCTTCTCGACCAGCGTTTCGCCTTTTTCATAAGCCCGCGCGATCCTCTGCTTCAGAGTCTCACCCGGGTAATAGGCCATGACGATGAACAACTGGCCGTCGCGTGTTTCATCGATCTCGTGCACCACGCCGATATTGGGATGGTCGAGGGCGGAGGCCGCCCGAGCTTCATGCAGGAAGCGATGCTTCTCGTCCGGATCCGCGCTGGCGTGGGGCGGCAGGAACTTGAGCGCGACCAGGCGATCGAGCTTGGTGTCGTGCGCTTTGTAGACGACACCCATACCGCCGGCGCCCAGCTTTTCAAGGATACGGTAGTGAGTGACGTTGGAGCCAACCATAGAACCCCGTACCTATGGTACATGCGCGGCCGCGAGTCCGGCGACCCAGGGCTCCAGAAAAGCTCCAAAGCGGAGCCGCACCCGGTAGCGCGGCTGGGGAGCCGGTGTGGCGAAGTGGCTCCAGCTCGTCAGGTTCTTTAGCTGCGGCCCGAGCTGCCCGCTGAAGGGTTGCGGCAGGTGAATGAATTGGCCCGGAAGCTCGTTGATAGCGCCTCGCAGCCTGGCTGGCCACGCACGCTCGGCACTCGATCCCTGGAAGGCCGGCTCATACCACATCCTGACCACCGCCCGCGTGATTACCACACGGGCGCGCTCCGGATGACGCTGTCTGAGAGTTTCCGCATCGCGCGCTACGTCCGCGGCGACCAGCCGGCTCCCTGTGCGAATGTCCCGCTCCAGTTGCTCCTCCAGCGTAAGCGCCCCCGGATACCCTGGAACATTCTGCAGGGGAGCACGCCGGATCCGTTCGCGCTGTGACTTGACCCACTCCGCCCATGCCGGTCCGTCATACTCCAAAGCGACGAAGGCCGGGCGAGGCAGGACGCGCCGGTAGCGAATCGCCGCCTCGGGGTGACTCGCCGGAAGAGTGCAATCAAATCCGAGCTCTTCGAGTTTCCGTTGATCGAGCCAGGATTCTTGTCCGGTGCTTCGCCACTGGAGCGTAAATCGCAAAGCGCTGTCGTCGGTCCCGATGGCATCGATTCTCAGCTCCCGCTCGGTCATCTCCACCTCGGATTCCACACCGCGCCAGCGGTTGCGAGCGGCGTGCAGCAGCAGCCACGTGTTGGAGACCACTACCAGGCCCGCGGCTGCGACCAGCCAGAGACTCTTCCTCATGCCGGCATCCTCGCGCGCAGCCTCTTGAACAGAGCTACCAAACCGATCGCCACCGCTCCGATCAGGAGAAAGAAGACATACTTCGGAATCCAGTCCCACAGCCATCGGTAGAGGCGGAGGAACAGGAAAAAGGCGAAGAACGAGGCGCCCAGATTCACCACGCCGCTCCACGACCGCCGGATTCCCAGCCAGATCGCGCCCGCGGAGAGCGCCAGACCCACAACCTCGTAGAGGCGTTCGACGCTGCGATCCTCCCAGCGCAGGTAGCTCGCCGATCCCGACTCTGCGAGGATCAGGACGGCTCCCAGGAGCACCAACAGCCCAATGAAGCGAAAGACAGGCGGAAAATCCGGGTAGCGGCGATGAGAGATCGCCAGCGGCGCAGCCCACACCAGCAGGCCTCCCGCGATGAAGTTTTCCGGCCGCTCTCCGAAAGTGAACCAATAGACGCCCCGCCAGGTGACGAGGGTCGCGGCCAGGTAGCTGAGCAGGCATGCCAGGCCTGCGATCAGCAGCAGTCGCAACCCGTAGTGATAGGCCAGCGCCAGGGCGAATAGCCCCCACGCCAGCAGAGCATTCTGAGTGGGAGTCGCGTTGAAGATCTTCCCCAGTACCGACAGATTCAATACGAAGCAGCCCACGGCGACGATGCTCGCCAGGGCGGCGTAATACAGAGTCGTCTCCCGGCGCGCCGCCAGTTCCGCGGCGGCCAACGCCGCAAGCGGCAGCAGCACCACCAGAGTCACCTGCACCGGCACGCTCAGCAGGCCCCAGAACCGGTAGAAGAACAGGAACACCGCGGCGCAAAGGGCCAGCGCACCAAGCGTCGAAACGATTCT
The DNA here is from genome assembly GCA_016178945.1 of Acidobacteriota bacterium. Classification (GTDB taxonomy): domain Bacteria; phylum Acidobacteriota; class Terriglobia; order Bryobacterales; family Bryobacteraceae; genus JACOSH01. The sequence goes on from JACOSH010000403.1 coordinate 8,633, forward strand.
CATGCCCCAGGAGAACCGCTTCTGCGACTCGGTGGTGTCGATGTCAAACCGGGAGGCCAGGCGCCGGAGCGTTGCGTCGAGGTGCTCGTCCAGCCGGCTGCGCTGCTCGGATGTCAGGACGAGAACCTGCTCGTGTTCCAGCCGCTCTAACTCCCCGCGGAAGGCGCGGATGCGGTCGGCGCGCTGCTGGGCCTCGCCTTGGCTGTGGGCGTCAGGTTCCATGCTGGAGCATCACACCTCGCCCTTCCTGGATGCCTGGACCATAAACTCGGCCGCGCGATACGCCAAAGCGGCGATGGTGCAGGTCGGCTGCTGGCGGCCCGAGGTGACAAAGCTGCTCCCATCCACCAAAAACAGATTCGGCACGTCATGAGCCCGGTGATTCCCGTTGACAACAGAGGTGCGCGGATCGTTCCCCATCCGGCACGATCCCATGAGGTGGCCTGTATAGACCAGGTCCTCGGCATCGTCGGCCCAGATCTTCTGTGCGCCGGCGGCCTCCAGGATCTCCACCATGCGGTCGCGCAGGAAGCGCTGCACGTTCAGGTCATCGGGATGATTCTTGAAAGTCAGCCGAAGGGCGGGCAGTCCCCAGGAGTCTTTCAGCTCCGGGTCCAGGCTGATGCTGTTGGATTCCACCGACAGGCAGCTCGTGTGAGCCAGCAAGGTCATGCTGCGGGTGAAGTACCGCGCCAGGGCGGACTTGAATCCCTCGCCCCAGCGGGGAACGTCTTTGGGCAGTCCGTCGAGCGCGAAGTTGATGGGGTACCAGTCGAAGCGGGCGTCAATGCCGCCGCCGCCGAAAAAGCCGCGCTTCGCGTCGGAGTCGTAATAGTCGTGAATCAGCCGCGAGACGTGCACGCCCTTGTAGTCGTTGAGCGGGTGCTCGAACAGGCCATGCGCCTCGATGCCCGTGTCGGCCAGAAAGTACTTCCCGGCAACGCCGTTGGAGTTGGCCAAGCCATTCGGGAAACGGCTCGACTTGGACAGCAGTAGCAGCCGCGGCGTCTCCGCGCCATTGGCGCAAACCACTACAGCGCGCGCCTTCTGGAAAACCTCCTTGCCGCGCGAATCGAAGTACACGGCTCCCGTGACCCGCCCCTGCGCGTTGACTTCGATCTTCCGCACGTAGGATTCGGCGCGGATTTCGCAACGCCCGGTGCGCTCGGCCATCGGTATCACCGAGGCCAGCGAGCTGGACTTGGCCCGCACCTCGCAGCCGAAGTGTTTGCAGTAGCCGCACTGCGTACAGGCGCCGCGCCCGCGATACGGCTTGGATAAGATGGCCATCGGCGCGGGGTAGGGATGGAGTCCCAGCTTCCTGGCCGCGCGCTCGAACAGAACGCCGCCGGATTTCACCGGCAGCGGGGGAAGCGGGTAGGGCTGCGACCGGGGCGGGTCGAAGGGCGAGGCGCCGGCCAGCCCGGAAACGCCGAACTCCTGCTCCACTTTCGTGTAGTACGGCTCGAGCTCGGCGTAGCGGATCGGCCAGTCGTCCAGCGACGCCCCCGGCACGGAACCCCACCGCGTGCGCTCCTCAAAATCGACTTCGTGCAGCCGCCAGAAATTCGCCGTGAAGTGGACTGTCCCGCCGCCCACCTGCCGTCCGTACATCACCGCGGGTTGGCGCACGGCTTTCTCCGCTTCGGTCTTGCGAAAGGTGTTCGGCTGGCGCTTGAGATCATTGACCAGAACCCCACGGTGGAAAAACTTGATCTCGTCATGGGTGAAGTCCTTCTCGCGAAGATGCGGCCCCTGCTCGAGGACTACCACCCGGAGTCCGGCGCTCGAAAGCTCCTTGGCCACCACGCCGCCGGCGGCGCCCGATCCGATCACCACGAAATCCACGGTGTCAGACGGTCGAAATCGGACGCTCATCGCCGCTCCTCCCGGTCGTAGTAACCAAATGGCGGCTCGAAGCGCGCCGCGTCTTCGAATCCGATCAGCTTCCAGCCGATCAGGTCCCGATTGCCGCCGTATTCGGGATTGCCCAGGAACCCCATCACCGTGTGAGTCCTGAGGAGCCCGAAGAATTCCGTCGATTCAATGGCTCGTAGCAGCGCGATGTGCTGGCCGCCGTCGAGCGCCGCGATCGACTCCGAGGCAGGGAACAGCTCGCGACGCTTGACTTGCGCCGCCTCCAGACCCCGGCGATACGCCTCGCGCTTCTCCCGGTCGAACGTTTCGAGCGCCTTGTCGATGAAGTAAATCACACCCGCTTCGCGCGCTCCGGGAGAGCTTGCGGACGGAATAATCTGCGAGGCCAGCGCCTCCAGCTCACGGGCTTCGGCGGCGCCTAGCATGACGAGCACGGGCGTTCGCGAGGAGGCCGCGGTGCGCGCATGCTGGTGCGCCACGGCGATTTCGGCGGCCTGCGCGGCTAGAGCCACCTCCAGGAACCTGCGTCGGGACGTAGAGTTCATAGCGCCATGGTATGCACCCACGTGTCTCGGCGCAAGCCCTACGCGGCCCCCAGGTCTATCTTCCTGGATAGCCGGTCTATCCAGCCGGGATAGAAACGAGCCTTCCCGCGAAGCGGGCGTGTCTGACCCAAACGGCCGGAAGTTGTTGTCGCTCTTACGACTTGCGCGCCCCAACCCGCCGGGCAGGGACGATGGTACGCGGATTGCCCTTCATGCCATCGAAGGGAGGAGGCCATGCACGCTTCAAACACAAGTCTCGTCGCATTTCTGTTCCTCGCTCTGTGCGCCTCCGAAGCCGCGACGCCGACTCAAGAAGATTTCTTCGACGACCGCGTTCTGCACGACATCCGCATCCGTATCCATCCTGCCGACTGGCGGAGTTTGCAGGATCATTTCCGCGAGAACACTTACTACGCCTGTGAGATGGAGTGGCGGGACATCGTGACGGAGAATATCGCGCTGCGGTCGCGCGGGTGGAGCACCCGCAACCCGGTCAAGCCCGGACTGCGCGTAGACTTCAACCGTTACGAGGATCAGGATTTTCTGGGGCTCAAGTCGATCGTTCTGGACAATCTGGGCCAGGATGCCTCCGGCATCTCGGAACGTGTGGCCATGCTTTTCTTCCGGCGCATGGGGCTGCCCGCCTCACGCGAGACACACGCGCGTGTCTACGTCAACGATGAATACCTCGGGCTGTACGCCGTCGTGGACCCGGTCGACAAGCAGTATCTAAAACGGAACTTCGGCAAGAACGACGGCTATCTCTACGAGTACAGACCGCGGGAAGGATACCACTTCGAATACCTTGGGTCCGACCTGTCGTTGTATTCGCCCGGACTCTTCGAGGCCAGAACCCACGAGAATAATCCGGACCCGGCGCCACTCGAGGCCATGTTCCGCATCATGAACCAGGCTTCCGGCGAGGAGTTCCCGCGCGCCATGGCGAAATATCTGGATTTGAAACTGTTCATGACCTACCTGGCCACCGAGAACTACCTGGCCGACGCGGGCGGGCTGCTGTCCGACTTTGGTCCGAACAATTTCTACCTCTATCGTTTCGAGGGCAAGAAGCTCTCACAGCTCCTCCCGTGGGACAAGGACTACAGCTTTGACGACGAACAGCGTTCCGTCTGGAGGAACAAGCTCGACGTGGTGCTGGTGCGAAGGGCATGGGCAGTTCCGGAGCTGCGCGCGGCGTATCTGGAAGCGCTGCTGAAGTGCGCGGCGCTGGCCGGCGGGACACCTTACAGTCCGGTCGGCTGGCTGGAGCAGGAAATGGTCCGCCAGTACAGCCAGATCCGCTCCGCGCTGCGCGAAGACCCCAACAAGCAATGCGGCTACAAACCCTGCTCGAACCAGGAGGTCGAGGATGCCGTGCTCAAACGACTGCACTTTGCCCGCTATCGCAGCGAATACGTGCTCGGCGAAGTCAGCGCGGACGGCTTCCAGTTCTCCGAGACGGCGCCCCGCGTCGACGAGCTCGCCACGCTGAGCTCTGCAGACTGGACGGCCGGATCGACGGTAAGTGTCTATGGCCAGGGCCTGGGCGACACCACCACGCAGGCCGAGTCCTGGCCTTATCCCACGCAGCTCGCCGGCGTCTCGATCTCGATCAACGGCTTTCTGGCGCGGATCGAGTCCGTCACGCCCACGCAGGTCAACTTTGTACTGCCGCCGGAGTTGGAGTCCGGGTGGGCGCCGGTGACGGCCATCGTGAAGGGCTCGATCAGCAACACGATCACGGTCGGGATCGCCTCCCGGCCGGAGTGAGCGAAATGGGCGGCTCACGCTACAATGGGACCAATGTCTCTAGTGGTTGTGGGCTCAGTGGCTTATGACGGCGTGGAAACTCCCCGGGGCAAGGTGGATCGGATGCTGGGCGGCGCCTGCACTTACATCTCGCTGGCGGCCAGCTATTTCACGCCCGTCAAGATCGTCGCCGTGGTGGGCGACGATTTCGCCCAGGAGGACGTCGACCTGCTGGCCGGCCGCGGAATCGACCTGGACGGCCTGGAACGGGTTCCCGGAAAGACGTTCTTCTGGGCGGGCAAGTACTCCGAGGACATGAATGACCGCGCCTGCAGCGCGCCGTGCGCAGCCAAATGAACGGCGTGAAGCTGGCCGGCGGCGACACCATGAACTTCTGGATCCGGGACTTCCGGGACGAGCTGCTGGCCGCCATCCGGGAGTGGGATTTCCTGCTGATCAACGACAGCGAGGCCCGCATGCTGTCCGGCGAAGCCAACCTCCGCCGCGCCGCGGCCAGGATCCTCGAGATGGGTCCCCGGACGCTGGTGATCAAGCGCGGGGAGTACGGCGCGGTGCTGTTCCACGGAGACGGCCACTTCCAAGCTCCCGGTTATCTCCTGGACGAGTTGTTTGACCCCACCGGTGCGGGCGACTGCTTTGCCGGCGGATTCATCGGGTATCTGGCCGGACAGGGAATCGACGCGCGGCACGGCGATGTTCCGCAGGCCGAGTTGCGCCGTGCGGTCATCTACGGATCGGTGATGGGCAGCTTTTGCTGTGAGAGATTCGGCGTGGACCGGTTCCGAACGCTCGCATGGAACGAAATCGACGCTCGTTACCGGGAGCTCAGAACGGCCACGGAGTTCTGATATGGGACGACCCTGTCAAGTCCTGGTTTTAATTGTCGTCGCCTGGTTGGGGGCTTGGGCCAATTACAGATGCAGAGCAGGTAGCAGGGAGAGAGGCAAATGCGACGGTTGATCACTCTGATATTCGCGGGTC
>JACOSH010000404.1 GCA_016178945.1 Acidobacteriota bacterium
ACCGAAAGGCCCTGGCCGCTATCGAGGCCAAGGTCCTCTCGATCGCAACCCTTGTGGATGTATTCGCCGGACCCCGCCGAAATCTGCTCCGCATGTGCCCCAACTGCCGGGCAATCGCCGCGATCCAGAGATCATTATCTGGAATTGGCTTGCCAGGGCTTCCTGGCCGAACCGCTCGTTGCGCGCCGAACGCAGCTCGCCGAGCGCTACCCAGGGCATATGGATGCTGCCAGCCTGAGCGAGGCGAGCGGATAATGATTGGTCGCCGCGGAGGTGAGGAACTACCACGCTGGTGTCCAACAAGACACTACCAGCTGTTGCCGTCGGCGCCGGGCCGGCAGCGCCGTTCTTGTTCTACCACGCGGCTTGAAGTCCAGGCCGCTCGTCCATTGAGCGCGGTGCTACACTCCACACATGGGTGCCTTGCCCGTCCGGCTGATCACGGCGGAAGAGTTCCTCTCCAACCCCGCCTGGGAGATCCCCGAGCTCCCGTGCCGCTGATGTCCCGAGACCATCTCTCCCTCAGCGAGGCGCGGCGCATGGCGCTGGCCGCACAGGGTCTGGATCGCCCGCGCCCGGGCAAGGTGCAGGCGCGCCACGTGAGCCGCGCGATCCGGCAGATCGGCCTGGTGCAGATCGACTACGTCAATGTCCTGGCCCCGGCGCACTACCAGGTGCTGTTCTCGCGACTGGGTCCCTACGAAAGATCGCTCCTCGACGACGTGGTCTACCGGCGGCGCGAGTTCACAGAGCAGTGGGCCCACGAGGCCTCGATCCAGCCGGTGGAGACCTGGCCCCTGCTGCGCCACCGGATGGAGAAGCACCGCGTGCGCCCGTATGGCTTCGAGAATTTCATGGCGCGGAATCCGGGCTACGTGGAGTGGGTGCTGGAGCAGGTGCGCTCGCGCGGCCCCTTGACCGCCGCCGAGCTGCCCGCGCCGGAGGGCACGGATCGCCGCATCCCGGGGGCGTGGGTCACCGTCCCCAGGGCGGTGCTGGAGGCGCACTTCGGCCGGGGCGTGCTGGCCGCGGCCGGGCGGCGGCCCGATTTCTCGCGGGTGTATGACCTGGCCGAGCGCGTGCTTCCGCCCCAGGTTCGCGGCCGCAAAGTGGAACGCGAGGAGGCCCAGCGCGAGCTGCTGCGCCGGGCCGCCCGCGCGCACGGCGTGAGTCTTGCGGACGATCTGGCCGACTACTACCGAATGCCGGCCCGGGAAGCGCGCCCGCGCCTGGCGGAGCTGGTGGAAACGGGCGAGCTTCAACAAGTGCGGGTCGAGGGCTGGCGCCAGCCGGCTTATCTCGACCCGCAGGCCCGGCTGCCGCGCCGGATCGACGCGGCGGCCCTGCTGTCGCCGTTCGACCCGGTCATATGGCGCCGGGCGCGCGCGGCGCGGCTGTTCGATTTCGAATACCGCGTCGAGATCTTTTTCCCGGCGGCGAAGCGCCGATGGGGCTTCTATGTGCTGCCCTTCCTGTTGGGCGATCGGCTCGTCGCCCGCGTCGACCTCAAGGCGGACCGCGCCCAGCGCCGACTGCTGGTTCTCGCGGCCTACCTGGAGCCCCACGCCGCGCCACGAGCCGTCGCCGCGGCGCTCGCCCGCGAGCTGCGCACGATGGCGGACTGGCTGGACCTCGACTCGGTGGCCGTCGGACGGCGGGGCGATTTCTCGAAAGCGCTGGCCGCCGCGGTCTAACACCCAAGGCCTCATTCGGCATACAATTCTTGTTCGACTGGGAGGAACGCGATGAAGACCAGACTTGTCCTGCTACTGCCGGCTGCCTTCGCCGCCGCCGCGGCGCAGCCCATGACGTGCGACTTGGGCGAGTACAAGGCGGCGCCAGGGCTCCGGGCGGAAATGTCCGAGGGGGCCTTGCGCCTCACCTGGCTGGGCGCGCGAGGCCAGGAGCTGCGGGCCAGCTTCGGCATCGACAACGGCGTCCCCATGGTGCGCGAGCTGGCCGCCCGGAAAGCCAACGGCGCCTGGGCGGCGCTCGGCCGCGATCTGGCGCCGGAGTTTCAGGTAACCAGCGGCGTGCGCCGCATCTCCGAGCAGCAGCTCAGCCCCCTGCGCAAGCTGGGGCTCATGAGCCCGGAGTTTCTGGAACAGGAAAAGTGGAAAGTGTTTTGGGATGCGCCGTTGAACGTCCCCGGCTCGGCGCGCACCAATCCGGGACTGCCCCGGCAGGCGAGTGAGATCCGTCGCGCCGCGGCCAGTTTCCACGCCACGGGCTGCAAGGTGAAGACGGATGGCGCGCGGCTGGAGGTCTCCTTCGACGGGCTGTCCATGGGGATCTTCTCCGGGCGCCTGCAATTCACCGCCTACAAAGGCACGAACCTGCTGCGCCAGGAAGCGATCGCCCAAACCGCCGAGCCTTCAGTGGCGTACAAATACAGCGCCGGCCTGAAGGGTTTTCGCACCGAAGGCCGGCGCGTGATCTGGCGCGATGTGGCGCGCGGCTGGCAGAAGTGCGAATTCGGCGGCTCGCCCAACGCCGACCCGGTGGCCTTGCGCGCGCGCAACCGCCTGGCCATCGTGGAGGGCGCTTCCGGATCGCTGGCCGTGTTCCCCGCGCCGCACAAGTTTTTCTTCGCCCGCGAGATCGAGCTCAACCTGGGATACGTGTGGTATCGCAAGGACGACGCCGGCTCTTTCTCCGTCGGCGTGCGCCAGGCCGACCACGAAGAGATGTACCGGCCCTTCGGATTCTCCGACGAAGTCTGGCAGCGCCGCTCCCGCCAGGCCCGCGGCTTCGCCGACGGAAACTTCGCCCTCTACAACGCCCCGCCCGGAACCTGGCAGCGCATGGCGGTCTATTATTATCTGAGCCCCGAAGCCGGCCCGGCCACGCAGGAATCGGCCCTGGCCTTCACTCACGACGACCGCTACAAGGCCCTTCCCGGCTACCAGGTCGGCGTCGGCCACTTCCACACCCATTTCAACGAGCAGGTGACCGATGCCGGCAGCATCGACTTCCAGCCGCCTTGGATCCCGACTTTCCGCGCCCTGGGGATCAACATCGCCATGATGTCCGATTTCCACGGCGACGGCCATCCGGAAGATCCCGGCGCGCTGCGTTTCGCGGATCAGAAGGTCTACTTCGACGCCTGCCGCCGCCACTCCGACCGGGATTTCCTGATCATGCCCGGCGAAGAGCCGGATGCTTTCCTGGGCGGGCACTACACGATGGGGTTCCCGAAGCCGGTCTTCTGGACTCACGTCCGCAAGGAAGGCCAGACGTTCGAGGAGAATCACCCGAGGTACGGGAAGGTCTACCACGTCGGATCGGCGGCAGACGAGTTGGAGATGCTGCGAAAAGAGAGCGGACTGGTTTGGCAGGCGCACCCGCGCACGAAGGGGTCGGCCGGCTATCCCGACGCGATTCGCGAAACGGAGCACTTCCGCAGCGATCGCTACCTGGGGGGCTCCTTCCAATCCCTGCCGGGAGATCTGTCGCAGAGCCGCCTCTGCGAGGTGCGCTGCCTGGGACTGCTCGACGACATGAATAACTGGACCGGACCCAAGTATCTGGTGGCCGAGGGCGATACCTATGCCAAGTTCCCCGACGATGAAACGTACCCGCACCTGCTGGTCAACTACATCAAGGTCGACCGCCTGCCCGGCTTCGACCAGGACTGGAGCCCCATCCTCAAAGCCATGCGCGCCGGCGATTTCTTCGTGACCAGCGGCGAGGTTCTGATCAAGCAATTCACCGCCGCGGGCGGCGCCGTGGAGGCGGAGATCGAGTGGACCTTCCCGCTTGAGTTCGTGGAAGTGGTGTGGGGCGACGGCCAGAAGACCGACCGCAAGGTGATCCCGGCCACCGAGTATCCGCCCTTTGGGAGCCATCGCTTCCGGATTCCGTTGGAGATGGCCGGAAAGAAGTGGGTGCGCTTCGCGGCCTGGGATTCGGCGGGAAACGGCGCGGTCTCGCAGCCCGTGCACGTGAAGAGCGCTCCCTGAGGGAGTCGTTCTCGTCGCGGGCTCAGCGGCCGTTGAGGAATTCGACAAAAGGCGTCATCGCGCGGAAGCGGCGGATCAGCTCGGTGTACAGTTTGGGCGTGGTGGCCAGCCCTGCATCCAGCGTGACGTACAGCAGTAACTGTTTGTAGCGCAGCAGATCCGCCGCGGGATGCTCAGCCGGGAAGCCTTTGGGAACGCGGCTGAGCTGTTCGCCATCCAACCCGCCCATCAGCCGGCGTAGCGTGCGTTCGGCCAGGATGGCTCGCAGCTCCAGGTGCCGCTCGGCAATACGGCCGCGAATCGCCAGCAGTTGCGGCGGCTGCGGCATGTAGACGCCGCTGCCGGCCGCTACCTCGACGGGCGAGATGCTGAAGTAGAAACCGGCGGCGGCATGGCGCTCGGCGCCCCGCGGAGCGAAGGAGGCCGCGATGTTGGTCTTGTAGGGCGTCTTGTCGGCGCTGAAGCGCGTGTCCCGGTAGATGCGATAGATCAGCTTGCGCGGCTCGCCGGTGTATTGCGGCGCGAATTCGGCCATCTCGCGCTGCATGGCCGCGATCAGATCCACCATGGGCTTCTTCACTAGCTCGTCGTGAAGCGCCTTGCGCGGCTGGAACCACTCGCGGGTATTGTGCTTCTTGAGATCGCGGAGAAACGCGATCCCCTCGCGCGGGAATCCGGAGAAAGCGGGCATAATGAAGTGAATGACTGTGACGGAAGAGACGCTGGAACGTCTCGCCGCAATCCCCAGTTTACAGGTTTCCACCGCCACGCCGCTCTCCCGCTACACCCGGTTCGGCATCGGCGGGCCGGCCGATGTGTTCGCCCAGACCGCCGTCGCGGAAGCCTTCCTGGCCGCCATGGAGGTGGCGCGGTCGAGCGGCCTGGACTACACGGTGATCGGCGCAGGGACCAACCTGATTGTGGCTGACCAAGGGTTCCCGGGCATCGTGCTGCGGTTTGTGGCCGACCGGCTGCTCGCAGCGGGAAACCACGTGATCGCCGAGGCCGGCGCCGTGTTGCAGGACCTGGTGGATTTCACTGTCGCCCGAGGTCTGAAGGGCCTGGAGACTCTGGCCGGAATCCCAGGCTGGGTGGGGGCGGCGGTGTACGGCAACGCCGGCGCCTACGGCCACTCGATCTCCGAGATCGTTCACCGCGTGCGGTTCGTCGACGACGGCCGCGTGCGCGTGTTCGGCAATGGGGAGTGCGACTTCCGCTATCGCGAAAGCATCTTCAAGGAGCACAAGGACTGGGTCATCCTTTCGACCGAGCTGATACTGGCGCCGGCCGACGCACAGGCGCTAAGCCGGACGGCCGCCGATATCCTCAAGGTCCGGAATGAAAAGTTCCCGCCCACCATGAAGTGCGCCGGCAGCATCTTCAAGAATTTTCTGCTGGCCAACCTGCCGCCCGAGGTTGCCGCGCGGGTGCCGCCCCCGGTGATTCGCGAGGGCAAGGTGCCGGCCGCCTGGTTTCTGGAGCAGGTGGGGGCCAAAGGGATGCGGCGCGGCGACATCCAGATCGCGTCCTATCACGCCAACCTGATCTACAACGACGGCGCGGGCACGGCGCGCGACCTGTGCGCTCTCATCGGCGAGCTGAAAGTCCGGGTGCGGGAGAGATTCGGAATCGAGGTGGAAGAGGAAGTGCAGTACGTGGGCTTGTAAATCATTGCTGACGCGCGCGGCGCTGGGACTTGAAAGCCTCGATCAGCACCGGGAGCACGGAGACCAGAACGATCGCCACCACGACCTTCTCGAAATTCCGGCGCACGAACGGGACGCTGCCCAGCGTGTACCCGGCCAGCGTCATCGACAAGACCCAGCCTGCCCCACCAAACACGCTGAATGAGATGAAGCGCGCGTACCTCATCTTCCCCAGGCCCGCTACAAAGGGCGCGAACGTCCGGACGATGGGGACGAAGCGGGCGTAAATCAGGGTCTTGCCCCCGTGCTTTTCGTAAAACAGGCGAGTCCGCTCCAGGTACTCCTGCTTGAAGAACAGGGAGTCGGGACGGCTGAAGATGCGCGGTCCGGTCTGGCGGCCCAGGACGTAATTGACGGTATCGCCGATCACCGCGGCGGCCATCAACACCAGCGTGATCGTGATCGGATCGAGGCCTCCCGCGCCCGCCACCACTCCGACCGTGAACAGCAGCGAATCGCCGGGGAGGAAGAAACCCACCAGCAGGCCGGTCTCGGAAAAAACCACTCCGAACAACAGGGCGTATCCCAGCCAGCCCGATAACACGGTGGTCAATAGGTGGAGCAGGCGCTCCGGCGTGGTCAGGATGCGGAGCGCATCGATCAACGACTCGATCATGCGGGCCGGGTCAGCTCCGGTACCCCGCAAGCAGGCGCTTCAGGACGTCCTGGTTGATCTTCAGCTTGCCTTCCTTCTCCAACTGCTGGCGGATGCCGTCCTCAAACAGCGCGTTGCGCTCGCGGGCGCGCTGCTGCTTGATTTCCTGCCGAATCGAGTCGCGCTGCGCGGCCAGCTCGCCCAGATCGGCGGGGATACGGCTCACCACCTTCCCCACCACGCGTGCGTCTCCTACCTGCAGCGGGCCCCACAGTGCGCCGGCCGGCTTGGCGAACAGGTCCGGCACCGAGGAGGCGGACCCCAACCCCTCGATGGCCCCGTTTCGAGTGACCGCGGCGGAGGTGGCCGCCTCCATCCCCATCGACTGAGCGGCCTTCTTCAAGTCGCCCCCCAGGGCCTTGGCCTTTTCCAGCAGATCCTTGGCCCGCTGTTCCAGCAGCTTGGTCGCCTTGCCGGTCATCAGGGTCATGCGGATTTGACCCTGCACCTCTTCGAAGGCCGCCGGATGCGCGGGAAAAATCTCGCGCACGATCCCCATCACCGTCTTGTTGCCGGGCGCCTGGACCGGCTGGCTCACCTCGCCCTTCTTGGCGCTGGTAAGGAATTCCTGGAAGTCGCGATTGACGCCCAGATGCGGGATCGGGTCGCCGGAGCTGGCTTTTTCCACCGGGGTGACGATCAGGTTGAGTTTCTTGGCGATCTGCTCGGCTTCCTGAGGGTTCTTCTTCACTTCGGACAGCGCCTGATCCAGCGTGGTCTGTACCTTGTCGGCGACGGCCTGTTTGCGCAGCTCCCCGGTCAACTGGGCCTTGACTTCCTCGAAGGGCCTCAGGCGCGCTTCCTGTTTCTCCAAGGTCTGGAGGATGTGGAATCCGTACTGGGTTTTGACCAGGTTGCTGATTTCCTTTGGCTTGAGGGAGAAAGCGCTGGCCTCGAATTCCGCCACCGTGCGGCCCCGCTCGATGAATCCCAGGTCGCCGCCCTTGACCTTGGAATCGGGATCGTCGGAATTCTTGGCGGCCAGATCGGCGAAGTCCGCGCCGCCCTGGATCTGCTTGAGCAGAGCCTCGGCCTTCTTCTGGATTTTGTCTACCTCCTCCTTCGGCTTGTCGGCCGTGTTCAGGAGAATGTGACGAACGTGCGCCCGCTCGCCCGTGCGGTAGTTGTCCTTGTTCTGCTCGTAGATCTTACGCGCGCGGTCTTCGCCCACCACCACCGACTGCTCCAGCACCCGCGGATCCACCACCACCAGTAAGAGGCCTCGCTTTTCCGGGGTCTGGTAGCTGGCCCGGTTCTTCTCGAAGTGCTGCCGGATCTCGTCGCTGCTGACCTGCGCCTCGCTTTGAATCTTCTGAGTTGGAAGCTTGACGTATTCCGCGACCGCCTTCTCGTTGCGCTTCTGGAACTCCTGCTCCACGTCGAGATTGGAAACCACCAGCGACTCCAGCGCCATGCTGCGCATGCGGTTGAGCAGGATCTGGTTCTTGATCATGTGCTCGAACTCGGGGATGGAAAGATTCTGCTGGGAGAGCACGCCGGCATACACGTCCTTGCCCACGAATCCCCCGTTGGGGAAAAGCTGGGGGACCTCCCGGCGGATCGCCTCCACCGTGTCCGTGTCGCTGGCGCGGAAGCCCATGCGCTCCGCCTGGTACTGGACGGCGCGCTCGGTGATCAACTGGTCCACCATCTGGGGGGCGTAGTATTGCATCATGTCCGGCGGGAACTGCTTGTTGCGGACGGCGGTTTGCAGACGCATCTGGACTTCCCGCACGGAAATCTTGTCGTCGCCGATCTTGGCCAGCACGTTATCCGCGCTGCCGCCGGATCCGTAGCCGGAGCCCGGAATCAGATAGGTCACCATGGAGAGGGCGACCAACATGAGCAGAGCGCTCAGCAAGTAACGAACAGCCTTATCCCGGCTGCGGAACACATCAAACATGGGCAGGAATTCTCTCCGCTTATTATAGCAGGCGGCGCGTGACGCTCCCCGGCCTGCGCTGCCCGATGGCCGCGCTACACTCGTCTCATGACACTGGAAGGGAAAACCGCGCTGGTTACCGGCTCCAGCAAGGGGGTCGGCAAGGGGATCGCGCTGGAGCTGGCGCGCAACGGCTGCGACCTGGCGATCAACTATCACGCCGACCAGGAAGGCGCGGAGGCGACCGCCGCCGAGATCCGGGGCATGGGGCGCGCCGCCTTGGTCGTCCAGGGCAATGTGGGAGTGGCCGCCGGCGTCGACCGCATGTTCGGCCAGGTCCTCGGCCGGTTCCCCCGGCTGGACATCCTGGTCAACAACGCGGGCGTGCAGACCTGGAAGCCGCTGCTCGATCTGGAGGAGGCCGAGTGGGACCGCACCCTCAACACCAACCTCAAAGGCTGCTTCCTCTGTACGCAGCGCGCCGCGCGGCACATGAAGGAGCAGGGCGGAGGCTCGATCGTGAACATCGGATCGGGCTGCAACAAGATCCCTTTCCCGAACCTGGCGGACTACACCGCCAGCAAGGGAGGCATCGAGATGTTCACCAAGGTAGCGGCGGTGGAGCTGGGCAAGTACAGGATTCGGGTGAACTGCGTGGCGCCGGGAGCCATCGAGATCGAGCGAACCAAGCTGGAGGCATCCGACTACGCGGGCACTTGGGCAAAGCTCACGCCGCTCGGCCGCGTGGGCCAGCCCGTGGACATCGGGCGCGTGGTCGCGTTCCTGGCCGGTGAGGGCGGCGATTTCATCACCGGACAGACCCTGTGGGTCGACGGCGGGCTGTTCACTCACCCGATCTGGCCGTATCAATAGAAGGCGGTTGTTTGCGCGATCGCCTGCGCCTCCCGCGCCCGGGTCGTGAAGCGGCCGGAGGGGCGGCGGGTGGCGGCGGCTGCGGGGCTTGCGCCTGGGGCGCTCGCGGAGGGGCCGCAGGACGCTGCGGCGGCGGGGGCGGGGGCGGGACCTGCGTCCGGTCGTTCGGCGTGGCCACCCTCGGCCGCAGGTCGTAGAATTGCAGCCGGCAGAACGCGCACCAATGCAGCTCGGCGCCCACGAATTTCTGGCAATAGCTGAGAGGGTTCTTGTACATGCGGTCGACGCGATCCAGGCTTTTCAGCTTATAAATCCGGTACGTTCCGCACTCCGGACAGCGGCTCTCGTCCCCCAGCAATAGCATGAACCAACGGTCATCGTGCGAATAGTCGCCGCACTGCCGGCACTTGTAGAGCGAGGTGTAGCGCAGGCGCTCCCGGAAGCTCCTGCGCACCCGGGCCAGCGAGCCTCCGCACTTGAAGCACCTCCGCATCGTTCCCACCGTTATATCGAAGTTTGCGAAACCACGGCAAATCGCGGGACAATGACAGTGCTGTCCTTCTCTCCCGAAACATCGTCATGCTGGACCGGATTAGCGTGCACGGCGCGCGCCAACACAACCTCAAGAACATCGACGTGGAGATCCCGCGCCACTCCCTCACCGTGGTCACGGGGCTGAGCGGGTCGGGCAAATCGTCGCTGGCCTTCGACACCATCTATGCCGAGGGCCAGCGCCGGTACGTCGAAACGCTGTCGCCCTATGCGCGCCAGTTCCTGGATCAGATGGAGCGTCCCGACGTCGACGCCATCGACGGGCTGAGCCCGGCCATCTCCATCGAGCAGAAGACCACCAGCCGCAGCGCGCGCTCCACGGTCGGAACCATCACCGAGATCTACGACTACCTGCGGCTGCTGTATGCCTCCATCGGCGTCCCGCACTGCCCGCTGTGCGGGCACGAGATTTCCCGCCAGTCGACCGGGCAGATCGTGCAACAGATTCTCGCGCTGCCGCCGCCCGAGGCGGGCGCGGCCAACCGGATCATGCTCCTGGCCCCGGTGGTGCGGGGGCGCAAGGGCGAGTACAAGAAGGACCTGGAGAAGCTGGCCCGCCAGGGATTCCTGCGGGCGCGGATCGACGGCGTGCTGCGCTCGCTCGACGAAGACGTTCCGCTCGACCGGCGGAAGAATCACACCATCGAAGTTGTCGTGGACCGCCTGCAAGTCAAGCCGGGCATTGAAGGCCGCCTGGAAGCGTCCATCGAAACGGCCGCCAAGCTGGCCAACGGGCTGGTCATCGTGGCCGTGGTCAACGGCGAGGAGCGGCTGTACTCGCAGCGGCTGGCCTGCCCGGAGTGCGGAACCAGCGTCCCGCAACTGGAGCCGCGGTCCTTCTCCTTCAACAGCCAGTTCGGCGCCTGCGACCGGTGCACGGGTCTGGGCAGCCAGTGGATGTTCGATCCGGACAAGATCCTCGTCAACGCCGCCAAGCCCCTGCTAAAGGGCGCGCTGGCCGCCGACCTCCACACCGCCGGCCTGGAAGTGGACATGGAGATTTTCGCCAAGCGTCACGGCATCAAGCTGACGGCGGCGTTTGAGAAACTGCCGGAAGAACAGCGCACCCTGCTGCTCCACGGCGAGGCCGGCCGCGACGGGCTGCTGGCCGAGTTGATGCATCGCTACAACCACGCCTACGCCGAGGATCGCGCCACCTTCGATACCTACATGTCCACGATTCCCTGCAAGGACTGCAAAGGGCGGCGGCTGAAGGCGTCCAGCCTGGCGGTGCGGGTGAAGGGCGCGTCGATCGATGAGTTCACCGCGCTGCCGCTCTCGCGCGCGCTCCTCACGGTCAAGTCCTGGGAGTTCGCCGGGCGGGAGTTGCAGATCGTGGGCCGCGTGATCGACGAGATCCGCAATCGCCTCGAATTCCTGACCGCGGTCGGCCTGGACTACCTGAGCCTGGAGCGCTCCGCCCCGACACTGTCCGGCGGCGAAGGACAGCGCATCCGCCTGGCCACCCAAATCGGGTCCAAGCTGCGCGGCGTGCTCTACGTGCTGGATGAGCCCTCCATCGGGCTGCATGCGCGCGACAACGACCGGCTGCTCCAGACCCTGGCCCGCTTGCGCGACATGGGCAACACCGTACTGGTTGTCGAGCACGATGCCGAGACCATCGAGCGCGCCGACTACGTGATCGACCTGGGACCCGGCGCCGGACGCCTGGGCGGATGCCTGGTGGCCACGGGCGCCCCGCGCGATATCGAGCGCAACCCGGCCTCGCTCACCGGACAGTATCTTTCCGGCCAGCGGCGGATCGCGGTGCCGGAAGTGCGCCGGGCGCCGAACGGCAATCTGATCCGCGTACGCGGCGCGCGCCACCACAACCTGAGGAACATTGACGTCGAGTTCCCGCTGGGCCTGTTCACGGTGGTGACGGGCGTCTCCGGCAGCGGCAAGTCGACGCTGGTGAACGATCTGGTCTACCGCGCCCTGGCCCGCGCCGTGAATGGCAGTGGCGAGCACCCCGGCGAGCACGACTCCATCGAGGGCTGCGAGCTGGTGGACAAGGTGATCCGCATCGACCAGTCGCCCATCGGCCGCACGCCGCGCTCCAATCCGGCCACCTATACCGGGCTGTTCACCTTGATCCGCGACCTGTACGCCATGCTGCCCGAGTCCCGCGCGCGCGGCTACAAGCCGGGCCGCTTCAGCTTCAACGTCAAGGGCGGCCGCTGCGAGGCCTGCGAGGGCGACGGGCTGAAGCGGATCGAGATGAACTTCCTGCCCGACGTCTATGTGACCTGCGACGTTTGCCGCGGGCGGCGCTACAATTCGGAGACCTTGCAAGTCAAGTATAAGGGCCGCTCCATCGCCGACCTGCTGGAGACCACCGTGGAGGAGGCCCTCGGCCCGCTCGAGAACATCCCCCAGATCCGCCCCAAGCTCCAGACCTTGATGGACGTGGGCCTGGAGTACATTCACCTGGGGCAATCCTCCACCACGCTCTCCGGCGGCGAGGCGCAGCGCATCAAGCTGGCCAAGGAGTTGAGCCGGAAACAGACCGGGCGCACCTTCTACGTGCTGGACGAGCCCACCACGGGCCTGCACTTCGACGACGTCCACAAGCTGCTCGATGTGCTCCAGCGGCTGGTGAATCTGGGCAACACCGTTGTGGTGATCGAGCACAACCTGGACGTGGTCAAGACGGCCGACTGGATCATCGACCTGGGTCCGGATGGCGGCGAGTACGGGGGCCGCGTGGTGGCCTGCGGCTCGCCGGAGCAGGTGCTGAAGTGCAGGAAGAGCCATACGGCGCAGGCGCTGGCCAAGGTCTTGAAGGGCAGGGCCGCCGCGGCGCAGGGAAGTACATCATGAGCAAGTACCGCGTCCGGCCGATGGATCTGGCGGCCCTCAAAACGGTGCCGCTCCAGGAGCGGGGCGGAAAGGTGCGCGTCGCCGATTTCGCCGCTCCTTACTCGAAGGGCGCCGGCTTGGCCGGCTGGCTCGATTCGCTGCCGCGCCTGCTGGCCGCCGACGGTCTGCGCGCCCTCCTCGAAGCGCTGCGCGAGGCGCGCCGGCGGCAGCGCGCGATCCTGTGGGGGATGGGCGGCCACGTCATCAAGTGCGGGCTGGCGCCGGTCCTGATCGACCTGATGCGGCGCGGCTACGCCACGGCCTTCGCCATGAACGGCTCGGCCGCCATCCACGACTTCGAGATCGCGCTGGCCGGCCACACCAGCGAGGATGTCGAGGCCGTGCTCCCGGACGGCCGTTTCGGCGCCGCCGAGGAGACCGGTCGCGAGATGAACGTCGCCCTCGCCGAGGGGCTGGCGCGCGGCATCGGCATGGGCGAGGCTCTGGGGGCGCGTCTGGAGCGGATCGCCGGCAGCACGTTCGCGGAGCACAGCCTGGTGCTGGCCGCCTATCGCCACGGTACGCCGGTCACGGTGCACGTCGCCGTCGGCACGGACACCCCCCATACCCACCCGGCCGCCCATCCCGAGGCCATCGGCGCGACCACGCATCGCGACTTCCGGCTCTTCTGCTCGCTGGTGGCGGAGCTGAACGACGGGGGCGTGTATCTCAACGTGGGGTCCGCCGTGGTGATGCCGGAGGTTTTCCTGAAAGCCGTCTCCGCCGTGCGCAACCTCGGTTCGCCCCTGGCCGGATTCACCACGGCTAATCTCGACTTCCTGCAGCACTACCGGCCCAGAGTCAACGTGGTGGAGCGCCCCCACGCCGGGTCTGGCGGCCGCGGGATCGCGCTGACCGGGCATCATGAGCTGCTGATACCGCTGCTGGCGGCGGCCCTGATCGAGGGAGACTCGTGAGGGAGCCGGAGCCGCCGCCGTTTTGGAACTACCGGGATCTGGCCATGCTTATCGGGCTCGCTCCTCTTTGCTTTCTGGCCGGCTCGCAGACGGTGAAGAGCGTGTTGTGGATCGCAGGCGCCGGCGCGACCCGGAAAGTCTGGGAGCTGGGCGGCCAGTTCTTCGGCTACGGCCTGCTGTTCGCCGCGCTGGGCGCATTCTTCAAGTGGGAGTATGGCCGGCCGCTGTGGGATTCGCTGCGCGGGCGGCGCTCGTCGGTGCGCGGCACGCGCGCGGTGCTGCTGGGCTGCGTTCTGGCGCTGGCGATCGCCCTTCTCGGCCTGCTCCTGAAGGCCCCGGAGATCCAGTCGCCGCTGAAGGACATGTTCACCGATCGCGCCTCGCTGTTTTTCGTGGCGCTGGTCGGGGTTACGGTGGGGCCTTTGTGCGAAGAGTTGATGTTTCGCGGCTTCATGCAGCCGCTATTCGTACGCTCGCTGGGGCTGGCGTGGGGCATCCTGGCCGCCGGAATCTGCTTCGGCCTGCTGCACCTGCCGCAGTACGGGTTGTCCTGGCGGCATGGCGTCCTGATCACGATGGCCGGCAGCGCCTTTGGCTGGATGCGCCACGCCTCCGGGTCCACGCTGGCCGCCACGGTGATGCACGGCGCCTACAACCTGACGCTATTCGCCGGATTCGTGGCCTCCGGTGGAAAGGACGTGCCGAAGACATGGTAGAGACCATCCAATGGACCGCCGATGGCGTGGTCATGATCGACCAGACCAAGCTGCCGCTCCAGGAGGTGTTTGTCACCTGCCGCACCCATGCGGAGGTGGCCGAGGCCATCCGCTCCATGGTGATCCGGGGCGCTCCGGCCATCGGAGTGGCGGCGGCCATGGGCGTCGCGCTCGGCGTCGAGGCCCTGACCGGGCCCGATGAGGCGCGGTTCGCCTCGATCTGCCGCTCGCTGGCCGAAACGCGGCCCACCGCGGTCAATCTGTTCTGGGCCATCGACCGCATGAAACGGCTGTGGGAATCGCTGCGCGGTCGGCCCCTGGCGGAGATCCGGGCGCGGATGGCGGCTGAGGCCCAACTGATTCGTCTGGAAGACATCGCCATCAACCAGGCCATCGGGCGTCACGGCGCGGACCTGGTGCCTGACGGCAAGACCGTGCTCACCCACTGCAACGCCTGCGCGCTGGCCACGGCCGGCTATGGCACCGCGCTGGGCGTGATCCGGGCGGCGGTGGCGGCGGGCAAGCAGGTGGACGTATTCGCGGACGAGACGCGTCCCTTCCTGCAAGGCGCGCGCCTCACAGTGTGGGAGCTGCAGCAGGACGGCATTCCGGCCACCCTCATCACCGACAACATGGCCGGACATTTTCTCAAGTCGGGACGCATCGGCTGCGTAGTGGTCGGCGCCGACCGCGTCGCCGCCAATGGCGATGTTGCCAACAAGGTTGGGACCTACTCGCTGGCCGTGCTGGCCAAGGAGAACGGCGTGCCGTTTTACGTCGCGGCGCCGGTCTCCACGCTCGACCTGACGCTCCCCTCCGGCGACCAGATCCCCATCGAGCAGCGCGCCGCCCGGGAAGTGACCCACGTCTTCGGCGTGCAAGTCGCCCCGCACGCGACCCGCGTCGAGAACCCCGCTTTCGATGTGACCCCCAACCGCTACGTGACGGCCATCGTCACCGAGCGCGGCGTGGCCCGCGCGCCCTTCGAGGACTCGCTGCGGAGGCTGGCGGAGTAGCCGAAACGCCGGCATTGGATTCCTCTCGCTCCGCTTCAAGAGCTCGCCGAATGGCTTTCTCCAACTTGCGGCTTCTCTTGTGATGAGCGCCGATCCGCCAGAACCGGTCCTCGTCGAACGGCTTCTTCGGCAAGATCATTTGACCAGAGGCGATTAACGGCAACTCGCCGGGGTCCATGTCGTCCGCGGGCAACGGCACGATCTTGGCGATCGGAACGTTACGGTTCCGGACCGGAGCTGAGTTGATTCCTCAACTCCGCGACTCGGACCGTCCGCACATGGCCATCATAGCCTGGATGGGCGAAGGCCGCGAGTTGAGCAATCTGTTGAGCGATCACTGCGCGGCGAAGCTTCAATTCGGTGAGGGAATCGAAGCTGTCACGCCCTCACTCCTGGGTCGACCACCCGCTGAGTATTGGCGTTGCCGCAAAGGAAGAGCTTGAAGGATAATATCGTAGAAGCCGCCATGCAGGTTCAACTCGAAATCCCCGAGGATCTTGCCCGTCAACTCTGCGCCGATCCTGGCGGCGTGACGCACGCTGCGCTGGAAGCGGTCGCCTTGGAAGGCGTCCGGTCTGGGAGATTCACCGTATCTCAAGCAAGGCGGCTGCTGGGTATTGGGTCGAGGTACGAGATGGATGGCTTCCTCAAAGCTCATGGAGTATTCCTCGAACTAACGTTGGATGACGTCCGCAGGGATAGCGAAACCGCGCTCGCCTTTTCCCGATGACCGTCGTCATCGCCGACACCTCACCTCTGAACTACTTGATTCTCATTGAAGCCATCGATCTTCTGCCGCGATTGTATCGAAGGATTATCATTCCTGCCGAAGTGCTTGGCGAACTGATCGATGAAGGCGCTCCGCGCCCGGTGAGCGAATGGGCGATGAAGCTTCCGGAGTGGATGCAAGTTCGATCCGCGCCACCTACAAACGACCCGGTCCTGTCGCTTCTTGACCCGGGCGAGAGGTGTGCGATCCTGTTGGCACAATCGGAAGCTGAGGTCCTTCTGCTGATCGACGAAGCCGCCGGGAGACTCGAAGCGTCCCGACGCGGAATTCCGAACACTGGAACTGTCGGCGTACTTCAGGCGGCTTCCATTGCTGGGCTTGTGGATCTTCGTCTGCTCTTGCCCGGTTGGTTGCGACTAACTTTCGGATTTCCAGACGCCTCGTAGTCGAACTTCTCGCCGCGGACGCGGACAGAGGGCGCGGGCGCACAGAGTAGTCAAGCCACTGCAGCGACTGGCGGAATCACCGGCGCTCCCAGCTCGGTCGCCGATCGCTGCGCGGCGACGCTCCGATTGCGGCGCGCGAATTCGGTAGACTCGCACCCCTGCCACACTGTCGTATACTGTAGGTAGGAGATCGTTCTTGTCACTACGGAGTTCCCTGCGGCTTTTCGCGCACATCCAGCTCATGCCGGTCCTTGAGAGCGGCGAGGAGACGCTGGTCGGCGGGCAGGCGGTCATGGAAGGGGTCATGATGCGCGCGCCGCACAGCTACTGCGTGGCGGTGCGCAAGCCGTCGGGCGAGATCGTCACCGAGGAGATGCCGGTCGCCAAGGTCTCGGAGAAATATCCGCTCTTCAAGTATCCCGTGCTGCGCGGGCTGGGGACGCTCGGCCAGGCCATGTCGCTGGGCATCAAGGCGCTCCGGTTCTCCGCCAACGCCGCCCTGGCCGAAGAGAAGGACTCCAGCCAGAAGCCCATCGAGATCACTCCGTGGATGATGACCGTCCAGCTCGTGTTCTCCTTCGCCTTTTTCTTCTTCCTGTACAAGTTCGTCCCGCTCTATGTGGTTTCGCAACTGGAGAAGCTCTACCCCTCTCTGCACGGGCGGATCGCCTTCAACGGGGCCGAGGGCCTGCTCCGCATGGCGATCCTGGTAGCCTTCATGTATGCGCTGTCGCGCATGAAGGACATCCGGCGGGTCTTCGAGTATCACGGCGCCGAGCACAAAGTGGTCTTCAATTTCGAATCCGGCCAACCCGTCACTGTCGCCAACGCCCAGGCCTTCACCACCTTTCACCCGCGCTGCGGCACCAGCTTTCTGATGGTGGTGATGCTGGTGTCGATGGTCGTCTACATGCTCATTCCCGTGGACGGCTTCTTCCCCAAGCTGCTCTCGCGCCTGTTGCTGCTGCCGGTGATCGCCGGCGTCAGCTACGAGATGATCCGCTTCGCCGCCAGGCGGCGCGGGTCGATTCTGGCCACCCTGACCGCGCCGGGGCTGTGGCTCCAGCGGATCACCACCCAGCCTCCCAGCGACGACCAGGCCGCGGTCGGCATCCACGCGCTGGACCGCGCCATGGCTCTGGAGGCCGAGCAGGGCGGCGAGCTGGTGATCGCCTGAGTAGTCCCCATGCAGTTTCTCTCCAGGCTTGAACAACTCGAAGTGCGCTTCGAGGAGCTGACGCGCCAGATGGCCGATCCGGAAGTGATCGGCGACAGCGACCGCTATCGAAAAGTCGCCAAGGCGCACAGCGACATCTCGGACGTGGTGGCCAAGTACCGCGAGTGGAAGAAGGTCTCGAGCGACCTTCGGGAGGCCCAGGGCATGCTCGAAGAGAGCGACCCCGATCTGCGCCAGATGGCGGTCGACGAAATCGCCCGCCAGGAGCCGGCCCGCCAGCAGATCGAGGAAGAGCTCAAGGTTCTGCTCCTGCCCAAGGACCCCAACGACGAGAAAAACGTGGTGCTCGAGATCCGCGCGGGCACCGGCGGCGACGAGGCCACCCTGTTCGCCGACGAGATCTTCCGCATGTACAACCGCTACGCGGAGTCGCAGCGCTGGCGCGTGGAAGTCACCTCCTCCAGCGAGTCCTCGGTCGGCGGCGTGAAGGAAGTCATCGCCTTGATCAACGGCGACAAGGTCTACAGCAAGATGAAGTACGAGAGCGGCGTACACCGCGTGCAGCGCGTGCCGGCCACCGAGCAGCAGGGGCGCGTCCACACCTCCGCCATCACGGTGGCGGTGCTGCCCGAGGCCGACGAGGTGGAGATCAAGATCGAGCCCAAGGACATCCGCATCGACACGTTCTGCTCCTCCGGCCCCGGCGGCCAGTCCGTCAACACCACCTACTCGGCGGTGCGTATCACCCATTTGCCCACCGGGTTGGTGGTCTCCTGCCAGGACGAGAAATCGCAGATCAAGAACCGCGCCAAAGCCGAGCGCGTGCTGCGCTCCCGCCTCTACGAGATGGAGCTGGAAAAGCAGCAGGAGGCGCTGGGCGCCGAGCGGCGCAGCATGGTCGGCAGCGGCGACCGCAGCGAAAAGATCCGCACCTACAACTTCCCGCAGAACCGCGTCACCGATCACCGCATCGGCCTCACGCTGCATCAACTCGACATCGTGATGGACGGCCGGCTGGACCCCATCATCGAGGCCCTGTCCGCGCACTACCAGACCGAGAAGCTGAAGAGCCAGGGCCAGGACGCCGCCGCCGACTGATCGTGACCATCCAGACGGCCCTCCTCCAAGGCGTCCGGCTTCTTGAGGAAGACGCCGTCGCCGCGCCGCGACTGACCGCGGAGGTCCTGCTGGCCCACGCGCTGGGGCGGGAGCGCGCCTATCTTTACGGGCGCCCCGAAGCTGAGTTGCGCGAGGTGGAATGGCTGCACTATGGGCGCTACCTGCACGAGCGCCTGCAAGGCAAGCCGACCCAGTACATCACCCAGCGCCAGGAGTTCTACGGGCGGATGTTCCGCGTGACCCCGGCCGTGCTGATCCCGCGCCCGGAGACCGAGCACGTGGTCGAGACCGCGCTGCCCTTCGCGCGCCAGGCGCGGCGCCTGGTCGACGCCGGCGCCGGCTCGGGCGCCATCGCCGTCACCCTGGCGCTGGAGACCTCACGCGTGGTGCTGGCCACCGACATCTCTACTGCCGCCCTCGAAGTTGCCGCCGGCAATGCCGCCGCGCTCGGCGCGCCGGTCTGCCTGGTAGCCTGCGACCTGCTCTCGGCGATCTCGTCGCGCTCCGTGGATCTGGTGGTCTCGAACCCGCCGTATGTGCCCGACGAAGACCTGGCGGGCTTACAGCGCGAAGTCCGGGACTACGAGCCTCATGTCGCCCTGGCCGGCGGCCGCGACGGCCTGGAAATCTACCAGCGCTTGATCACGGATGCCGCGCGT
>JACOSH010000126.1 GCA_016178945.1 Acidobacteriota bacterium
CTCAGGTTGCGCAGGTTGTAAGCAAGGGGGATGCCCATGGGGTTCTAATCGGTTTGGCGCAGCGCCTGAATAATGGGGGTGCGGGCGGCGCTCCAGGCTGGAATCAGGGAGCTGGCCAATCCGATCGCGACAGCCACGCCCAGGCAACCCAGCGCTACGGGCGGCGCAATGGTCATGCTCTTGAGCTGGGTCATGTACGGGATCGGCGCGCGGCGGACCGCGGAGCACAGCGCCGCCGCCAGGGTCAGGCCCAGCACGCCGCCGATCGCCGACACCATCGCCGCCTCTCCCAGGATCATGCCCAAAATGATCTCACTCCGGAATCCGAGCGTTTTGAGTATGCCCACTTCGCGCACCCGCTCCCGCACCGACATGGCCATGGTGTTGGCCGAGACCAGCAGCACTGTGAAGGTGACGGCCGCGCAGATGGCCAGCAGGAACACCTTCACATTCCCCATCGAATTGATGAAAGCGAGCATGTAGGCGCGCTCCGGCTCGGTCTTGGTGGATACCGGCGCGTTGCGGAACTCCTCGTCGATGGCGCGCGCGATGCGCGGCACGGCCTCCGGGCTCTCCGCGAGGATGTCGAAGACGCCCACGCTGCCCTGCAACCGCCCCGCCATGCTCTCTTCCAGGAACTTGCGGTGAAAGTACAGCGTCTCGTTATTGCCCGGCGAGTCGTAAATCCCCGCCACGATGAATTCATAATTACCGGGGTAGATGTCGCCTTGCAGGGTGAGGCGGTCTCCGGGCTTCAAGTTGTATTTCTCCGCCAGCGCCAGCCCGATCAGGCAGCCGCGGCGCTCCCGCTGGAAGGTCTTCTTCTGGTCCTCGGGGATGCGCATCTCCCCGCGCAAGGTGAACAGCTTGTCGGGCTCGATGGCAAAGCGCGCGAACATGTTCTGGGGCAGGCGGTCTTTGTACATCCCGCCGAACCACTGGCGCATCATCACCTCGCGCACTCCGGGAACGGCGCGGATCTTCTGCCCGTAGGACTCCGGCAGCGGGAAGATCAGCGAGACCTTGTTGCGCGCCACCAGGCGGAGCGCCTGCTCCGGCGCCGGCTCGCTGAAGTAGAAGGCGTGGTAGATTGCCATGAGGATGCCGAGCAGCGACAGGGACGCGGCGACGCTGGCGACGGTCAGCGAGGTGCGGCGGCGGTTGCGCCACGAATTCTTGACGATCAAGGGAAGGAACTGGAGCACGCTCTTCCTATCTTAACGCCATGTCCGGGCACGAAATTTACATGCGCGAGGCCCTGGCCCTGGCCGCGGAAGCGGCCGCGGCGGGCGAGACGCCGGCCGGCGCGGTGGTGGTGATCGGCGGTGAGATCGCCGGTCGCGGCCGCAACTCGCCCCGAGCCTGCCTGGACCCGACCGCGCACGCCGAGATCCTGGCCCTTCGCCAGGCCGCCGCCCAGGTGGGCAACTACCGGCTGGAGGCGGCCACCGTCTACTCCACGCTCGAGCCCTGCGTGATGTGCGCGGGCGCGCTGGTCGCCGCGCGGGTGGCGCGGCTGGTCTTCGGGGGGCGCGATCTGCGCTTCGGAGGCGTCCGCAGCAAGTTCCGCCTGGCCGATTCAGATTTACTGAATCATCGCGTGGAGATCGTGGAAGGGGTGCTGGGGGCGGAGTGCGTGGAATTGCTCCAGCGGTTTTTTGCCGCCAGGCGATGAAACGGGGGCAGGTGGGAGGCCTGCCCCGCGGAGAAAGTTACCGGCGGCCGCGGTTCAGAGGCCGCACCATCCCGCCCGGTCCGCCCATACCACCGGGGCCGGGGAATCCGAACATGCCCGGGCGCAGGCCGGCGGGTCCGGCGTCCGGCGGCATCTGCGGCGCTGCCAGCAGACCCAACACCTGGGCCCCTCGCATGGCCGGCTCCAGTTTCTGCGCCTCCTCCAGGCCCTTCAGCTTGGTCTTCTGCGTCGCATCCAGCACATTCAGGGCCTGATCCTGGAAGCTGCTCCGCTTCTGGTCGATCTGCTTGCGCAGGTTGGCCGCGTCGAGCACCAGCTTGCCGACCGCATTAGCGTCGGTGGCGCCTTTCTGGAGCAGGTCGGCCAAAGCCTGCTGCGCCGTGACCATGTCCTGGCGGATGGATTGCAACTCCTGCGCCTCCTGCCGCCGGATGGACTGCAGGGACTGGATCTGGGCATCCGTGAGGTTCAAATAGGCCTTCACCTGATCGGTCGCGGGCTGAAAGGGACCTTGCCTGACGCCGGGGCCCTGAGCCAGCAGGCTCGCGGCGAAGCCCGTCAGGATTACCAATGGAAGTCTCATCTTACGTTCTCCTTGTAGGTGGGACCGCTCGGTGGGGTCCCTGCTTGTATCAACCCGCAGGGTCCTGAAGAGTTGGTTAAGAGTTTGAAAAACTTAGGTTTTACATTCTTAACAAACATTTTTCCTACTCTTTACGCCGGCTGGGCGGGGCCTGCCACACAATGGGGGTGTGACTGCCAGCCCCTACACCCGAATCCGCGATTTGGACAGCGAGCTGATGCTGCGTTTCCAGCGTGGCGAGGCAGCCTCCCTGGATCTGCTGCTGGAGAAGCATCGGACGCCGGTCATCTACTTCCTGCACCGGATGGTGGGCAACCGTGCGGTGGCGGAGGAGCTGGCGCAAGACACCTTCCTGCGCGTGTACCGCTCGCAGGCCAGCTATCAGCCCACGGCCAAGTTCACCACCTGGCTCTACCGCATCGCCACCAACCTGGCGATCAATTGGCTGCGGGATCACCGCCATGAGAAGAACGGCGAGAGTCTGGACGCACCGTCGGCGTCGGGATTGCGCCCCCAGATCGTGGATCCGAGTCCGGCCGCCGACAGCGAGCTCCAGAAACAGGAGATGCTTCGGCAGCTCCGGCAGGCGGTGGCGGAGCTGCCCGATCGCCAGCGCGCGGCCGTGCTGATGCATAAGTATCAAGGTATGGAACTGTCGCAGATCTCCGGCGCCCTGGGGTGCTCGCTGGCCACCGTGAAGTCGCGCCTGTTCCGCGCCTATGCTACGCTACGAATGCGGCTGGCGCAGCCTGCGGCGCGATAGCCAGCCGTAGGCCCAGCATGGTACGTCTTTTCTCCCTCCGCTTCCCGCGGGAGAAGCTCGCGGTCCCCATGATGATCGCCGCGCTGGTTATGCTGGCGGCGCTGGCGGCGCTACAGTACCGCTGGATCGGCCAGCTCAGCCAGGCCGAGCAGGAGCGTATGCGGGCCGGGGTGCGGATGGCGACCGTGCGCTTCAGCCAGGAGTTCAACGGGGAGATCGCGCGGGCGCATCCGGCTTTCCAGGGGGGCCGCTACCGCACGCTGGAGGATCACGCCGAGCGGTTCACCCGCTGGACCAACACCACCAGCCATCCTCAATTGATCCAGAACTACTACCTCACACAGGGCGGCGAAGGGGGAACCGACGAGATCCTGGTGCTCAATCGGACTAGCGGGCTTTTCGAGGCGACCGCATGGCCCGAGGCGCTGGGGACCCTACGTACGCGCCTGCACTCCCGCTGGCGCGGTTTTCGGGGCCTTTCGTCCGGCCCGCCCGAGGAGACGCCGCCACTGGGTGGACCTGGCGGCGGCATGGCCGGCATTTTTGAAGAGGAGAGCCCGGTTCTCATCGCGCCCCGCTTTCGTCCCCGCCTGGAGGGACCGCGCGGCGGGTCGCCGCTAGAGGGATGGGTCATCGCCGAGCTCAACAAGTCGTATCTGGAAAAGGAGTACCTGCCGGAGCTGGTCCACAAGTATTTCGCCGGTTCCGACGGCCTGGACTACCAGGTGCGGATCGTCAGCAATTCTAAGCTGACCGATGTGATCTACCAATCCGATCCGGGATTGCCGGAGAGCTTCTTCGCCTCCGCCGATGCGACGGGCGGCTTGTTTCCGCCGCGTCCGGATTTCCAGCGGGGCGCCGGACCCGGATTCGGCCGGATGCGCCCGGGAGGGGAGGCGCCCTCCGGAGGGCCGCCCGAGCCGCGCGGGCGCTGGCGCGTCCTTGTGAAGCACCACTCCGGCTCTCTGGAAAGCGCGGTGGCGCAGGCTCGCGCACGTAACCTGGCGATCAGCTTCGCGGTGCTGCTGTTCATGGCCGGCGGCGTCGCCATGCTGCTGATCACGACCCAGCGCGCCCAGCGGCTGGCGCGGCTCCAGATGGAATTCGTGGCCGGCGTTTCGCACGAGCTGCGCACGCCCCTGACGGTGATCTGCTCGGCGGGCGACAACCTGGCCGACGGCCTGGTGGCCAACGAACAGCAGGTGCGCCGGTACGGCTCGGTGATCCGTAACGAAGGGCGGCGTCTCTCCGAGATGGTGGAGCAGATTCTGGGCTTCGCCGGCCTTCAAGCCGGACGAACCCGGTACGCGGTGCAGCCGGTCGACCTCTCGGAAGTCGTCGAGCGGGCGCTGGCCGTCTGTGACCCGGGGTGCGAGGTGGACAACCAGATGGCGCCCGATCTCCCGCGCGTGCTGGCGGACCCCACGTCGCTGACTCACTGCGTGCGCAATCTCCTCAGCAACGCGGAGAAATACGGGAACGGCAGTGGCTGGATCGGGATCCGCGCGGAAAGCGCGAGCAACGCGGTGGAACTCCGGATCGAGGACCGCGGACCGGGGATCGATCCCGCCGACCTCCCCCACATCTTCGAGCCCTTCTACCGGGGCCGCCGGGCGATCGCCGATCAGATCCATGGTGCGGGCCTGGGGTTGAGCCTGGTCCGGCGCATCATCGAAGCCCACGGCGGCTCGGTGAGCGCCTCGAGCACGCCCGGCCAAGGCTCCTGCTTCACGCTGCGGATACCGGCGGCGGCCGGCGCGGTGGAGCGGCCGGTGGAATCCCATGGGGCCGAAAATCCTGCTCGTTGAAGACGAACCCGGGCTGGTCATGACCTTGACCGACCGGCTTCAGGGCGAAGGCTACCTCGTCGACAGCGCCATGGACGGAGAGTCCGGTCTGACGCAGGCGTCGGGCAACGCCTACGATCTGATCATCCTGGACGTGATGCTGCCGCGCAAGAGCGGGCTCGACATC
>JACOSH010000442.1 GCA_016178945.1 Acidobacteriota bacterium
GGGTCGAGGCAGGCATGCAATCAGGATAGCCGAATCAGTTCTACTTAGCAACAATTATCTAACTGCCCTAAACCAACAACTACCTGCCACATCAAACACTTCCAAAAGACTGCTACCCTGCTATAGGAGTTCTGAGGCTACGTCGAGGGAACGCGGGAAATAGTCGAGCAACTCGCGGCGATGCGCGTCGTCCCCAGCCGCCTCTACTACGCCGCCGGTTCGAGGGGCACCCAGGCCGGACTCAGCCTCGGCGCCAAGATTCACAACGCTGCCTACCAGCTTTGCGGCGTTGCCGTCAGCGGCGGCGAGCCTGAAAAGACGGCCCGCGCCGTGCGCCTCGCCAATGAAGGCGCGGCCATCCTGGGCGCCGCCGCCCGGGTCTCGCCCGCCGACATCGTTACCGACCAGAACTACATCGGCCCCGGCTACGCCATCCCCACTCCCGGCTGCCTGGAAGCGATCCACCTGCTCGCCCGCCACGAAGGGATCTTCCTCGACCCGGTGTACACCGCCAAAGTCATGGCCGGCCTGATCGACCACATCCGGCGGGGCGACATTGACCCCGGAGAGACCGTTGTGTTTCTGCACACGGGAGGAACTCCCGCCTTGTTCGCCTACGCCGGCCAGCTCGGACTCCCACGATAATCCGTGCGCGGCGGCGAGGAAGCGCCCTGTGCTACAATCGCTCACGAGGAGGCCCTGGTATGCTCACCATTCCCGGACGCCCTGTCAGAACGTGTGAAGGCTGGTCCCGGCGCGAGCTGTTACGCGTCGGCGGAGCCGGATTGCTCGGCCTCAACCTGCCGGAATTCCTTTCCTGGAAGGCCAATGCGGCCGCCGGCAAGGTGGAGAGTCCCGGCAAGGCATTCGGCGGCGCTAAGTCCGTTGTGATGCTGTTCCTGCAAGGGGGCCCCAGCCACATCGACATCTGGGATCCCAAACCCAACGCGCCCTCCAACATTCGGGGAGAGTTCAAAGCCATCCCGACGCGCGTCGACGGCATCCAGGTCAGCGAGACCATGCCCATGCTGGCGGAGCAGATGGATAAGGTCACCCTGATCCGCTCGATGAGCTACACGCCGGTCGGCCTGTTCAATCATACGGCGGCCATGTACCAGATGATGACCGGCTATCCGCCGGACAAGGTCTCGCCCTCCGGCCAGCTTGAGCCGCCCTCTCCACGCGACTTCCCGCACATGGGCGCCTGGATCTCCAAGTTCAAACCCATGGACGGGCCGATGCTGCCCTTCGTGGAGATGCCGCGCCCCCTTCAGGAATCGAACGTGATCGGCAAAGGCGGCACGGCCGGGTTCCTCGGCAAGGCCTACGACCCCTATCGCCTCTACCAGGACCCCAACAAAGAGCTCAAGCTCGACGACCTGTCCCTGCGCGCCGACGTTTCCCCAGAACGTCTGAAAGACCGCTTCGCGCTGCTCAAAGGCATCAACGGCTCGATGGCCGAGCTGGAGAAGACCGTCAGCTCGTACGCGCTCACCGAGTATTACGAGAAAGCGTACGACCTGGTGCTGTCCGGCAAGGCGCGGGATGCCTTCGACCTAACCAAAGAGCCCGACAAGATCCGCGAGCGCTACGGCCGCACAACTTTCGGGCAGGGCGCGCTGCTGTGCCGGCGTTTGATCGAAGCCGGCACGCGGTTCGTGCAGCTCAACTGGAACTCGGTAGCCAACGGCGACCCGGAAACCACGGCCTGGGACACGCACGCAGCCAACTTCGGGCCGCTCAAGAACCTGCACTGCCCGGTGCTGGATCGCTCGCTGTCGGCCTTCATCGAGGACATGGACCAGCGCGGTCTTTTCAAGGACACGCTGCTGGTGGTCACCGGCGAATTCGGCCGCAGTCCCCGGCTCGGCGTCAGCACGTCCGGTAACGTCAACTCACCCGACGGGCGCGACCATTGGCCCTATTGCTACACCGCTCTGATCGCCGGCGCGGGCATCAAGCGCGGAGTGATGTATGGGAAGTCGGACGATCAGGGCTCTTCTCCCGTCGACTCGCCCGTGCACCCGACCGACCTGGTCGCCACCATCTACTACGCGCTGGGCATCAACCCGGCGATGGAAGTCCTAAACGACCTCAAGCAACCCCGCGAGCTGGTCAAGGGCGACCCGCTCCTGAAGATGTTCGGCTAGATGCCGCCGGTTCACCGCAGAGGTTTTCTCGCGGCGGGCGCGTTGCTGGCCAACGCTCCTCCAGCCAGATCCGCCGGCTCCGAGCGCCGCGTGCATTTCACGCACGACGGCCTCGGTCTCTCCCCGCTCGAATACTCGCGCCTGCTGGCCCAGCTTGCCGAGGAAGGCAAGATCAAGCCGGATTCCTATTCCATGGAGGGGGCGGTCGCGGAGCTGGAGAAGGCGTTCGCCAGGGACCTGGGCAAAGAGCGGGCGGTATTCCTGCCCACCGGCACGCTGGCGAATCACTTGGCTGTCCGGATGCTGGCCGGAGGAAACCGCAAGGTGCTGCTCCAGCGCGAAAGCCATCTCTACAACGACTGCGGCGATTGCGCCCAGACCTTGAGCGGCCTGAACCTGGTTCCGCTGGCGGCGGATCGCGCCACGTTCACGCTGGAAGAGGTGCGGGATCAGGTGGCGCGGGCCGGAGGCGGCCGTGTCGCGGCCCCGGTCGGTGCGATTCTGATCGAGTCCCCCGTCCGCCGCAAGTCCGGCGAGACTTTCGCTTACGAAGAGATGAAGCGCATCGCCGCCTTCGCGCGCGAGCGAAAGATCGGCCTGCACCTGGACGGCGCCCGCATCTATCTGGCCTCGGCGTACAGCGGCATCGCGCCGGCCCAGTACGCCGCGCTGTTCGACACCGTCTACGTGTCGCTCTACAAGTACTTCAACGCCGCCTCCGGCGCGATCCTGGCCGGACCGCGCAGCTTGCTCGACCCGCTCTATCACCCGCGCCGCATGTTCGGCGGCGGGCTCAACCAGGTGTGGCCCTTCGCCGCGGTCGCGCTTCATTATCACCGGGGGTTCGCGGACCGTTATCAGACTGCGGTGCATGCCTCCGAAGAGCTGCTGCGCCGTCTGTCCGCCGATCCCCGCTTTCGCGTCGAGCGCATCCCTTCCGGCAGCAACATCGTGGCGCTGCATGTTCGAACAGGCGACGCCACGGCCTTCCACAAGAAGCTGGCCGCGGCCGGAGTGACCCTTCGCGCTCCGGAGAGGCAGGGCGACTGGAGCAAGGTCCCACTGACGATCAACGAGACGATCAACCGGCGGCCGGCCGAGGAGTTGGCCGGAATCTTCTCGCAGGCGATCGTCTAAAGCGCGGGATCGGCCATCCCCGCTTCCTGAAACCCTTTTCTCCGCAGCAGACACGAATCGCAGGCGCCGCAGGGGCGGCCCGCCGCGTCCGGATCGTAGCAACTGTGCGTCATGCGGAGGTCCACACCCAGCTTCGCAGCCAGTTTCACGATCTCCGCCTTGCTCATCTCGATCAGCGGCGTGTGGATCTGCACCCGCGTCCGGCCCTCCACGCCGGCCTTGGTCGCCAGGTTCGCCATCCGCTCGAAGGCTGCGATGTATTCCGGGCGGCAGTCCGGATAGCCCGAGTAGTCCAGGGCATTGACCCCGATGAAGATGTCGGAGGCCTCCAGCACTTCCGCCCAAGCCAGCGCGAAGGAGAGGAAAATGGTGTTGCGCGCCGGAACGTAGGTGACCGGAATCTGGCGGCTCATCTCCTCGGCGCTACGTCCTTTGGGCACGGCGATGTCGCCAGTCAATGCCGAGTGCCCGAACATTCGCAAGTCCAGGCGGACCACGCGATGTTCCACCGCCCCCAGGCTGGCCGCGATACGCGCCGCGGCTTCCAGCTCCACGCGGTGCCGCTGGCCGTAATCAAACGAGAGCGCGTAGCAGACCCAGTCCTCGCGCCGCGCCAGCGCCAGGCAGGTGGAAGAGTCCAGGCCACCGCTCAGCAGGCAGACGGCTTTGCTCCCGGAGATCATTTCTTCAGCTTCAGCGCCAGGAGGAATCCGATCAGCGGGAACAGCACCAGTCCCGAGAAGGCGAGCTGCAGGGA
>JACOSH010000443.1 GCA_016178945.1 Acidobacteriota bacterium
ATGCTTGAAGGTGATCTTCATCATCTTGGCGATAGCGGGGTTGCCCGCTCCGTCGGCTCCGTGGCAGGACTTGCAGGACTTGTCATAGACCGCCTTCCCGTCGCCGGCGAAGGCAACTCCCGCCAGGCAAGCGGTCAACAGTGCGGAAAAAACGATTCTCATGGATCTTCTCCTCATAATATTGTCTACTGCACAAACTGATTCAGGGTCAGGAACGTGACCCGCTTCTGCGACTCCGTGCCGGCCAGCGGAGAATAATAGTATACAAAGGTCGCCTTCACCTGGGCGCGCTCACCGGCCGCGACGGGAAACCAGAACCTCTCCGGCCGCTTCTCACCGGGCGACAGGCGGGTATCGGAAATCACCTTGGCGCCTTTCAGAAACGCCAGATGCTCGCGCATGAGCGGGGTCCCCTGCGCGTCGGCCACTCTACGCGTGTAGATCCGCTCCTCGCGGAAGTGCTGTCCCTCGTAGGAATCGACGCGTACTTCCAGCACGAGCTGCCGCAGCGGCGATCCGGTCGGCAGGAAGTGACCGGCCTTCTGGTTGGCCACCTCCACGGTCACCTTCAACTGCCCGCCCTCGCGCGCCGTGAAAAGCTGCGCCTTGACCGCGCTGGTCAACTGCTCCAGCGAATGGCTGCCCGGCATCTGGTGCAGATTGATGCGGGCCTGTTGGGTACGCTGGAGCCGCGGGTCCACCACCGCGCCCGCCACGCGATACATATGGCAGGACTGGCACTGCTTCCCATCCTTGCCATAGGGGCTGTCGCGCCACTCCGAATAGGTCGTGAGCACGGGAAACCCGATCGCGTTCTTGTACTCGTGGCAGGAGGCGCACACCAGCGAAGAGGTGTGCACCGCCGAAAAAGCCGTGCCATGCACGCCGGACACGGCGTCCTTGAGGGGGCCGCTCTTGATGTTCCCGAACTTGACAGCCGCCTTGGGATTTCCGGCGCCCAGTGCGACGTCCTGGATGGAGTGGCAGTAGTCGCAGGTCACTCCTTCCCAGCTCACTTTCTTGATCAGCGCCAGATCGCCGGTTTGAACCGCGATGGGAGAGTGACACCCCAGGCAGACCTTGCGCCCCCCAGCGCCGAACTCGGCTTCGGCCAAGTCCAGTGCGTCCTGAAACAAGCTGCTTTCCATGGCTTGGGCGTGCGAGGAGGTCTTCCAGGCGGCATGGATCGCCCGATGACAGCGGCCGCACAGCTCCGCGCTGGCCGGCGAGTCCAATCCCCCGCCCCACCCAGCCGGGTTGGCAGCCAGCGCGATCAGAATCGCTAAGGGTGGACGCATCCCTCACCTCCCTGTGGGATTGTCAACGGCCTCCGGCCTTCTCTCGATCGAGCGGATGGCCAGGCCCAGGCCCGTCATGGTCACCAGGATCGTGACCAGCGCGGCGGCCAGGCCGACGCGGCGCCAGTCGCGCTCCTTGAGTGCGTTCTCTCCGGCCTTCCAGGTTTCCCCCGCGATCACCATCCCGTCGTTGACCGGCTTTTCCACGGCGGCAACCTGAAACGCGTGCACTGCCACGCGCGACTTGATCAGGTTCTCGCGGCCTTCTATCTGTTTGAGCTGGGCTTCGGAGATCTCCATGCCCGACTCGCGGGCCCGGCGCAGTATCCCGTCCGATTTATCCAGGGCAGCGGAGAGCTTGCCGATCTGCTCGGCCATTTTCGCCGCTGTCGCGCCGCCCGCCGAGGCGGCGTCGTGGCACTGGACACAGACCGAGCGCGCCCCGGCCAGCATTTCCGTGGACGGCTTTACGATCCCGTGATTCTCGTGACAGACGACGCAGCCTCCCGCCCCCATGGCGGCGAACACCGGCTGGTGCGGGCTCTTCTTGTAGAGATCCTCGAACAGGACGTGGCAGGTTCCGCACACCGCGGCCACCGAGCTCACCTGGGGCGGCGCCGCGCCGTGGTTGCCATGACAGGAGGCGCAGCTCGGCGCCGACAGATCGCCGCGCTTGGCCAGCGCCTCCCAGTGCACGCTCTTGCGGTACTGCTCGAACTGGTGCGTGTCCAGCTTGTACTTGGCCATCTTGGCGGCATCCGCGTGGCACCGCGCGCAGGTCTCGGGCAGCCGCAGCGGGTGCACCGGCGAGAGCGCGTTCTTCACCTCGCGAATGTCGTGCACGCTGTGGCAATCCACGCAGTTGGCGGCGGCCGTGTCGCCGGCGGCCAGTTTCTTGCCGTGCACGCTGGTCTGATACTGCGCGTACTGGTCGACGCGCTGCTGCGGCTTGTGTTTGTGGATGAGGTTGGCATCGCTGTGGCAGCGCGCGCAGAGCTGGGGCACGTCCTTGCGCGCGATCTTGCCCCGGAATCCGCGCGCCTTGCTCATCGAGGCATCCATGTCGCTGGTCGATCGATCGCCGCCGTGGCAGTCGGCGCAACTGAATCCGGCCCGTCGGTGGATGTCGGCGGTGAAGGCGGTGGCCGGAGCCTGCTGGGCGCCTTCCAGCTTCGAGTGGCAGTCCACGCACGAGTCCGCGGCCCAGGCCGCCGCCCCGGCCAGCGCAAGCAGGAGGAGCTTTCTCATCGCCAATACCCCAGCATCGAAAAGACGGTTAGATACGCGAGCAGGGCGACTCCCGCGCCCGTCACCCAGCGCGTCCGCAGCAGGCCCTCCCGGTTGGTGGCCCAGAACGGCAGCAGCACCCACCAGACCGCCAGCAGCCCGAAGCCGAATATGCCCAGCAGCTCGCCTTCGAATACCCAGACGTGGCTGGGGATCAACTTCAGGGTGTAGAAGGGCGCCAGAAAATACCACTCGGGCCGGATCCCGGCCGGGGCCGACGCGAAGGGGTCGGCCTTCACGCCAAGATCCCAGGGAAACAGCGCGGCCAGCGACCCCAGCACGCCCATCGCGCCGTACCAGGCCATCATCTCGCGCAGGAAAAAGTTGGGAAAGAAGGGCATCTGCGGCGGATTGGCGTCCTTCACCCAGGGCGGCGTGCTCATGCCCGTTCTCTGGACCAGCGCCAGGTGGACAAGCAGCAGCATGGTCGTGAGGCCGGGCAGAACCGCCACGTGGAACCCGAAGAAGCGGGTCAGCGTCGCGCCGCCCACATCGTCGCCGCCGCGCAGGAAGCGCGCCAGCCCGCCGCCGATCACCGGGACCGCCGCCGCCATGTCCGTCCCCACCTTGGTCGCGAAATAGGACACCTCGTTCCACGGCAACAGATAGCCGCTGAAGCCGAATCCCAGCGCCAGCCCCAGCAGCGCGATGCCGCTCAGCCAGGTCAACTCGCGCGGTTTCCGGTAAGCGTGCAGGAACACCACGCTGAACATGTGGATGAACGCGGTCAGGATCATGAGGTTGGCCGACCAGCTATGCACCGACCGGATCAGCCATCCAAACTCCACCCTCGTCACGATGAACTGGACGCTCTCGTAGGCTTCCGCCGGACTGGGCCGGTAATAGAGCAGCAGCAGGATGCCGGTCAGAACCTGGATCACAAACAGGAACAGGGTGATGCCCCCGAAGTAGTACCAAATCGTCGCCGAATGCAGCGGAACCTGCTTGTGCGCGAGAAACTCGCGCAACGCGCTCAGGCCCAGGCGCTCCTCGAACCAGCCTTGCCGGGTCCGCTCTGTATCGGTTTCTGGCACAGGAAATCCTTTCGGCCTACGCGCGCCGCGAAATGACCACTTCATCGCCGCGCACCCGCACGGCGTACTCTTCCAGCGGATTGGGCGGCGGGCCGGAAACCACCTTGCCATTCAGATCGTAAAAGCCGTTGTGACAGGCGCACCAGATCTGGTGGCTGGATTCCTGGAATTGCACCGTGCAGTTCAGGTGCGTGCAGATGGCCGAATAGGCGCGCCATTCGCTGTCGCCGGCGCGAATCAGCAAGGCCGGCCGGCTGCCGAACTTCACAATCTTGCCGCTGTTGGGCTTGAAGTCCTGCACTCTGCCCGCGCTCACCTCGTTGACCGCGGCATCCGGAACCGCCGGGGGGCTCATGAAACGGATAGCGGGATACAGGAAAGAAACCACGGAAGCGCTAAACCCGCCTCCCAGCAGCCAGCGCACCAACGTGCGACGTTCTTCAGCCATCCACACCTCCTGCAGTGTTCGCCGGAAAACCTTGCAAGCATTGGACCATACGGGAAATGGCGCTTTCAACCGGGTGCTGGGGCCGCCACCCTGAGTTGGAGATGAGTCAAATGGCTGTAGTGGGTGAAATCACTCAGGCTACGGCAGCCCGGGCAATGGCGATTTCACGTCCACGCGCTGCTCTTTCATGCGCCGGCCCCGCATGTCACCCAGGTGCGGGTGTGTGTAGCGGCGGTTCAGATCGATAGTGGTGATGGCGGCTTGACCCTGCTGCTGGGCCAGCGAGAGAACCTCTCCGTCCGGGTCCATCACGTAGGTGGGATAGTCGTAGCCGGAGGTAGCCAGGAAAATCCGGTTCTCGATGGCGCGCGCTTTGCCCAGGGTCTGGTCGCCGCCCCAGATCGGCATCAGGATTACCTCGGCGCCTTGAGCCGCCAGGGCGTGGGCCGGGTCGGGATAGAAAACGTCGTAGCAGATCATCATGCCGACCGAGCCGAAGTCCGTGCGAAAGACCGGGTATTCGTTGCCGGGCGTGAGACCGCGCTCCACCTCCTCGCGCGGCAGATACACCTTGCGGTACTTGCCGGCCAGCGCTCCGGTGCGATCGATCAGCACGGCTGTGTTGTAGACGGCCTGTCCTTCGCGCTCGTAGATGCCCGCCACGATGTAGGAGCCGCGCTTCCGCGCCACCTCGCCCAAGCGCGCCGTAGTGGGTCCGGGGACCGGCTCGGCCACGTCTGCGTAAGACTTGCCGGTGCCGACCACGGTGATGCCCTCGGGCAGCAGGATCACGTCGGTCTTCTGGCGCACCGCCTGTTCGATGGTCTCGATGAACTGCCGGACGCTCTCGGCGGCGGACCGGGTCGACTGCGGCCGCAGATTGATGGCCGCCAGCACGGCCTTGCGCGGGGCGGGCGCGGGGATGGCTTCGAGCGCGAGGTCGTCCCACCACACCACGCCCTGCGGCGCGTTCGACAGGTAAAGCTGGATCGTCGCGGCGTCGGCCTTCTCCGGGGCTGGCGCTTCCAGCTCCAGACGAGTCCAGTCGCCTTCGCGGGTGGCGCGATACGCGTAGTCGGGCTGGCCGGCGCGCCGGCCGTCGGTCTGCCGCCAGTCCAGGCGCGCCACCACCTGCCAGGTTTCGGCATGCACGCCGGTGGCGCGGTAGTAGGCGGTGAGGCGATACCAGGCGCCTGGCTCTACCCCAGGCAGCGTGCGCTCCCAGCCCCCGTGTTCCGCGGAATTGCTGTTCCCGGAAATGGCCAGCGACCCCGCCTCTCCCCGGTAACGGACCGTATCGACATAGGTGCGCGGAGCGGTCTCGGGCCGCGCGCTCCAGGCGGTCCAACCCTCGGGATTGGGCGCGAATGCGGATTGGCGGAACGTCAGCGAGCCGGCCGCTGCCGCGGTCGCCAGAAGCAGGGTGAGAAGCGCGGGTTTCACAGGCTTATTGTACTCCCACGGAAGAAAACCGCGCGGTCAGGTCACTACTTGTGCATGAGCAAGACCGCCAATCTGGTTAGTTGGGCGCTGCAAGCGATCGCCGCGATCATCCTGCTGCAAACCCTGTTTTTCAAGTTTACCGGCGCTTCCGAGTCGGTGTATATCTTCGAGTCGCTGGGCGTGGAGCCCTGGGGCCGCATCGGCACGGGCGTCGTCGAGCTGATCGCCGCCGTCCTGCTGCTGATCCCGCGCACCACCGTCTACGGCGCCGGGATCGCCTTCTTCGTGATTTCGGGCGCGATCCTGAGCCACCTGGTTTACCTGGGCATCACGCTGCCCTCGGTCAACGACAAGGGCGAGCTGTTCGCGCTGGCCGTGGCCACGTTCGCGTGCGCCGCGGGAGTGCTCATTATCCACCGCCGGGAAATCCCGCTGCTGGGGACACGGCTGTAGCGAGGCGCGCTCAGCTCACCGCCTTGAAAACCTCCGAGACGGCGATGCGCAGGCCGGGCAGCAGATCCGGTTCCTCCAGGTACTGACCCTCGGCCAGCCACTGCACCTGCTGGGAGCGCCGGTAGACCAGGACACTTCGTGTGGCCCGATAGATGGCCCACACGGCCGTGGCGCCGGCGGCGAGGTATTGCTGAACCTTCCGGTCCAGGTCCTGCGCGGTCTCGCTGGGCGACACCACTTCCACGGCCAGGTCCGGGCAGCCACGCAGGTCGCCGCGAAAGGCTTCCATTTTTTCCAGCCTGTCGCGCCGCACCATGCCGACGTCGGGGGCGCGCAGGACTTCGGGAGTCAGCCAGAAACCGGGAACCAGGGACAGGACAAAATCGCCACCGGTTGCGTCCAGATGATTGGCCAGGAAACGAAAGACGGTACCCTGAACCGTGCCGTGCGGAAAACTGGGCTGGGCCATCTCAATGACCGCTCCTTCATCGTACTCGCGGGATACTCCGGGCTGATCCGGGAGGGCCAGGAATTCTTCGACGCTAACCAGAGTCGCTGTGGCCGTCATAGGCTGCCTTCCTGATACTCAGTCTAACGGATTACCCGGGCGTTTTCTGCAACAGCTCCAGGAAGGACTGCGCCGCGCGGTTGAACCGCTTTCGCCGCCGGTGCACGATGCCTACCGGCCGGGCCAGCCCTGGGGCCAACAGCGGGATGGTCATGAGGCGGCCCTGCTCGACTTCCGCCGCCACTGTCCTCTTGGGCAGGATACTGACGCCCGAGCCCAGCGCCACAGCCTCCTTGATCATCTCGATGTTGTCGAAGTGCATCGTCATGCGCAGCTCCACGCCTTGGTCGCGGAAGAACTTGTCCAGCTCGCGCCGGATGGTGAGCTCCTCGTCGAAGCCCACAAAGTCGTGGCCCGCCAGGTCCGAAGGCAGCAGCACCGCCGATTGCGCCAGCAGGTGAAACGGCGAGGCCACTACCGCCATCTCCTCTTCGCGCCAGGGGATCACGGCCAGCTCTTTGGTGGCCACCGGGTAGCTGACCAGGCCCAGGTCGGCCTGGTCGGCCAGCAACGCTTCATAGATCCGGTCGGGCCGCAGGTAGTCCACTTGCAACACGGCCTCGGGAAAGCGGCGGGAAAACTCCTCTTTCAGACTGCTGAGCTCGGAGATTCCAATCGAGTAGATGGACGCCACCCGCACTTCGCCTTCCACCACCGACTTGAGCCGGTCCAGCGCGGCGATAAATTCTTCCTCACGCCGCAGGACGTCGCGGGCCAGGGCCTGATAGAGCGTGCCCGCTTCGGTCAGGGTGAAGGGCCGCGTGCTGCGATCAAACAGTACGGTGCCCAGCTTCTTCTCCAGATCCTGGATATGCTGGCTAGCGGCCGACTGGCTGATGCCGTTTTTCTCAGCTCCGCGGCTGAGGCTTCTGGCCTGCGCTATGTCGCGGAAAAGCTTGATACTGTCGAATAACACGGAACTATCATAACATAAGACATACTTATGTCAAGATCCGGCAACTCCCTCTTGCCTTATACTCTTGTTCCTGCTATAGTGGCAAGACAACTCCCCGTTCGAGCGAGCCAGACATGAGTGAACCCATGGTAACGAATGGCCTACCCCCCGCGCAGGGAATGTATGACCCGCGCTACGAGCACGACGCCTGCGGGATCGGATTCGTGGCCTCGATCAAGGGCCACAAGTCCCACGAGATCATCCTCAAAGGCATCCAGCTCCTGATCAACCTGACGCACCGCGGCGCCTGCGGCTGCGATCCGGAGACTGGCGACGGCGCGGGCGTGCTCATTCAGATCCCGCATCAGTTCTTCGCCCGGGAGTGCTCGCGGCTGGGCTTCAAGCTGCCGGCGCCCGGCCAATACGGAGTAGGCATGGTGTTCCACCCGGTCGAAAAGCAGCCGCGCCTGCAAACCGAGGGGATTCTGGAGAGAATTGTCCGGGAAGAGGGGCTCTCGGTTCTGGGTTGGCGCGACACGCCGACGCACGGCTCGGCGATCGGGCGAGTGGCGCGCGCCTCCCAGCCTTACATCCAGCAGGTGTTCATCCAAAGCGCGCCGGGGCTGAGCGAGGACGCTCTGGAGCGCAAGCTGTACGTGATCCGCAAGCGCGTCGAGACGGAGATCGCGGCGTCGGACATCGAAGACAAGGGTTTCTTCTACATCCCGTCGCTGTCCTGCCGGACCATCATTTACAAAGGCCTGCTGCTGGCGCCACAGATCGCCAACTTCTACGAGGAATTGTCCGACCCAGA
This sequence comes from Acidobacteriota bacterium, assembly GCA_016178945.1. Taxonomy (GTDB): domain Bacteria; phylum Acidobacteriota; class Terriglobia; order Bryobacterales; family Bryobacteraceae; genus JACOSH01. The sequence goes on from JACOSH010000443.1 coordinate 8,241, forward strand.
CGTGATGAGCGCGCTGTGCCTGGTGCACCAGCGCTTCTCCACCAACACCTTCCCGACCTGGCCCCTGGCGCACCCCTACCGCTACATCGCCCACAACGGCGAGATCAACACGCTCAAGGGCAACGTCAACTGGATGCACGCGCGGCAGTCGATCCTGGCGTCCCCCTGGTTTGGGGACGACATGAAGAAACTGTTCCCCATCATCCAGCCGGGCGGCAGCGACTCGGCCAACTTCGACAACGCGCTGGAGCTGCTGGTGCTGGCCGGCCGCGGCATTCCCCACGCCATGGCCATGCTGATTCCGGAAGCCTGGGCCTCCAATCAGCACATGAATCCGGACAAGAAGGCGTTCTACGAATACCACGCCTCGCTGATGGAGCCTTGGGACGGTCCGGCGGCGATCGCCTTCACGGACGGGCGCGTGATCGGCGCCACGCTGGATCGCAACGGCCTGCGCCCGGCGCGCTACCTGGTGACCAAAGACGACCTGGTGATCATGGCGTCGGAGACGGGCGTGCTGCCGGTGAAACCGGAAGACGTGGTCAAGAAGGGCCGCCTGCAGCCCGGCAAGATGCTTGTGGTGGACACCACCGAGGGCCGCATCATCTCCGACCGGGAGACCAAACAGCGGCTCTACAGCCGGCAGCCCTATGCCGAGTGGCTGAAGCAGAACCAGGTCAAGATTCAGGATTTACCCAAGCCGCCGCGCGTGCACGGGACCGATTTCGGCACCATTCTTATGCGCCAGCGCGCCTTCGGCTACACCGACGAAGACCTGCGCTTCATCCTGCAGCCAATGGCCTCCAGCGGCGAGGAGCCGATCGGGAGCATGGGCACGGACACGCCGTTGGCCTGTTTGTCGGATAGGCCGCAGCCGCTGTACCACTACTTCAAGCAGTTGTTCGCGCAAGTGACCAACCCGCCCATCGACTCGATCCGGGAAGAGATGGTGATGTCGACGATCACCTACATCGGCAAAGAGCGCAACATCCTGGACGAGACGCCCCAGCACTGCCACACGCTGCGCCTGGACCACCCCATCCTCACCAACCACGATCTGGAGAAGCTGCGGCGCGTCTCCCAGGGCGATTTCCTGGCCACCACGCTGACCACGCTGTTCCGCGCGGCGGGCGGCGAGAAAGAGCTGGAGCGGGCCCTGGACGGGCTGTGCCGCCGCGCCTCGCTGGCTATCCAGTCCGGCTACACGCTGCTGGTGCTCTCGGACCGCGGGATCGACCCGGAGTACGCGCCCATCCCCAGCCTTCTGGCCCTGACGGCGGTCCACAATCACCTGGTGCGCGAGGAGACGCGCACTCAGGTCGCGCTGGTGGTCGAATCCGGCGAGCCGCGCGAGGTCATGCATTTCTGCCTGCTGATGGGCTACGGCGCCAGCGCCATCAACCCGTACCTGGCGATCGAGACGCTCGAAGACATGCATCGCAAGGGCCTGCTGGGCGACATTCCCTTCGACAAGGCGCTGAAGAACTTCATCAAGTCGGTGAACAAGGGACTGCTCAAGGTCGCCTCCAAGATGGGGATCTCGACCTTGCAGAGCTATCGCGGCGCGCAGGTGTTCGAGGCCATCGGGCTCAACAAGAAGATGGTCGACAAGTACTTCACCGGCACGGCCTCCCGTGTGGAGGGCGTCGGATTGGACGTGCTGGCCGAGGAAGCCCGCCGAAAACACGACTACGCGTTTCGTCCGGTCACCGGGTTTGACACCGAGCTGACCGTGGGCGGCAACTATCAGTACCGCATCCGCGGCGAGTATCACCTGTTCAATCCGCTCACCGTCTCCAAGCTCCAACACGCGGTGCGGCAGGAAAGCTACCAGACCTTCCGGGAGTACACCGACCTGATCGACCATCAGAACCAGCAGCTCTGCACCCTGCGCGGGCTGTTGCGGATTAAGGAATCGTCCCAGCCCGTGCCCATCGAGGAGGTGGAGCCGGCCTCCAGCATCGTGAAGCGCTTCGCGACCGGCGCCATGTCGTTCGGCTCCATCAGCCGGGAGACGCACGAGACGCTGGCCATCGCCATGAACCGCATCGGCGGCAAGTCCAACACGGGCGAGGGCGGAGAGGACGAGGCGCGCTTCAAGCCGGATCCGAATGGCGACTGGCGGCGGTCGGCGATCAAGCAGGTGGCTTCGGCGCGGTTCGGCGTCACCACCAACTACCTGGTCAACGCCGACGAGCTGCAGATCAAGATGGCGCAGGGCGCCAAGCCCGGCGAGGGCGGCCAGTTGCCCGGGCACAAGGTGGACGACTACGTGGCCATGATCCGCCACTCCATCCCCGGCGTGGGCCTGATTTCGCCGCCGCCGCATCACGACATCTACTCGATCGAAGACCTGGCGCAACTGATCTACGACCTGAAGAACGCCAACCCGCGGGCCCGCATCGCGGTGAAACTGGTGGCCGAAGTGGGCGTGGGCACCGTCGCGGCGGGCGTGTCCAAGGCCCACGCCGACGTCGTGCTGATCTCGGGCGACTCCGGCGGCACGGGCGCTTCCCCGCTGACTTCCATCAAGCACGCCGGCATCCCCTGGGAGCTGGGGCTGGCCGAAACACAGCAGGTCCTGGTGATGAACGACCTGCGCGGGCGTATCCGGGTCCAGACCGACGGCAAGCTGCAGACCGGCCGGGACGTGACCATCGCCGCGCTGCTGGGCGCCGAGGAGTTTGGCTTTTCGACCGCGCCGCTGGTGTCGCTGGGCTGCATCATGATGCGGAAGTGCCATCTCAACACCTGCCCGGTGGGGGTGGCCACGCAGGATCCGGAGTTGCGCAAGAAGTTCCAGGGCGCGCCGGAGCACGCCATCAATTTCTTCTTCTTTATCGCCGAACAGGTGCGCGAAAACATGGCCCGGCTGGGTTTCCGCGCGTTCGACGAAATGGTGGGCCGCGTCGACATGCTGGATGCGCGCGCCGCGGTCGATCACTGGAAGGCCAAGGGGCTGGATTTCTCGGCCATCCTCTACAACCCGCCCATGCCCTCGCGGATCGCCCGGCGCTGCGTCCAGGCGCAGGATCACGGGCTCAGCCAGGCGCTGGACTACAAGTTGATCGAACACGCCCGGGAGGCGCTCGACTTCGGCAAGAAGGTCGAGATCAAGATGCCGATCCGCAACGTGCACCGCACCGTAGGGGCGATGCTGTCGGGCGAGATCGCGCGCAGGTACGGATCGGCGGGGCTGCCCGACGGCGCCATCTTCTGCGAGTTCACCGGGTCGGCCGGCCAGAGCTTCGGGGCGTTCCTGGCCCAGGGCGTGACCCTGAAGCTGGAGGGCGACGCCAACGACTACACCGGCAAGGGCCTATCTGGTGGGAGACTGATCATCTATCCGCCGCGCAAGTCGGTTTTTAAGCCGGAGGAGAACATCCTGATCGGCAACGTGGCGCTGTACGGAGCCACGGGGGGCGAGGCGTTCTTCAGCGGCGTGGCCGGCGAGCGCTTTGCGGTGCGCAACTCCGGCGCGACGGCGGTGGTCGAGGGGGCCGGCGATCATTGCTGCGAGTACATGACCAAAGGGCTGACCATCGTGCTGGGCAAGGTGGGGCGGAACTTCGCCGCCGGAATGAGCGGCGGCATCGCCTATGTCTACGACGAGAAGGGCGACTTCGCGGTGAAACGCTGCAACCTGGCCGGCGTGGATCTGGAGGCGATCGAGGACCCGGCCGACATCCAGTTGTTGAGGCATTGGATCGGCAAGCACGTGGAGACCACCGGCAGCCCGCGCGGAAAGTGGATCCTCGATCACTTCGGCGACTTGCTGCCGAAGTTCATCAAGATCTTCCCGCACGAGTACAAGCGGGTGCTGGGCATTCCGCGGCGCACTATTGCGCCGGCCGAGCAGGAGCCCAAGCCGCTGGCTCCGCCGCCGGTTCCGCCGCAGCCGGAACTGCGAGTGCAGGGAGATTAAGGTGCGAGGTGTCAGGTGTCAGGTGTTAGGGCTGACAGCTACTGCCTTTGCCGTAACACCTAACACCTGACACCTGTTTTTATGGGAAAGATTACCGGCTTCAAAGAATACACCCGGGAGCTGCCCGACCGGCGTCCCATCGGCCAGCGCGTCAACGACTGGTTCGAGATCTATCTTCCGTTTCCGGAAGAGAAGATCCGGACGCAGGGGGCGCGGTGCATGGATTGCGGGGTGCCCTTCTGCCACACCGGGTGCCCGGTCAACAACATCATTCCCGACTGGAACGATCTGGTCTACCGGGGGCGCTGGAAGGAAGCGGTTCGCATCCTGCACTCGACCAATAATTTTCCCGAGTTCACGGGACGCATCTGCCCAGCCCCCTGCGAAGCCTCCTGCGTGCTGGGGATCAACGAACCGCCGGTGACCATCAAGAACATCGAGCGAACCATCGTCGAGCGGGCATTCGAGGAAGGCTACATTCTGCCTGAGCCGCCGCCGTTCAAGACCGGCAAGCGCGCGGCGGTGGTAGGATCGGGTCCGGCGGGAATGGCCGCGTCGCAGCAGTTGGCGCGGGCCGGCCACGACGTCACGCTGTTCGAGAAGAGCGACCGAATCGGCGGTCTGCTCCGCTACGGCATCCCCAATTTCAAGATGGAGAAGCACCTGATCGACCGCCGCATGGAGCAGATGGCGGCCGAGGGCGTGCGCTTCGCGACCAACGCCCATGTCGGCCACAACGTGCCGGTCGAGGATCTGCGGCGCGAATACGACGCCATCCTGCTGTCGGGCGGCGCCGAGTGGGGCCGCGACCTCAAAGTGCCGGGCCGTGAATTGAAGGGCATCCACTTCGCCATGGAGTTCCTGCCGCAGTCCAATCGCGCTTGTCTGGGCGAGATGGTGGAGAACCAGATCCTGGCCACGGGCAAGCGGGTGGTGATCATCGGCGGCGGCGACACCGGCGCCGACTGCCTGGGCACCTCGCACCGCCAGAAGCCGCTCTCTGTGCACCAGTTCGAGCTGCTGCCCAAGCCCCCGGACAACCGCGCCTCCTCGACCCCGTGGCCGCTGTGGCCCATGCAGTTGCGCGTGGAGAGCTCGCATGAAGAGGGCGGCATCCGCGAATGGAGCGTCGCCACCACCCGGTTCACGGGCGACGGGAACGGCCACGTCCAGCAGTTGCACGCCGTACGCGTCGGCCCGCCGCCCAAGTTCGAGCCGGTCGCCGGGACCGAGTTTACGCTCGACGCCGATCTGGTGCTCCTGGCCATGGGCTTCCTGGGCCCGGTGCGCAACGGCATGATCGAGCAGTTGGGCATCGAGTTGGATGCGCGGGGCAATGTCAAGACCGGCGACGACTACCAGTCGTCGGTTCCCGGCGTCTTCGCCGCCGGCGACATGCGGCGGGGGCAATCGCTGGTGGTGTGGGCGATCAGCGAGGGCCGCAAGGCCGCCCGCGCGGTGGACACCTATTTGATGGGCGCGTCGACGCTGCCGTAGCCGCTTTAGAACTCGTACAGCGGCACGCCCACGGCCACGGCTTCCTGGCCGCCTCCGGCCGTGACCGCTTCGCCCTCCGGTCCGGACAGCGCGCGATAGAAGATGCCGGTGTCGCCCAGATAGACTTCCAGCTCGGAGGGCCGCGGCAGGGTGCCCTGAATCAGCGCCTCCGACAAGGGGTCCTCCACGTACTTCTGCAGCGCGCGGCGCAGCGGACGCGCGCCGTAGGACCGGTCGGCGCAGGTCTTCTCCAGGATGTACTTGGAGGCGTCGGTGGTCAGCCGGATCTTGATCTGCTTGGCCACCAGGTTCTTGTTGATCTGGCCAACCAGCAGGTCCATGATGCGGATCAGGTCGTCGTCGGTGAGCGATGTGAACAGGATGATCTCGTCCAGGCGGTTGAGGAATTCCGGATTGAAAGCCCGCTTGACCTCGCCGCGCACCAGCTCCTCCACCTTGCCGGGGATGCCCTCAGTGGCCGGCGCCGAGAAGCCCATGTGGCCGCGCTTCTCCAGGAAACGCGCCCCCAGGTTCGACGTCATGGTGATGATGGTGTTCTTGAAATCGACCGTGTTGCCCAAGCCGTCGGTCAACTGGCCGTCTTCGAAGACCTGCAGCAGGATGTTGTAGACGTCCGGGTGCGCCTTCTCGATCTCATCCAGCAGGATGATCGAATAGGGCGCGCGCTTGACGCGCTCGGTCAACTGGCCGCCCTCTTCGTAGCCCACGTATCCCGGAGGCGAGCCGATCAGTTTGGAGACCGAGTGTTTCTCCATGAACTCGGACATGTCGAAGCGGATCAGGGCCTTCTCGCTGCCGAACAGAAATTCGGCCAGGGCCCGGGCCACTTCCGTTTTGCCCACGCCGGTCGGCCCCAGGAACAGGAAGGAGCCCGCGGGCCGGTTGCTGGATTTCAACCCCGCGCGCGAGCGGCGGATCGAGCGGGCCAGCGCCGAGATGGCCTTGTCCTGGCTGATCACCCGCTTGTGCAGCTCCTCCTCGATCCGCAGCAGCTTGGTGATCTCTTCCTCCTTGATCGCGGTCATGGGCACGCCGGTCCAGCGCGCCACCACGTCCTCGATGTCGTCCTTGGTCACCACGCCGGCGGTGGTTTCGTCGAGCTGGTATTTCTCGCGCAACTGGCGCATGTTCTCGCGCTCTTTGCGCTCTTCGTCGGAATAGAAGCGCGCCTTCTCGAACTCGTGGTTGGCGATGGCGTTCTCCATGCGGTGCACGATGAACTTGATGCGCTTCTGGATATCGGCCAGCTCGCTGGGCAGCGTGGTCTGGCGCAGCTTCACGCGCGCGCCGGCCTCGTCGATCAGGTCGATGGCCTTGTCCGGCAGGAAGCGGTCGGGGATGTAGCGGCTGGAGGTGTAGACCGCCGTCTCGATGCTCTCGTCGGTGTAGCCCACGGCGTGGAATTTCTCGTAGCGGTCCTTGATGCCGAACAGGATCTTGACGGCGTCGGCCTCGGTCGGCGGCGGCACCTTCACCGCCTGGAAGCGGCGTTCCAGCGAGCGGTCCTTCTCGATCGACTTGCGGAACTCGGCCGGCGTGGTGGCCCCGATGCACTGGATCTCACCCCGCGACAAGGCCGGTTTCAGGATATTGGCCGCGTCCAGCGACCCCTCGGCCGACCCCGCCCCCACCAGCGTGTGCAGCTCGTCGATGAAGATGATGGCGTTCTGGTTCTCCATCAGCTCCTTCATGATGGTCTTCAACCGCTCCTCAAACTGGCCGCGATACTTGGTGCCGGCCACGATCAGCGACAGGTCCAGCGCCAGAATGCGCTTGTCGGCCAGAAAGCTCGGCACGTCGCCCTCGGCGATGCGCTGGGCCAGGCCCTCCACGATGGCCGTCTTGCCCACCCCCGGCTCCCCGATCAGGACCGGGTTGTTCTTGGTGCGGCGGCACAGGATCTGGACCACGCGCTCCAACTCGTAGTCGCGCCCGATCAGCGGATCGAGCGTGTTATCCATGGCGGCCTGGGTCAGGTCGCGGCTGAACTCGGCCAGCAGCGAGCTTTCCTTGGGGCGGTTGGAGGTGACCTTCTCCGACTGCGAGCGGGCCAGCTCTTCGCGGATCGTCGACAGCCGCAGTCCGCGCTCGTGCAGGATCTCGGCGGCAAAGCACTTCTCTTCGCGCAGCAGCCCCAGCAGCAGGTGCTCGGTGCCGATGTGTTTGTGGTTCAGCCGCTCGGCTTCTTCCGCGCCGTAAGCCAGCACGCGCTTGCACTCGTGGCTCAGCGGCAGGTCCACCGAGGTCGACACCTTTTCCCGGATGGTGGTGTGCCCTTCAATCTGCTTGCGGATAGAGTCGACGGCGGCATGGGACCGGAGAAAGCGGTTGGCCAGCGCCTTGTCTTCCCGTAACAGCCCCAGCAACAGATGCTCGGTTTCGATATACGGGCTGCCGAACTGACTCGCCTCGTAGCGGGCGAAGAAAATGACTCGCCGGGCCTTCTCCGTGTAACGTTCAAACATATGTCCCCACCGCTCCTGTTCCAGTTTACCCCGGAACCAGGGTTCCGTTCTCTAACCTTAGTATACGATCACACCGCCGTGCAAAGGAATCGTTGTGGGTCACCAGGATCAGGGTCAGGCCGCGAGTGCGCTGGAGCCGGGTCAACAGCTCGAAGATCATCTCCCCGGTGCGGTGGTCGAGGTTGCCCGTGGGCTCGTCGGCCAGCAGCAGGGACGGGTTTCCGGACAGTGCCCGTGCCAGAGCCGCGCGCTGCTGTTCCCCGCCGCTCAACTCGCCCGCCTTGTGGGACGCGCGTGCGGCGATCCCCACTTCCTCCAGCCGCGCCTGCGCGGCGTCCGCCGCCTCCCTTTCCGGCGCTCCCCGGATCAACAGCGGCATCATGACGTTCTCCCGCGCCGTGAATTCCGGCAGCAGGTTATGGCTCTGCCACACGAACCCGATCTCCCGGTTGCGGAAGCCGGCCAGGTCGGCATTCGCCATCGCCGACAAGTCCCGCGCGCCGAAATGGATGGTCCCGCGAGTTGGCCGGTCCAGCCCGGCCAGCAGGTACAGCAGTGTCGACTTGCCCGCGCCGGACTCCCCCACCAGCGCCAGTTGCTCGCCGCGCCGCACCTGGAGATCCAACTCCGAGAAGATGGTCAGATCGCTGTCCCCGGAACGGAAGATCTTGGTCAGACCCTGGGCCTGCACCACCACCTCGTCCATCAGGCCACACCCGCCCGCCTCAGGATCGGCTCGGCCTTGCGCCGGATCTCCATGGCGACCTGGTACGGATCCGCCTGCTGCAGGCGCGGGTAGAACAGCTCGACCGATAACGGACCCCCGTATCCTTTTCTTCGGAGCGCCCGCAGAATCGGCACAAGCGGGCTCACCCCGTCCCCCGGCATTTCGCGCGTGCCGTTGTCGAGCAATTCCCGCGGCATTTTCGGGACGCCCTGAAAATGCACGTGATGGATCTCCCCGGGCCGGATCAGCTCCAGGTCCTCGAGCCGGCTCAAGCCGGCCCAGAAATGGTAGAAATCGAACATTGGCCGCACGTTGGGATGCGCCGCCTGGCGCGTCAATTCCAGCGCCGTCTCGAGGGTTCCGGCGAAGGTCGAGCCGCGCATGAACTCCAGCATCGCCGTGATGCCGTACGGCTTGACGATCTCGCCCGCTTCGCGCAGGTTGTCGGCGCCGCGCCGGTAGTCGTCCAGGGTGAACTTGCCGGTGGTCCCGCACGGGCAGACCATGCGGTCCACTCCCATCTCGGCGATCATCGGCGCGCGGGCCTTCAGCTCTTCCAGCGCTTTGGCCCGTCCCTCGTGGGGCTCGGCCAGACCGCGCACGCCGCCGCTGGAAACCGCGCGCAGGCCCAGATCGGAAAGCAGCCGCCGCGCGGCCGCCATCCCTTCCTTGCGCGCGAACTCTTCGACGCGCGGCGGGATCACCTCCACCAGCCGGATTCCCGCCTTGGCATAACCTTCCAGCGACTGGCGATACCCAGCCGCGGCCGAAGTGGTCTGGTGCAGGCACAGCTCCATCCGCTTTCCGCCCCCTCCCGCGGCCACCGCCGGCGCCGCCAGCACCGCCTCTCTCCGGGTGAGCATGTACCCCTTACGATAGCAGAACTTCGCCGCGTCTCCGTCCTACTTGCACTATAATCCAGTCATGATCGACTGCTGCACCCGCCGCCAATGGATGGCGGCCGCGGCCGGGGCTGGATTCAGCCGGCCCGTATTCGCCCAATCGCCGCCCGCCCCTGCCGCACCGGTGGCCATCGCCCGCTGCCGCTCGTACGGCGCCGAGCTCGCCCCCGCGCTCGACCGGCTGTTCGATCGACTCGGCGGCCTGGGCCGGCTGGTCAAGGGCAAGACCGTTGCCATCAAGCTCAACCTCACGGGCAGCCCGACGTATCGCCTGCACCACGCTCCGCTCGAAGACGCCCAGTGGACCCACCACGCGCTGATCGGGGCCACCTGCCACCTGATGGGGCGCGCCGGCGCGCATCGCATCCGCCTGCTGGAAAGCGCCTGGTCCACCGCCGATCCGGTCGAGGAATACATGCTGCAAGGCGGCTGGAATCCGCGCGACTTCCTGTCGGCCGCTCCGCGTGTCGAATTCGAGAACACCAACTACCTGGGCCGCGCGCGCGAGTACTCGCACTTCCCCGTGCCGCGAGGCGGACATATGTTCCGCTCCTACGACCTCAACCATTCCTACGAGGATTGCGATGTGTTCGTCTCGCTGGCCAAGCTCAAGGAGCACAACACCACCGGCGTCACCCTCTCGATGAAGAACTGCTTTGGCATCACGCCCTGCACCATCTACGGCGAAGGCGCGGGCGTCGACGAGCCCAGCCTGCTGCCTCGCGGCGGCCGCGGCATGTTCCACTCCGGCCACCGCCAGCCGTCCAGGAGCGTCCCCTCGGAGAACGATCCGAAATCGCCCCGCGAAGGCGGCTACCGCGTGCCGCGCGTGGTCGCCGATCTGGTGGCCGCGCGTCCCATCCATCTGGCCGTCATCGACGGAATCCGCACCATGACCGGCGGCGAAGGGCCTTGGATCAACCGCCCGCTGCACCGGGTCGACCCCGGCGTGCTGATCGCGGGCACGAATCCCGTGAGCACCGACGCGGTCGCCACCGCGGTCATGGGCTACGACCCGATGGCCGACCGCGGCACGCCGCCCTTCGAAACCAGCGACAGCACGCTGCGCCTGGCCGAAGATCTGGGCGCAGGAACCCGCGACCTGAAGCGCATCGAGGTCCTGGGCACGCCGATCCGCGAGGCGCGCTTCGAGTTCTACCCGTATCGAAAGAAGGCGTAGTTGGCGCCCGTGGAACGAGTGGTGCGGTTTCCGTCCGAAGAGTCGCTGGGGCCGCTGTTCGTCCGCGAGTGGGGCGCGCCCGATCTCACGGACCTGTCCTGGGAGGAAGCCCAGTTTCGCGACGGATGGCGGCCGCTCGGTCCTGCTTCAGGCGCCGTCGCCGTGCCCGCGGGGCAGGAGTTGGCTTTGCTCTCCGGCGACGCCCTGCTCCCGGATCTGGGTCCGAAGGATTTGCAGTGCCTGATCACCTTCGGGCTCTCGGACTCCGAGCTGGCGCCCGCCGCCCGATGCACCGCGCTGCGGCAGCTCACCATCGGGGGAAACTCTCTCACCGCGGCCGGATTGGCCCAACTGGCCGGCCTGGGATCGCTGGAGCGGCTCGGCATCTGGGGCAGCCCGCTGACCGGCGGCGCTCTCGCGCACCTGTCGCGCCTCAGGTCGCTACGCTGGCTGCTGCTGGGCGACGCCCAGTTCCCCGGCCGCGACCTGGCCTACCTCAGCGAGCTGGATTCGCTCCAGACCCTCAGCCTTCCCTTTAGCCACGTGGACGCCACCGGCCTGGCCGCCCTCGCGCATCTGCCTCTCAAGGATCTCCGCCTGGAGCGCTGCCTGCGCATCAACGACGCCGCACTGGCCCAACTGCGCGAGGTGACCTCCCTGGTCCAACTGGAGATTCATGAGACCAGCGTCACCGACGCGGGCATCGCGCACCTGGCCGGGCTCACCAATCTCGAAGTGCTGTGGCTGGGACCGTGGGTGACGGACCTCTCTCTGGAGGTGGTGGCCGGCCTCCCCCGGCTGCGCCACCTCGACCTGTGCGCCCGCGGAATCACCGACAGCGGCATCGCGCACCTCACCTCGCTTTCGAATCTCCAAACCCTCTACTTGAACTACTGCGCCCTCACCGACGCCGGCGTCGATCACCTCACGCGCATGCGCGGCCTGCGGGAACTCAGTCTCAAACATACCCGGATCTCGGCCACCGGGCTCAGCCGGTTGCGCGAAGCCCTTCCAGAATGCACAATCTGACCGTGTCCAGGCTTGCCGTATTGTTCCTTCCGGCGCTGCTGGGCGCGCAGTCTGTCCGGGTCTACTCGGAATTCCGCCGCATTGATCCCTCCGGCAGCATCGTCGCCGCCGATCGCGGCGGGACCCCACGCGAGATCCTCTCGCCGTCCGTCGCCCGCAACGCCTATGCGTCTTACCATGTGGTCGTCAGCCTGCCGCCGGGGAAGGCATTCGAGCTGCACCTGGCTCAAAACCCCGAGAACAGCGTGCGGACTTCGCTCTACCGCGAGATCCAGGAATCCTCGATTCCGGACCGGCTCGACCTGCTGGCTCCGCCCGCTTCGGGCCGGTCCTCGGAAACCGAGCGGGTTTTCTGCTACTGGCTCGACCTGTGGATTCCCGCCGAGGCCCGGCCCGGCCGCATCCGCGTCGAAGCGCAGTTGCACACGGACGACCGGTGGATCATCTACCCCATGGAACTGCGCATCACCGCCGCGCGCGTCCCGGACATCCGCCCGCGGCCCGCGGCTCTCCCGCCCGTTGACTCGCGTTCGGATACGGCTGTCTACGGCCCCTGGCGAGCCGCTTTTTGCTGGAGTCCGGAAACCCCGGCGCCTGCCGGTCCGGTCACCATCCGGTCGCTCATCCGCCGCAACGCGCTGCAAGATGTCGCGCTGGCCGCCAATCACACCAGCCGGCGCTGGTGTGATCCGCCGGGCTCGAAGGACAGTCCGGAATGGTATCTGCGCGTGCGGGACGCGCTGGTAGGGGGTGTTTATTGATAGGAGTCTTGGTGCGACGAACCAGTTGTGTCTTTGCCTTTCACTCAGCTTCGCCTAGTTGACCCACACCGGACTGGAGATGGCTTTCTCGCCGTCTTCCTGAACCAGGTCGAGATAGTAGAATCTGTTCTGGTAGTCGCCCGACAGGTCAGTGTATTCCAGTTTCGCCCCCAGAGCTTGGGGTGCGATCGAATACACGACCCGCCCGTTTTTCACCACTCGTAAGGTCCGGATTGGCGCCGTTCCCTCGGCCCAGGCTGTGATCCGGGGCGGACCGCCGGCCCGGATTTCGGATCCCATCAGCGCGCCATTCACTTCGAACCGCAGGACGATCCGCGAACCAGTCGTGGCGTAGGTGCGGCGGTGGTAGAGGGCCTGGAAGATGCCGTCCCGCGTGAGCTCGGAGGCGTAGGCCGCGACCAGGGCCGTTCCGCGCTCCATCGGGCTGGTTCGGGAATAGACTTCACCCTCTTCCCCCGCCACCACCTGGCGGCGGCGGACTCCGTACCCTGCGTTACCGGCGTGGTTATCGGTGGAGGCCATGATCCCGACGCGGTAGCCTTTTTCCAGGAACTTGTTGGCCCAGTCCTCCGAGCGGCGGTGATCGCTGAAGATCTCGATCTGGCGCTGGAGCTCGGGGTTGTGCCAGGCCGGGTTACCCTGGCGCCCGCCGAAATGGGGGATCACCAGGATGTTCTCATTGCGGTATTGCCCGGCGAGCATCCGGAACAGATCCTCCACGTGGTTGGCGCCCTTTCGCGGGCCGTGGTACATGCGCAGGTTCTCGTAGTTGTAGTAGGAGTAGCAGCGGATCAGCGGCAGGTCCGGATCGGAAGTGTACACGTTGTGATCGCCGCCCACGTCGGTTTGACCGCTCCACTCGTAGGCCAGAAAGGTCACGTACCGGCCCGGCTCGTAGTAACGCTGGGTGGTCTTACGAATCTCGTCCCACATCCAGTCCTCGGTGATGAAGGAATGGTCGGTGACGGCGGCGAAATCGAGGGCCGCGACGTTCCTGCCAAAGGCATAGGTTTCGTCTGGGGCGCCGCGGCCGTCCGAGTACATGGTGTGGGTGTGGATGTCGCCCCAGTAGAGCTTCTCTTGCGGAGCCGCGTCCCGCACCACGATCGGACTGCTCTGACCCTGGAGCTGCCCGTTTTTCTCGCGCACGCCGATCCGGTAGACGCCGGGGTTGGGCAGGACGACGTTCTCAAAACGGTGGACACCGCCGTCGCCGGCCCGGAAGACGTGCTCGCCATAGCCGGAGGTGATGACGCCTCGAAATCCCGTTGCGGGATTCCCAAAAGCATCGCCGATCCACACGTGTACCCATCCGGGCCGGCCGGCAATCCAGTCGGGCGCGGCAATTACGTTGATCTCGGCGGCCGCGGCGCCAACGATCCGGAAGGAGGGATTGCGCGGCAGGGGGAGATAGTCGTCATTGCCGAACGGATCGACGTAGAACTTCAGGGTGAAGGCCGCCTCGTCCCAGCGCTGGAGCCGGACACCGTGAAGAGCGATTTCCACGACGTCGCCGGGCTTGTGGGCGGCGCCGGTGAGCAGGAACTGGTGAATGTTCTGCCAGGGGTGGTAGCGCTTGAACAGGGGGTTCTGCACGCCCTGGTGCGAAGTCCAGGCGAATTCAGCGGGGGCTGCCAGATAATTCTCGGCCAGAGGATCCTGGGTTTGCAGGCGATTGCCGCCCCACTCCGCGCCCAGACCGTGCGCCGAGGCCAGGCGGATTCCGCCGCCGGTTTTCATTCCAGCCTTGCCCACCGTAAAGCGGAACTTGAGGTTGACCAGGGAATCGGCCACAGCTTCGGCGGGTCCTTCCATCGTGACCGAACCGAGGTCGAGAGCTTCCGCGCGGCGAGTGGCGTCTGCCTCGGACCGACGAGGAGTCGGGCCGGACTGGAAGGCGATCAGGCACAGCGCCACGACGGCGCTCGCAGCCAGCCGGTTCACCAAACCAGCCTCACGCCGAGTTGCACCAGGCGCGGGGCGCGCGCCGAGGCCACTCGTCCGAAATTGACCGGATCGCCGGAATCGGCCGCCGGCTGGTTGAACTGCGTGTGATTCCAGAGGTTGAAGAACTCGCCCCGGAATTCCAGCTTGCCGCGCTCGGTGAGGGGGAAACTCTTGTCGATACCGGCGTCCCAGTTGTGGATGCCGGGCGCCAGCAGGATGCCGCGGCCGCCGGAGCCAAAGAAGTTCGGCGCGGCGGGCTGGAAACACGCGGTCTGGAAATACGTTCCGCCGTTGTTGCGCAGGTTGCCCGCCAGCGAGTCATCGCGCCCATCGCAGAGGCGGTTGGCGCGCACCGCCGAGTTATTGCTGCCGGTGCGATTCGGGGCGGTCACGGTGAAGGTCTGGCCCGTGGAGAACGTCAGGATGCCGTTCAGGTTCCATCCGCCGGCAACCAGATCCGCGGCCAAGGGCAGGTGACTCCCGAAGCGGCGCTTGCGTCCCACCGGCACTTGCCACAACGCCGAGGTCACCACCCGGTGCGGCGTGTGGTAGGAAACCGGACCGCGGTCGCAGGCGCGGCAGCGGTTGTACTGGCTTTGCGTGCCGCCCCCGCCCTCCCAGCCCTCGGTCAAGGTTTTCGAGAAGGTGTAGTTGGTGAGCAGCGAAAAACCGCCGGCAAACTGGTGCTGGTGCTTGGCGATCAGGGCCTCGTAGTTCAGATTCCCGTTGTTATCGGCGTACAGGATGCTATTGTAGCGGGGATACGGGCGGGCGGCAGGGTCGCAGCGGCCCGCGGCCGAAGCGATGCACTGATCGATGTCGTAGCGGTTCTGCTGCCGGTGCGCGCTGGTGCCCAGGTAGTCGATCTGCACGACGTCGCTCCGGCCGAAACCGCGCTGCACCGAGAGATTCCACTGGATCACATAGGGGATGCGCGAGTCCGGGTTGGCCCCGAAGGGCGAAAACCCTGGCGGCAGGTTGGCCGCGAAATCCTTGGTCAAGGCCGGCAGCGGGATCAGCGGGAACACGTTCTTGCCCAGCAGATAAGTGGGCAGCGGATCGGTCTGAGGGTTGAGGAAAGACACGGCATTCTGGAAGGGCGGCGCCACCATCGAGAACTGCGCCTCGATCAGGGCCGTGTCTTCGTAGTAGGCTCCCACGCCCGCCCGGATGACCGTATTCTTAAGCCGGGCCGGCTGCCAGGCGGCGCCGAATCGTGGGGTCCAGTTGTTGCGATCCGGACGGAAGACCCGCGGGTCGATCTCGCCGAGCGCCGCGTACTTCAGCAGGCCCGTGGAAAACTCGAAGATGTGGGGGACTGCCCGTCCCGAGCCGCGCGGGTCCGGAGGATTGGAGTAGAACCAGGAGAGGCCGTAGTTGAGCGTCAGGGTGCGCGACACGCGCCAGGAATCCTGCAGGTAGGGAAACCACTGTGTGTAGCGGTAATAGAAGGGATCGAGTCCGATGACCTGGCCGCTGGTGGGAACCCCTAGCAGAAAATCGGCGAACGCGTTCCCGGTATTGGCCTGCGGGGCGAGCTGACCCGCGGCATTGCGGGCCAGTTGCGCGCTGAACACGGTCTGGAACGAGAGACTGCCCAGCGCATTGGCGTTGGCGTTCTGCTGCTTGGTGCGGTTGTAGCGGATGCCCACGCCGAACTGGTAGCTGTGCTTGCCGCGGCTGTAGCTCAGGGCTTCATCCACCTGATAGGTGTTGTCCGCATTGCCGAGCGGGCCGCCCGAGCGGCCGAATCCGGCGAAACCCTGGATCGTGATGCCGGTGATTCCGCGCTTGTCCAGCGTGCCGGGGATGCCGATCTGGTCCAGAATCTCACCGCCCGAGAACCCTTCCCCCCGGTTGAACACCGTCGCGCGGCTGAATCCAACGCGCGCGATGTTGACCAGCGACGGCCCGATCGTGAAGGTGTGCTGCAGCGCGGCGATCTGGCTGTTGTAGGGATAGGTCGCCCCGGCCAGCGGCATGATCGCCTCCACGACCGCGGGCGAGTCCTCCCAGAAGAAGCTCGCGGAGAGATTGTGCCTGGAGAGCGCCCCATCCACTTTGAGGCTGAATTGGTCGTCGTCCAGCCGGTTGGCCGGATTGGCGAACAGGTTCTGCGGCCGCTGGGCGTAGCTCGACCCAGGGCGGTAGTACGGCAGCAGGCGCTTGGAGACCGCGTGGATCTGGGTCTCGGGGATGCGGTTGCCCGCGAACGCCTGACGCAGCCCGGTGGCGGAGTTGAACGTGAAGGGGTCGAAGATCGGTTGGGGCACTTCGGCGAAGTTTCCGCCGAACATCGCCGCCGAGGGCGTGAACGCGCGCTGCGAGAAGCGCAGGATCTGCCGCAACCCCTCCTGGTGTGCATGGAACCACAGCTTGTCTCTCACAACGGGACCGCCCAGGGCGAATCCATATTGATTGCGATGCAGCGGCTCGGGACCCGGCGCGTAGTAGTTCCGGGCGTCGAACGACTTGTTGCGGACGAACTCGAACAGTTCGCCGTGCAGCCGGTTGGTCCCGCTCTTGGTGATGACGTTGACGATGCCTGGATTGGGACCCTGGTCGGGCATAAAGTAGCTCATCTGCATCTTGAACTGGTCGATGGCCGCCACCGAGACGTTCAACGAAGCTTCGCCCAGGCGCGAGCCGCGGGAAACGATCCCGTTGATCAGGTAGCTGGTAACGCTTTCCAGGTTGCCGCCGATATGGATCGCGCGCGCGCCGTGGCCGGTCTGCGAGCCGGCGCGGTCCGAGTTGCCGACCGGAACGGCGGTGCCGCCGGTGATCACGGCCAATTGCAAAAAGTTGCGCCCGTTCAGCGGCAGCTCGGTCACCCGCGAGTTGTCCACCACCGTGCCGAGCGAATTCGAGGAGGTTTCCAGCAACTGCGTCTCGCCGGCGGCGTTGATGGTGACCGTCTCGGTGACGGCGCCGGGCTTGAGCGTTGCATCCAGGTTCACGCTCTGGTTCACCTGCACCTGAAAGTTGGAATAGGTGTAGGTTTCAAAGCCCGTCTTGGAGACCTTCAACGTATAGAGACCGGTCTGCATGCCGGGGAAATGAAACTGCCCCGTATCGTTGGATACGGTGCGCCGCGCTGAGCCGCGTTGGGCGTCGGCCAGCTCGACCGCGGCGCCGGGCACGACCAGTCCGCTGGAGTCGCGGACCTGGCCGGAGACCGAAGACGTGCCGAGCGAAGTCTGAGCCGGCGCCCATGCCGGCAAGACGGCGAGCAGAAACACATACCTGCTCATGCCGGAGAATGTATCACATCACCATTGCAGCGTGCCCGGCAGAAACTCGCGGATCAGCTCGTCGTAATAGGGACGCACCGCTTCGGCATCCGCCGGCCGGTCGCTCTTGGAGTACAAATCGTACCTGGCGAACTCTTTCACCCAGTGAAACATCTCCCGGTCGCGGCCATTCATGAGGTGCTGGTAGGCGCCCTCCTGGTGGCAGGGATAGAACGAGTGGTAGCGGATGATGTATTGCGCCTCCTCGGGCAGGTAGGGCGCCGTCACGTGGTACATGTACTCGTCGTGGCCCCAGGACATGTGCACCTGGTCGAGGCCGCAGCCTTCCTGGTAAATGCCGCACGGTGTCGTGTAGAGGAGCCGGTCCGGATTGTCCTGGAAGTAGTCGAAGTAGACCACTTTGTCGGAATAGGCGCATCCCACCGGGAAGGTGTCGCCGACCACCGCCCATTGCGGCTCGCCGAACAGGCAGAGGATCTTGCCGAGATCGTGGATCAAGCCCGCCAGGATGAACCAACGCGGCTGGCCGTCGCGGCGCGCGGCTTCGGCGGCTTGGAGGTTGTGCTGAGTTTGCGACAGATCCGTGTCCGGATCGCTCTCATCGACCAGCGTGTCGAGCAGGTCCATCAACTCCCAGATTCCCATCTGCTGCCGCCGCGGCGGCAGGTACTCCTTCTTCTTGGCCAGGACGAAATCCAGAGTCTGCAGCCGGTGATTCAGCCGGTAGAACTCTTTCACCATCCCCGGCGAGCCTTCATCGTGCTGCCGGAACTCTTCCGGCTTGCGGGCTGGATTGTAGCGGGTGTCCTGGATCATGTTGCTCAGTTTACCGGAAATTGCCGGTCGCTGCTGTTTTCCGAGCGCCACATCGGGTGACATAATCTAATCTACCAATGCGCTTCTTCCTGCTGCCGGTCCTTTGGACGCTCCACGC
>JACOSH010000127.1 GCA_016178945.1 Acidobacteriota bacterium
ATTGAACTGGAGGCGCTGGCCGGAAAACCCGGCGCGCACGCCGTGGCGTCCGCGCGTGTAGAACAGGGTGTCGCCCCACTGGTAGTTGTTGAGCCGGTCGTTGCGCGGCAACCGGTAGTCGCCCGCTAGCTCGGTGACCAGACCCGTGATGGTGATGTACCCGAAGGGCTCGCCCGGCAGGAAGGAGAGCGCCGGCGGGATGCTCACCGGCCGGACGTTGTCGGCCAGCGAGACCGAGCGGTTGAAACCGATTCGCAGCGTGTTCAGCAGACCCGGCGAGAAGATGTGCTGTTCCTCCAGCGTGACGTACTGGTTGCGCGAGCTCTCCTTGGTAAAGGCGATCGGCACTTTGTTGGACGGCTGGCGGTCCACGTTGCCGTTGGAGAGCGTGTAGCGCGCAAACAGCGAATCCTTGGACAGGAAGTGGTGATCGACGCGCCCCTGCACGAAATGTTCGTTGGTCGGCTGCGAATTCGAGAACAGGTACTCGGCCGCGCCGCCTCCCAGGTTGCGCCCGTT
Source organism: Acidobacteriota bacterium (assembly GCA_016178945.1). Taxonomy (GTDB): domain Bacteria; phylum Acidobacteriota; class Terriglobia; order Bryobacterales; family Bryobacteraceae; genus JACOSH01. Next base: position 520 of record JACOSH010000127.1, read on the forward strand.
GGGCGCTGGAAACAGCGTCTGGAGGTAGGCCGGGATGGCCGGATGAAGGGGCACGGTGCGGCCGCCGGGCAGGTTGCCCTGGCGCGCGGCGGCGTCGGGAACGTTGGCCACGCCCGTAATGCCCAGCCGCTCGATCAGCGCCTCATAGGCGACGAAGAAGAAGGTCTTATCCCGGCGGATCGGGCCTCCCACCACGGCCCCGAACTGGTTGCGCTTGAAGGGCGGGATGGGCTGGGTCAGCGGATCGAAAAAGTTCTTGGCGTCCAGCTTGGAGTTGCGCAGAAACTCGAAGGCCGACCCGTGGTACTCATTGGTCCCGGACCGCGTGATGGCGTTGATCACGCCGCCCGGCGCGCGCCCGAACTCGGCCGAGTAGGCGTTGGTCAGCACCTGGAACTCCAGCACCGCCTCCACGCCCAGCAGCACGCCCGCCACCGATCCGGGCGTCTTATTGTAGACGTTGTTGATGTCGGTCCCGTCCAGCAGGAAATTGTTCTGCTCGGGCCGCGCTCCGTTGATCGAGATCTTCGGCGCGCGTCCGCCCACCACGTCGTTGCCCGCCGCCAGCGCGGCGTTCACGCCCGGGTGCAGCAGGGCCAGTTGCTGGAAAGAGCGGCCATTGAGCGGCAGGTCGCGCATCTGGCGCTCATCCACCAGCCCGCTGAGCGAGCCCGAGACCAGGTTGATATGCGTCGCGTCCGCGAAGACGCTGATCTCGGCGCCGGTCCGGCCCAGCTCCAGCGCGAAGTCGACCACCGCGTCCTGCCCCACGGCCAGCCGGATGCCCTTCTGCACCAGGGTATTGAAGCCGTGGGAATTGACCCGGATCTCGTAGTCTCCGGGCGGCAGCAGCGGCTCGCGGTAGCGGCCCGCGTCGTCGCTCGCCAGCGCCCACACCGCCCCGGTGCCCGCGTTCCGGATCTCGATTTGCGCCTTCGGCACCACGGCCCCGGCTGGATCGAGTACGGTCCCTTGTAGACTGGCCCCCACGGTTTGGCTCCACGCCGGTAGGACCGGCAGCAGCCCCAGCAGCATTGCAAGCGCGGTACGGAGCATCATGCTGTGATTGTATACCCGGGCAGGTTCACCGCCACAGCACTCGTACTCAAACCTTAGGAATAGCGACCCGGGCATCCTGCAACCTCCTTCGCAACGAATCTCGAAGGTTCCCAGCGTGCCCTTCTTGACCCTGTAATACTTCGGTTATACTTCGGTTGGACGGGGCCAGATCTTTAGGCCGCCCGAGCCTGCTACCACGCCGGGTACAGGCGGATGGCGCTGCTCCCCTTCCACGACCTCGGTCAGGATCGAGTTGTAGTGATTGCGGACCGGGTTCGTTTTCCCGTGCGGGACCGTATAGGTCTCGTCGGCTGTCCCCGGGGTGATCCCGGCCAGGCCCATTCCCGGGCCCAGAGGCGCCTGGTTCTGGATCTCCAGCCCCAGTTGCGATGCGGTCAGCAAGAGTTTCTTGCGGTAGGAGACGTGGTAGGAGAGACTCGGGCAGCGTCGTGAGCTCGAACTCGATCTGCCCGTCGGGAGAGACCACGCGGGCCGGACCGGTCTGGCCGGGAGCGATGGACAAAGCCTCGGCCAAGAGGACGAGCAACGGGAGGCGTTTCATAGGTAGATTGTGACGCTTTTTGCGATCCCCTGGCGGTCCGGTGTGTCACCGCTGCTGTCCCGCCAGATCCTCGATCAGGCGCGCTAATCCGATGGCCCGAATGCCCTCGCCGATCGGGAAGCCGTCGCCGCCGGGACAGACCACATCCAGGTGGGTCAGCTTCAGGTCCCGCATCGCGATGCGGGTCGACTTGGCGACCGCCGGCCGGCTGGTGTACTTGACCTCGTATCCGGACCGCCGCCCGCCGCGGACCAGGAGCAGGTCCAGCTCGGCCTCACCGTGGCTCGACCAGAAGAAGATTTCCTCCTCCCCGGCTCCGGACGCCCGGATGATCTCTTCCAAGGCGAAGCCCTCCCACGAAGCTCCCAGTTTCGGGTGGGCGAGCAGCTCGGCATAGCCGTCCACTCCCAGGAAGGAATGGAGAATGCCGCTGTCCCGGAAGTAGATCTTGGGAGCTCTCACTTGGCGCTTGGAGATGTTCTCGTACCAGGGGGCGAGCTGGCGGATCATGAAGGTTCCGCTCAGGATGTCGAGATAGCGCCGGACCGTCGTGTCGGCGATTCCCAGCGAGCGCCCGATCGCGGAAGTGTTGAGCGTCTGGCCATGGCAATGAGCCAGCATCATCCACAGCCGCCGCAGGGAGACGGCTGGAATGCGGAGCCCCAGGTTCGGAATGTCGCGCTCCAGAAACGTGGAGATGAAGGCCTTGCGCCAGGTCATGCTGTCCGCCTCGGAGCGGGCCAGGTAGGAGCGCGGAAAGCCTCCGCGCAGCCAGAGCCGCCGGGTATGATCCGCTCCGGCCTCCCGCAGTTGAAAGGGCGTCAGCTCCAGGTAGCGGATTCGTCCGGCTAGCGTTTCCGAGCTCTGCCGGATCAAGTCTCTGGAGGCGCTGCCCAGAATCAGAAGCCTGGCCGGGTTGGGCCTGCGATCCACCAGCACCCGCAGCACTTCAAAAAGCGCCGGCTTCCGCTGGATTTCATCGATGATCACCAGGCCGCGGAGATCCTGGAGAGCCAGCTTGGGATCCTCGAGACGGGCCAAGCCGGTGGGATCTTCCAGGTCGAAGCTGGTCACCCGGCCCCGGCTGTGGCCGGCGAACATCCGGGCCAGCGTGGTCTTACCGCATTGCCGGGGCCCCAGGATGGCGACTACCGGATGGACCGCAAAGGCCGCCTCAACTTCACGCACGTATCCGGGCCGGTCCACAGATACATGCTAGCATGAACTTTCGGCGTGATACGCCGACTTTTCAAGGTTACTGCGGCCGCGTGTCCCGCACTCTCTTTCACCCTTCTGGTGCACTTCCGCCCCGGCCAGCGCGACCTGTGGCGGCTCCGCCGCGAGAACGGCGCTCGGGTCTACGGCGGTCCGCGCGGGGACCTATGGGCAGTCGGCTCGAGGCGCTGATACAGCCGTCCATTGGATGGTGAGGACCCACAGGGCTCCCTGCTCGTCAAGGGTCACGCCGCAAACTCGCGATCGAAGGTGTATCCGGTAGTATGGAGGGCCACGGCCTCGCTGGAGTATGGACTGCGCGGAAGTTGCTGCCGCACTGCTCCGGCATGCTGTACCTCGGAAACGGTCACCGGCCGATTAAGTGCGCCTCGGGAGCTGGGAGACAGGCGCCCCGCCGCCGCGCCGTTCATGGAGTCCCGCGGCCCGCTCGCCGTCTCCAAAGCTCTCGGCGATCACATGCTGGACTGAGCCCACGCCGGTCCCCTGCGAGTTTATGTGGTGCGGCCGCCGGCGCCAGGCGCCTCGTGTTACCATCGGGAGGAAGCCTTCTTCCCAGGGCTGGAGTGGCGGAACTGGCAGACGCACGGGACTCAAAATCCCGCGCCCTTCAATGGGCATGAGAGTTCGACCCTCTCCTCCAGCACCAGCAATTCTAGAGCTTACGAACAGTTTCCTTCTTTCCATCAGGAGTGCTGCTCACGCCCGTTGTCACCAGATTGTCACCATAACGCCCGGATTCACGCGATTGGATGTAGTTGTCAGCCGGCGAGCGGCCCCGGCGCGTCGGACCGCTACATCACCCGCTCGTGGCCCCAGGTCCAGCGCGCGCTCAGGTGGTACTCCTTGATGCCGTCTGGCGTGGCGCCGGGATCATGCAGGGTCTGGGGAGTAAAAACGACGCCCAACTCGCGCAACAGCGTCTCCAGGGTGGGGCTGCCGTAGGCCAAGCCGGGGAATTCGATGCCGTCCCGGTTCACGTCCAGTACCACGGTTTTCTCCCGCGAGATGCGGACTTTTCGCAAGGCCCGCAACTGGGAAGCTTGCCGGCGGAAGAACTGGATCAGCTCCCTTGGATCGTCAATCGAGCCGGTGTAGACGATCATGGGCCCCGCGTCCGGGTTTACTTGATGCCCGCCAGATCCTGCAGCATCTGCCAGTTTTCCAGCCGCTCGTGCTGCGACAGCAGCAGCGTCTCCGACGGATTGCCCTGTTTGTCGAAGTGCTTCGCGAAGCGCCCTTCGGTGCGCGCGAAGTAGACGAAGTCGATCTGCTCGCCCGTCTTGGGGTGTTTGTACCAGTCCTCTTTCACGTTGGGGTTGCCGACCAGGCTCAGGCGTTCCCGGAACCGCTGCCCTTTCCGCGGGTCGTAGATGAACACCGGGAAGGTCCGGGAGTCGGCCGCCAGCTTGGCCTGGTGCTCGGCCATATTGTCGGCCACGCCGTGCTCCGGCTGGCAAGTCGTGAACACGTTCACCAGCGCCGGACCGGGGTAGGCGTTGGCTTCC
>JACOSH010000419.1 GCA_016178945.1 Acidobacteriota bacterium
ACCAACGCCGGCTCGGGACACCTGATGCCCACCGGAATCCCCGGTATCCGCCAACTGTGGCTCGAGCTTGCGGTCAAGGCCCCGGGGGGCGCCGAGGTCTTCACCGGTCGCGCCAGCTTCGGAGCCGTCCTGGTGGACCGGGACGGTAACCCGGCCATGCCCTGGACCGCGGTGCGCGTGGGAAGCGACACCCGCATCGCGCCGCAGCGCTCCCGGCGCGAAACCTTCGAATTCCAGGCTCCCAAGGCAAGCCTGGAAGCGCGGGCCAGGCTCTACTACCGCCTGGTCTCCGAGCAAGCGGCCAAGATCGCCGCCATCCAGCCCTCGCCCCCTATTGAGGTAGCCGCCGATCAGATCCTGATCCAGCCGGACGGCAGGGTCGCCAAGATCCCCTGAACGCCGGCCCACGGGCGCCTTCCCGCGTGATAAGCGGAACGCTCGCGCCGTAGCCCGTCTGGTAAACTCGAAAGTGCAAGAATGACTGGCTGGACGTTATTCTCGAAACGCTGCGCACTCATGAAGGCGAGTTGCGGCGTTTCGGCGTGGCCCATGCCGCGGTTTTCGGCTCGGTGGCGCGCGGAGAGGCGCGGGCCGGCAGCGATATCGACGTGCTGGTGGAACTTGATCAGGACCGCCCCATGGGGATCTTCGAATACGCGAGGCTGAAGCTCTACATTAACGAGATCCTCAACGGCGCCGGCGACGTGGTAAACCGCAGGACCCTAAAGCCGCTCCGAGATAGCATCCTGCGCGATGCCGTCCATGCCTTCTAGGAATCCCGCCCAGCGCCTGCGCGACATCGTGGACAACATCGACGCGACCCTGGAGTTCACGGCGAGAATGGATCGCGACGATTTCGTCGCCGACCGAAAGACGCTGTATGCCGTCGTTCGTGTGCAAATCATCTCGGAAGCGACCCGACGCCTCCCGGCGGAACTCAAGGACCGGCACCCCGAAATCGATCGGGTGGCTGTCGCCGCGGCAGGCAATGTCTACCGGCACGAGTACGAGGGCGTCGACGAGAACCTCATCTGGCACACCGTCCGGTACGATCTGGGTGACTTGCGAACTGTGGCTGCGGTGGAGTTGGAGCGCCTTCGCAGCGGTTGATCGGCTGCTGACCTCCTCTGCAAGTTCGGGAGCGGTAGTCGGCGTCCAGCGCGGTCCCACGGTAGCGAATCCCGATAGAATATGTGTGTGCCCACCCTTTCCTTCGCGGAGGCGCGCGCCTGTGTCCTGGAGCGCGTGAAGGCGCACGCCGGCTTGCCGGTGGAGACGGAGGTGGGCTTGGCGGAAGCGGCGGGCCGGGTGCTGGCGCGCGCGGTCCGCGCCGACCGGGATTATCCCGCTCTGGCCCGCTCGGTTCGCGATGGCTTCGCTGTGCGCGCGGTGGACGTCCCGGCAGCGTTGCGAGTGGCGGGCGAGGTGCGGGCCGGCGAGTCCTACGCGTGTGAGGTCGGACCGGGTGAAGCGGTCGAGATCATGACCGGAGCGCCGATACCGCGTGGCGCCGACGCCGTGGTCATGGTCGAGCACGTCACGCGGGAGGGCGGCCAAGTCTATATCGACCGCGCGGCGAAGGCTGGGCAGTTTGTGAATCCGCAAGGCTCGGAGGCGCGCCGCGGCCAGCTTCTGCTCTCGCCGGGTCAGCGGCTGGACTTCAGCCACGTGGCGCTGCTGGCCACGGTCGGGATCACGCGCGTACCCGTGTACGCCCCGGCGCCAGTGGCGATCCTGGCCACCGGCGACGAGATCGTGGAGCCCGATCAGACGCCCGAAGATTTCCAGATCCGCAACTCCAATGTCTACTCCCTGTCGGCGCAAGTGGCCCGCGCGGGCGGCTGTCCCCGGATCTTGCCCGTGGCGCGCGACGAATTCGGCGATACCCGGAGCAAGATCGAGCGCGGTCTCGAGGCCGGCCTGCTGCTGCTGTCCGGCGGCGTGTCCGAGGGCAAGTACGACCTGGTGGAAACCGTGCTGGCCGATCTGGGCGCCGAGTTCTACTTCGACCGCGTCCTGATCCAGCCCGGCCAGCCGCTGGTCTTCGGCCGCGTCCGCGACAAGTTCTTCTTCGGGCTGCCGGGCAATCCGGCGGCCACCATGGTCACCTTCGAGATCTTCGCGCGGGCCGCGGTCGAGATCCTGGCCGGCCAGACCGAAACCGCGCTGCCGCTGATGCGGGCGAAGCTGACCCGGGACTTCCGCCACAAGATGGGCCTGACGCGTTTCCTGCCGGCGCGCCTGAGCGAGGATGGCGCGGAGCTGACCCCCATTCCGTGGCAGGGCTCCGGCGACGTACCGGCGCTGGCGCGCGCCAACGCCTTCCTGGTGGCCGGCGCCGATCGCGAGGAATGGAAGGCGGGGGAATGGATGCGGGTGCTGCTCAAATGAAGAAGCTCTCTCACTACGACGATGCCGGCGCGGTCCGCATGGTCGACGTTTCGGGCAAGTCCGAAACCCGGCGCACCGCGCGCGCCCAGGCCTTCGTCCGCATCCGGCCCTCGGTGCTGCGAAGACTCCCGGAGAATCCGAAGGGCAATCCGCTGGAGATCGCGCGCATCGCCGGAATCGCCGCGGCTAAGCGGACCGCCGAGTTGATCCCGCTGTGTCACCCGCTGATGCTGACGCACGCCGACGTGGAAGTCCGCGCGCAAGCCCGCGGCGTGCGGATCGTCGCCACCGCGTCCACCACGGCGCAGACCGGCGTCGAGATGGAAGCCCTGACGGCGGCGGCGGTGGCGGCCCTCACCGTGTACGATATGACCAAGGCTCTCGACAAGTCGATCGAGATTCAGAACGTTTGCCTGTTGGAGAAGACGGGGGGCAAGAGCGGGGATTACCGGAGGAAGAGATGAGAGACAGGCACACGCCGCAAGCGGCCGTCATCACGGTGAGCGATTCGGTGCACGCGGGCACGCGCGCCGACCGCTCCGGACCGGCGGTGCGCGAGCGGCTGGAGCAATTAGGCTGGGAGGTCTCGGTGCTGGAGGTGCTGCCCGACGAGTCCCCGCAGATTGCCGCGCGGCTGGCCCTGCTGGCCGATGCGGGCCGCCTGTCGGCGATCTTCACGACGGGAGGAACGGGCATCGCCTCGCGCGACATCACGCCCGAAGCCACGCGCTCCATCCTGGATCGCGAGATTCTCGGCTTGAGCGAGCTGATGCGCGCCAAAGGCCGGGAGCAGACGCCGCTGGCCGTGCTCTCCCGCGCGGTGGCCGGCACCCGCGGCAGCGTTCTGATCGTGAATCTGCCCGGCTCTCCGCGAGGCGCGGTGGAATCGCTCAATGCTATTGTGGATTTGGTGCCGCATATGCTGGACCTGCTGCGGGGCGACACCGAACACGCGGTCACGGGGGCGGAACGCGGCGTGCGCTCCTAACGTCGAAGATGCTATGGGAAAAAGCCGACTCCTCCTGTTTGGCCTGATCGGTGTGTCGCTGGCCGCGCAAAACAAACAGCCGCCGGCGGAGCTTCCCAAGTTCACCGGCGGCGTCATCGAGATCGAAGTGCCGGTCTCCGTGCACGACCGCGACGGCAACACCGTCAACGGATTGCAGCCCCGCCAGTTCCGCCTGCTGGACAACGGCAAGGAACAGGATATCCGCGTGGAGGCGACCTATCATCCGCTGTCCCTGGTGATCTGCGTCCAGGCCAACGCCAGCATGGAGGCGGTGTTGCCGCAGATCCAGAAAATCGGCAGCCTGCTGGAGTCCATCGTGATCGGCGACCAGGGCGAAGCCGCGGTCATCGCTTTCGACCACCGGCTTCAGGTCCTGACCGGCTTCACCTCGGAGGCCGCGAAAGTCTCCGAGGCGTTTAAGAAGCTCAAGCCGGGCAGCTCCAGCTCGCGCCAGATCGATGCGGTGCAACAGGCGGTTCGCATGCTCAGAAGCCGCCCGTCCAGCCGCCGGCGCGTGATCCTGTCGATCGCCGAGACCCGCGACATCGCCAGCGAGACCCGGCTGCGCGAGGCCCTCATCGAGGCGCAGGTTGCCAACGTGACGGTGTACACGGTCAACGTCTCGCGGATGATCACGACCCTCACCGGCAAGCCTCAGCCGCCCCGTCCGGATCCGCTGCCGCCCGCGGCCAGATCGATGCCCAGCCAGGTCCCGGCCACGCCCGACACGGTG
>JACOSH010000437.1 GCA_016178945.1 Acidobacteriota bacterium
CGGCGGAAGGGAACAAGGTCAGGCCGCTCGACGAGCAAGAGCTGACCGACATGCGGAACGTCGAAGTGACGTTCAAAGACAAGCTGGCCCCCGGCAGCTACACCGTGCATTACGAGCTGCGAACCGCCGGCGGCGCGCTGGCGCTGGAGGAGAGTCGCGCCTTCCTGGCCGCCGATGCCGCGGGCCAACGCCTGGCCCGGCTCCGTGGCGCATTCGATGCGCTCCCGCCGGCCAAGAGCCCCGGCCAGGCTGCGGCTTCGGAATCGATTGAATACATCCTCACGCTGTTGGAGCGAGCCACGCGCGAGTATGCCGGCGACGCCGCGGGCGTCGCCCATCCGCTGGCCAACCGCTTCCGGAAAACGCTGAGTCCGATACGCGCCCCGTCCGAGCCCTTCCACCTCCACCGCGACCTCGACCTGGCGGAAGCGCTGGCCGCCGATCTCCGCCACGGACGCAAGCCGTTCGCCGCCCGCACCGGCGACCTGCGCCTGGCCTACCGTTCCAGCATCGACAATACGCTGCAGCCCTTTCGCCTGTTCGTCCCCGCTGGGTACGCCCCGTCGAAGAACTGGCCCCTGATCGTGGCCCTGCACGGCGCGGGCGGCGATGAGAACGCCTACTTCGACCGGTACCTGAATCCGGCCAACGGCGAGAATCTCTTCAAGCAGCTCGCCCAGGAGCGCGGCTATCTGGGGGTCGCGCCCAACGGGCGCGGCCAATACGGGATGTACGTCGCCAACAGCGAGAAGGATGTGCTGGAGGTGATCGACCGCGTGCTGGCGGTGTTCCGCGTCGATCCCAAGCAGGTCTACCTGACGGGCCACTCGATGGGAGGCATGGGAACCTTCGGGGTGGGCTTCCGCCACGCCGGGCGCTTCCAGGCGCTGGCGCCGGTCGCCGGCGCGGGCAACCTCGCCGGATTGCCGCTGGACAACGCGCCGGACATGCCGGTGTTGTTCAGCCAGGGCGCCAAGGACACCATCGTGACGCCGGAATCCTCGAGGGCGGCCGCCGCCATCGCGCGCAAGAAGCTCGCCAACTTCGACTACCGGGAGCATCCCGACGACGATCACTTCATCATCGGCGTCACCAGCATGCGCGACGTGTTCGACTTCTTCGACGCCCGCCGGAAACGCGCGGCGGGCAATGGCCAGTAACCGGTCCATCGGGCGGGCGTAAAATAGATTAGTGGACCGGGACGATATCCTCCGCTGTTTGCGTGAAAGGATCGTCGCCTTCGCGGCATCTCGTACACAGAGGGATGCCGCCGAGGACCTTGCGCAGGAGGTCCTGATCTTACTGCATGAAAAGTATGCGCAGGTCACTCGACTGGAGGAATTGGTGCCGCTGTCGTTGCAGATCGTCCGCTTCAAGCTGGCCGGCCTGCATCGCAAGGCGCAGCGGCGGGGCGAGTACACACGCGTCTCGGTGGATGAGATCCAGATTCCCAACCTGGATTCCAGTCCGCTGACCCTTCTGGAGCGGAAGCAGATGACCAGCCGCCTGGCCGCCGCCCTGCGGCAGTCGGGGGAGCGCTGCCGGAGCCTGTTTCGGATGAAGCTGGAGGGGAAGAGCTTTCCCGAGATCCAGAAGGAGATGGGCGCCCGCTCCATCAACACGATCTACACCTGGGATTCCCGCTGCCGCAAGCACTTGCTGGAGCTGATGGAGGGAAGTTGGGAGAGCGAATCATGACCGACCCCAAAGAAGCCCGGAAACTGTTGGGCGGTTACGCGGCCGGCAATCTGACCGGCGAAGAGCGCGAGAGACTCTTCGCCGCGGCCCTGCGGGATCAGGAGCTGTTCGACGAGCTGGCGCGGGAAGAGACGCTGCGCGAGGCCCTCAGCGATCCTGCGTTGCGGCGGCAACTGTTGGAAACGCTCGATCCGGCTCCCCGGAGCCGGTTCGCCTGGCTGTGGAAACCGCGCACCCTGACTTTGGCCGGCACATTCGCGGTCACGGCGCTGGTGGCGGTGGTGTGGCAGGCGCGTGAGCGCCAAAGGGTGACCGAGATCGCGGTGAACCTCGCGGCATCGCCCACGGAGCAAGAGGCGCAACCCAAAGTATTGTTCCGCAAGGACAATCGCGACACCCCGCGGGCGCCGCGCGCCCAAACCACCCCGGCCTTGCGCGACGAGCTGAAAGCAGCCGCCCCCAAGCCTGCGGAGGCTCCGGCCCCCAAACCGGCCCCCACTTCCAACCTTCCCGCCTCGCCCGCGCCGCCACCAGCCGCCGTGTCGGGGGCAGTCTCCGCCGCGCGGCCCCTTGCCGCGCAGCCCGTCACTGAAGAAGCGCGCAAGATGCGCCTGGCCGTGCTGAGTTTCCAGGAGGGCGCTCCGACCCCCGATGTCAGTCAAGCCGTCTCCGACCGGCTGAACAAGAAGCTCGATGCCAGCGCTTTTAGCATGGTGAACCGCAACGAAGTGGACAAGGCGCTCCAGGAGCGCCAGGTGGCTGGAACCGTGGATGCGGACACAGCGGCCAGCATCGGCCGCAGCCTGGGCGCCGACGCTGTCATCGTGGCTAATGTCGAGGCGGGGGAGCTGGGGAAAGCCAAGGACGAAAAGGCCGGGTCGGTCCTGGGCGGCGCGGCGGGCGTGCGACGCGAAACAAAAACACCGCTGCGGGCGGGTCCGATTTCGCTGACCGCGCGCGCCATCGACACCCGCACTGCGGCCAACGTCGCCTTCGCCCGCGGCCGCGCCAGCGTGGACCAAAGCGTCGACCAGGTGGCCGGGCAATTGAACTCCCAATTGGGGCAACTGAACCGGCCGCGCCTGGATGGCGCCGTCACCGACGTCAACGC
>JACOSH010000010.1 GCA_016178945.1 Acidobacteriota bacterium
CCGGCTCCAGCAGCGCCTCGGCACCCGCCGGACAAGCCTCGTCCGCTAATCCCAGGATATCGCGGTCGGGGAAGCGGAAGATCTGTTTGGCGCCGGGCAGCGTGGACTTGCCCTCGCTGCGCTTGGCGGTCGACCGGCCGTCGATCTCGACCAGTTTGTAGACGCTGCCCATGGATGGGGCATCGCCCGACACGGCCAGTTCGGTGCCCACGCCAAAGGAATCGATGGGGGCCCCGGCGTCGACCAGCGCGCGGATGCGGTGCTCGTCCAGGTCGCCGCTGGCCATGATCCTGGCCTGATCGAGGCCGGCGTCGTCGAGGATGCGGCGGGCCTGGCGCGAGAGCGCCTCGAGGTCGCCCGAGTCCAGCCGGATGCCCCACAGCGGCGGACCCAGCGCGGCGGCGCGCCGGGTTCCTTCCAGAGAATCGTAGGTGTCGACCAGATAGGCGGTGAAGGGCCCCAACACCTCTTGCAGCTTGCGGAAGGCCTCCTGCTCGGAGCCGAACGACAGGACCCAGGAATGCGCCGCCGTGCCCAGAACCGGAATGCCAAAGCGAAAACCGGCCAGCGTGTTGCTGGTGCCAACGCAGCCGCCGATGTAAGCGGCGCGCGCGCCGAGCAGGCCGGCCTCGGCCGTGTGGGCGCGGCGCGTGCCAAACTCGACCACGCGGCGGCCGCGCGCGGCGGCCACGATGAGCGAGGCCTTGGTGGCGACCAGGGTCTGGAAGGAGAGGGCCGCGAGCAGGTAGGTCTCCGGTATCTGGGTCTCGAGGAGGCCGCCGCGCAGGGTCATCATCGGCTCGCCGGCATAGAGCGGAGTTCCTTCCGGCACGGCCCAGACGTCGCCCGTGAAACGGAACCGGCTCAGCGTCTCGAAGAAGTCCGCCGGGACCCGCGCGAACTGCGGCAAGCCGCGCAAGTATTCGATCTCCTCGCCCGAGAACCGGAGGGCGGCCAGATAGTCCAGCGCTTGCTCCAGGCCGGCCGCGATGACGTAGTCGCGGTGGCGCGGCAGGCGCCGCAGGAACAGCTCGAACGCGGCGGGCTGATTCTGTTTTCCAGCCGCGTGGTAGCCGGCGGCCATGGTCAGCTCGTAGAGATCGGTTAGGAGACCGTACACCTGCTCAGTGTACTATCATGGGGCGATGAGTCACTTGTTCAAGGAGCTTCGATGAAACCAAGAGCGTTGGCGTGCACTCTGGGCCTTCTGTTTGCCGCGGCGGGGATCGCGCAGGCCCCAGGCGAGTACCTGGACGTGCTGGTCGTGAAGGTGAAGCCGGAAAAACGGGCCGAGTTCGACGCAGTGATGAAGAAGGTGGTCGACATCAACCGCCACAACAAAGGAGACGTGTGGATCGCCTCCGAGACCATCTACGGTGAGTGGAACACCGTCTATCTGACCACGCAGCGCGCCAGTTACGGGGAGATGGAACAGGGGTTGGACGCCTTTTTTGGATCGCTGGCCAGGGCGCTGGGCCCGGCCGGCGCGGCCAAGCTGTTCCAGGATTATAACAATTGCATCGTCAGCGGGCGCGGCGAAGCTCGCAGGCGCCGCCTGGATCTGAGTTCCCTGACCGCCGCCGATGCCGAGAGAGCCACCAGGCAGATCGGCCAGTTGCGCTGGACCCGGACTACGGTGGTGCGGATTCGTCCAGGGCGAGCGGACAAATTCGAAGAGCTGCTAAAGCTGTTCAAGGCGGCTTGGGACCGCAACCAGTTGACGCGCTATGTTTCGCAGTCCGCATCCGGGCAGCAGGGCATCGTCTACTACATCACCGCGCTGGGCAAGTCGATGGCGGAATTCGACGGCGCGACCGGAGTTCAGCAGTTGCTGGGCTCGGCCGGGTATCAGACCTACCTGAGCACCTCGGCCGAGGCGGTGTTGTCCAACGAGGCCTACATCAACCGCGTGCTGCCGGAGCTGAGCAATCCGCCGGAAGCGATTGCGGCGCTGGACCCGGCCTTCTGGCGTCCCAAGCCGCCGGCGCCTGTGGAGAAGAAGGCAACGCCTAAGAAGAAGGAGTAGTTACTTCTTGGCGTCTTTCTTCTTCTCGTCCTTGGGAGGCTGGAATTCCTTGACCTCGGAGGCCGCTTTTTGCAGCTCCCCGAGGGCCTTGGTGTCCAGTTCGTACCCGGCGGGCTCGTTTTCGCGCTTTGCGACGTGGCGGTCGCCCTGGGTGGCGATCGCGACCTTCTCCACCAGTTTGCCGTCTTTGGACGTGACGGTCGCCTCGAAGACCGGCGCGGCGGCCGCCACGGTGTCCAGGAACTTGACCGCGGCCAGGTCGCGCAGCTTGTCGACCAGGGCTTGAACGGTGCCGGAATCCATCTGCTTGGAGCCGGACATCCACTTGTCGCAGCTCTTCTGGTACACGGTCTTGTTGACTTCCACCTTGGTCGGATCGTTGAACCCGAAGTCGAACAGCTTCTTGTTGCGGAAGGCGTCCAGGTCTTTGTCCAGGCCCTCGCCCAGGTCGTTTCCGGCCTTGAAGATCCCCTCGACCACTGAGCTCTTCAGGTAGTAGTTCTTATCTTTGTCCTTGCGGACTTCCAGCGACTGGTTGCCGTTGGCGTCGCTGACCGTCGCCACCGCCACCTTGGTTCCGCCGGCGAAGGCCGCGGCGTGCTTCTTCGAGTCTTCCTCTGATACCGAGGTGTCCATCTTGGCGTCCTTCAGCTTGCGGATCAGCTCCTCGACCTGCGAGCCGTCGGCGCGCAGCGGCTTGGGCTTGAGGATCTGCCATTCGTTCTGGTTGTTCTTCCCGAACTCGACCGGAGCGCCCTTGGCGGCCAGCTCGACACGCGTCAGCTTATCGGAATCGAAGGTCAGGAGGCGCTTGTCGCGGAGATCCTGCGCCTTCTTGTCGATGCTGGTCTTCGAATAGCTGGCCACGGTGAAGACGCGCGGGTCGCCGGCCAGCTTCACGAAGACTCCGCTGGCGGTCGGCGTCTCATCGCCCAGCAGCAGCTTCTCGGTCTTGCCGTCCTTCTTGGTGATGGTGACTTCGAGGGCCGGCGTCTTCAAGCCGAAGGGGGAGAGATCGTCGGCCTTCTCCTCCACCAGGCGGTCCGAGGTGAGCGAGGAGAGGGTCGAGACCATGGAGGTCACCGAGTCCTGATCGGCGTTCAACGGCTTGGGCTCGACGATCTGCCATTTGCCGGCGTCGTTCTTTTTGACGAGTGTGACTTCGCCGCTGTTGCGCTGCACGCGGATCTCTTTGAACTGGTCGTCGGGGATGGTGAGGACCTTGGGAGGCGCGTCTTTGGCCGGCTTGCCCTGCTCGGCCTTCTTGGCTTTCTCCGACCAGTACACCCCGCCGCCCAGCGCGGCGAGCACGACCAACGCGATGAGGAGTCCCCGGAATTTCACGTTACCTCCGCTTCCACCAGACCATCAGGCCGGAGGCGATCACGATCAGGGGCAGTCCGACCACGGTCGAGAAGAAGATACGCGACATCTGGCTGCGGTTGAGCGACAGGCGCCGGTCCTCGGGATCCTTGGGACGAATCGAGATCAGATCCTCGTCGGAGGTGAGCCAGTTCATCATGTTCAGGAACAGGTCGCGGTTGCCGTTGAAGCGGAAAATGTTGTTGGCGACAAAGCCGGAGCTGCCCACCACCACGAAGCGGCCCTCCTTGTCTCCCTTGTAGCTTCCCGCGGCGGCAAGGGCGAGCGGGCCCTTCTTATCTTTGGCTGGATCGATGCGGATCTCGGGCGAGCCCAGGTTGGTGGTGGCGTAACTGTTCGGCGAGCTGGAAAACAGTTTCTCCACGGTGACCTTGCCTTCCGACTTCACCTCCAGCGTGCGGGCCAGCGGGAAGGCGGTGGCCGTTTCCTTCATTTCGCGCACGATCAGGTGCGACTCGTAGTTGGTGACCAGCGGCACGACTTCACTTAGGTTGAAGATCTGGCCGATACCGCTGGTGTCGATCGCCAGGTCTTTGTTGAGGGTGACGCCCCAGCCTTCCAGCATCTTGACCAGCGCCGGGCTGCCGCTGTTTTCTTCGCGTCCCAGCTTGAGGCCCGGGTCGAGGAGCAGCATCGCCCGCCCGCCGCCTTCGACGTAACTCTTGATGGCGGCGACGGACGGCGGGAGGTAGTCGTACTTAGGACCGCCCACCAATAGGACGGTGCAGTCCTTGGGGACCTCCGGGGCTTTGCCGGGAGCAGCCGCGGGCGCGTCTTTGCCCGGTTCCGGGAGGGTCACGGTCTTCTTCGCGGTCTCGGCGGGCGAGGCGCCGGCGCCGCCGGCTTCCAGCAGAGAAACCGTGCGGGTCTTGTAATTGTTCTTCTCCAGAGCTTCCTTAACGCTGGAGTAGCCGGACCGTCCGGATTCCTCCAGGCTGTGCTCGCCGCTGCCGCTGACGAAGCAGGCGTTGCGCTCGCCGGTCTTGAGCGCCCGGATCAAGGCCCCGGTGATTTCTTCTTCCGACAGGCTCTTGGCCTCCTCGGTCTTGTTGCCCACCTTCACCTGGATAGCGCCGTAGTTCTTGATGCCCGCGGCCTTGGCCAACTGGGGTTTCTTGTCCGGGTCGACGTAGACCACGTGCAGCTTGGACGACAGGTTGTTGTAGCGGTCGAGCAGGTCGCGCGCGCCGCCGGTCGAGCCGCCGAACTGGCTGCTCTTGTCGTAGTAGGTGACGGTGACATCCTGCGAGAGGCCCTTGACCACCTTGGCGGTCTGGTCCGACAGGCTGTACTTCTTGCTGGAGGTCGAATCGATGGTCTTGTTGTGACGCTGGGCCAGCCAGTTGGCCGCGCCCAGCGCCGCCAGGATGATCAGGAGGTAGACCGTGAAATACGCCGTGTACTGAGTCTGTCGCTTCTTGAGCCAGCTTGCTTGCATGTTACGCCCTCCACCGCAGGGATTCCAGCGACCGCGCCGTCAGGAAGAGCCCGAAGATAATCATGGATACGAAGAAGACCACGTCCTTGGAGTCCAGCACGCCCTTGGCGAAGGACTCGAAGTGCTGCACCACCGACAGGTACGAGACCACCTTGGCCCAGGCCGCCTGCTCGTAGGCGGCGACCCAGTCCAGCACCCACAGCATCAGGCAGGCGGCGAAAGTGGCGCCGCCGGCGATGATCTGGTTGCGCGTGGTCGTGGAAATGAAGGTTCCGATGGCCAGCAGAGAACCGCCTTGCAGTAGCAGCCCGAGCAGGCCCACCAGCATGGGCTTCCAGTCGGGCTTGCCGTAAAGAAAGAGAATCGCCAGGTTCAAGGCCGCCACCCCGAGAATGCAGCCGTACATCAGCAGGGCCGAGAAGTACTTGCCGAAGATGGTTTCCAGGTCGCGCACCGGCGAAGTCATCAGCAATTCCATGGTGCCCGAGCGTTTCTCCTCGGCGAACAGCCGCATCGTGATCATGGGGATCAGGAACAGGCCGATCACGCTGGCGTTGGACAGCAGCGGGCGGATCACCCACTCGTTGACGTCCATCGGCATGCCCCGGCCCATCATCTGGGACTCCATACCGCGGATCACGAAGAAGGCCGTGGCGCTGTAGAAGAAGTATCCGAAGATCACGGCGAAGATGGCCATCAGCAGATAGGCGATGGGCGAGGCGAAGTAACTCTTCATCTCTTTACGGCAGATGATCAGAATGTTCGTCATTTCTGGTCTCCCTTCTTGTCGGGGGTCTCGGTCAACTGGAGGAAGATCTCTTCCAGGCTCAGCCCGACCGGGCGCAGCTCGTTCAGGTTCCAGCCCGCGCCCACCACGGCGCGCGCCAGGTCGGCGCGGATGTGGCGGCCTTGCAAGCTTTCGACTTCGAAGGTGCTGCGCGAGTCGTTGGACTCCTTGAGGATCACGCGGCTGACGCCGGAGACCTGCTCCAGCTTCTGCCGCGCGGCGTCGGCGTTTCCGGCGCCTTCTATCTCGACGGCCACCGCCTCGGCCCCCCGCAGCCGGTTGGTCAGATTGGCCACCGAATCGGTGGCCACCAGCTTGCCGTGGTCGATGATGATGACCTGCTGGCAGGAGTGCTCGACCTCCGATAGGATGTGAGTCGACAGGATGATGGTGTGCTCGCCGGAGAGATTGCGGATCAGCTCGCGGGTTTCGATGATCTGCTTGGGGTCCAGGCCCGAGGTGGGCTCGTCCAGGATCAGGACATCGGGGTTGTGGATGATGGCCTGGGCCAGTCCGACGCGCTGCCGGTAGCCTTTGGACAGCTTGGAGATTAGCTTGGTCTTGACGTCGCCGATGGCGCAGCGCTCGGAAACCTCATCCACGCGCTTGGCCACATCGGCGCGAGAGATGCCCTTGAGCCGGCCCACGAAGGTCAGGTACTCGACCACCTCCATCTCCGGATAGAGGGGCGGCGCTTCCGGCAGGTAGCCGATTCGTCTCTTGACCTCCAGGGGGTCTTGCATGACATCGAAGCCTGCCACCTCGACCCGCCCCTGGGTATGGGGCAGGAAGCAAGTCAGCACGCGCATGGTCGTGGTCTTCCCGGCGCCGTTGGGACCCAGGAAGCCGACGATCTGGCCCTTGCCGACTTCAAACGAGATGTCGTTGACCGCGACGTGGCGGGCGTA
>JACOSH010000438.1 GCA_016178945.1 Acidobacteriota bacterium
GCCGAAGATCGCCACCGAGTCGGCGGCGCCGGCCTCGCGCAGAGCTCCGTAAGCGGTCCAGCCGGCGCAGCACAGCGGGGCGGCCACCGCGGCGGCGAGTCCGTCGGGCACGCGCACCAGGTGTTGGGCGCGAATCACGGCCTGGCCGGCCAGGGCGCCGTGAACCGTGTAGCCCGAATTCCACTGCCTGGCGCAATAGCGCTCCCGGTCCGACGCGCAGAACTCACACTCGCCGCAGGTGCCCGCCAAAAAGGTGAGCCCAACCCGGTCGCCCACGCTCACATTGTTGACACCCGATCCCAGGGCAACAATACGCCCAATCCCATCGTGTCCCAGCGTCAGGGGGACCAGCGGCAGGTTGGGCAGACTGGCCACAAACAGGTCCGAGTGGCAGGTCCCGCAGGCCTCCATCTTCAACAGCACTTCGCCCACCCCCGGCTCGGAAGGCTCCCCGGCGACCACCGTCACCGGCCCGCGCGGCGCCTGTAACATCACTCGCAGCATGATGCGCTATCCTCTCAAGCTCCTCTCAGGGAGTGGTGCCCCTTACAATAGTACAGTGATCCGAACCGTCATCTTCGACCTGGGCAAGGTCATCATCCCGTTTGATTTTCGCCGGGGCTACCGGGCTATGGCGGAGCTGTGCCCCTACAGCGCCGATGAGATCCCTAGCCGCATCGGCTCGACCGACCTGGTGCGCCGCTTTGAAACCGGGAAGGTTGCGCCTCAGGACTTCGTGCGCCAGCTTTGCGCGCAGCTCGAGGCCGATATCGACTACGATCGCTTCTGCCGGATCTGGAGCTCCGTTTTCCTGCCCGATACCTTGATTTCCGAGGCCCTGGTGGAGGGATTGCGGCGGCGCTATCGCGTGCTGCTGCTCTCCAACACCAACGCCATCCACTTCGGGATGGTGCGCGAGAGCTACCCCATCCTCCGGCACTTCGACGACTACATCCTCTCGCACGAGGTCGGCGCGATGAAACCGTCGCCCCAGATCTATCAGGCGGCCCTGGCCAGCGCCGGCTGCGAGCCCGGCGAGTGCTTCTTCACCGACGACATCGCCGAATACGTCGCCGCGGCGAAACAGGCAGGCATCGATGCGGTACAATTCCTTTCCGCCTCTCAGCTCCAGCGGGAGATGCGGCAGCGCGGCATCGAGTGGGAGTGAATCATGAACGCAAGGGGATTGCGAAGGCTTCGCCTGGCGCCGCAGGCCGCCGGCGCGGCCGCCGATCCAGGCCCGCTGGC
The DNA here is from genome assembly GCA_016178945.1 of Acidobacteriota bacterium. GTDB lineage: Bacteria > Acidobacteriota > Terriglobia > Bryobacterales > Bryobacteraceae > JACOSH01. The sequence goes on from JACOSH010000438.1 coordinate 1,249, forward strand.
GATTGCCGATCTGGAAGCCTTTCCGCTGCGGGAGCCGGTCTCCCAGCGGACCTACACGGCGATCCGCTGCCGCACGCGATCCGGTCTGACCGGGTGGGGTGAATGCGCGGACGTAAGCCCGGACGAGCTGGCCCGAGCCCGGAAGATCGTCGCCGGCCAGCCCGCCACCGCCTATGGACGCCTCCGCCGGGATCTGGCGGCGATTCCCGGAATGGAGGCGGCCGCCGGCATGGCGCTGCTCGACATCACGGGCAAGCTGGCCAAGGCGCCGCTCTACCAGGTGCTGGGCGGTCCCACGCGCAACAAGGTGCGCGCGCTGGCGCGCATTGAGGCCACCGCGGACGCGGTGAAACAGGCGCGCGACGCCGGCTACCGGGCTTGTCTGGTCCCGGCGCCATCACCGGCTGCGCGGAATCAGGGCCAGGCCTATATCCGGGCGGTGCGCGCCCAGATGGAGTGGCTGCGCGCGGCGGCGCAAGACTGCGACTTCGTCCTCGACGGCGGCGGCGCCCTCACGCCCGGAGACGCGGCCAGCACTGCCGCCGCTCTGGAGCGCTTCCGGCTGCTGTGGCTGGAAGAGCCGTGTCCCTTGGCGAACCTCGGCACGGTCCGCAAGATCGCGGCCGAAACGGTGACGCCGCTCGGCTTCGGACGCCACATCCACCGCGCCGGCCAGTTCCAGGACCTGCTGCGGGAAGAGATCGTCGATATCCTGCGTCCCAGCCTGGCGCGGAATGGGCTGGCCCAGATTCGCCGCATGGCCGCGCTGGCCGAGACCTACTATGTGGCCGTCGCGCCCTATCATGACGGCGGGCCCATCGCCACCGCCGCGGCGCTGCACCTGGCGGCCAGCCTCCCGAACTTTTACATCCAGCAGATTCCGCTGCCCGCGGCCGAACCGGACCGTCAGATGCGCGCCGCGATCGCCGGGGGCGGCGTGGAGTCCGTCAAGGATGGGTTCGCCGCGCTGCTCACCGGACCCGGCCTGGGAATCACCGTCCAGGAAGCGGCTCTCGAGAGGTACAAAGCATGAAGCGGCGTGAATTCCTGGGCGGCGCGGCCGGCTGCGGATGCGCGCCCGCCCTGGCCCAGAATGCGCTGGGGCGGGACGCCTTCTCCGGCGCCGGCTCCAAAATCAAGATCACCAACCTGAAGGTATTTGGCGTGTCGCTCACGCCGGATTCGGACCGCCCGTATGTGTTCGTGAAACTGGAGACCGATGCCGGCGTGGTGGGCTGGGGTGAAGGGACGCTGGAAGGCAAGGCCGGCGCCGTAACGGCCTGCGTCAACGACTTTCGCGAATTCGTGATCGGCAGCGACCCGATGCAGGTGGAGCACCACTGGCAGTCGATGTACGTGCACAGCTTCTATCGCGCCGGACCGGTGATGGGCTCGGCCATCTCCGGCATCGACCAGGCGCTGTGGGACATCCGGGGTAAAGTACTGGGACTGCCCGTCTACCAATTGCTGGGCGGTCCCTTCGATCCGCGCGGCGTCCGGGGCTACTACCATGCCGGCGCGCGCACGCGGGAGGAGTTGGAGCGCCTGCGCGGCGTGGCCGTCCAGCAGGGCGTTTCCTGCTTCAAGAGCGGGATCCCCGGGTACTATGAGTGGATTGAAACCCATCGCAACATCGACCGGGCGGTGAAAGCCATGCAACTGCTCCGCGAGGGCCTGGGACCTGACATCGACGTCGCGATCGATTTCCACGCCAAGACCAGCCCGGCCGTGGCCTCGATCCTGGTCAAGGAAGTGGAGCCGCTCAACCTGCTGTTTGTCGAAGAGCCTTGCCCGCCGGAGAACGTCAAGGCGATGGCGCGAATCGCCCGGCGCTCCACGACGCCGATCGCCACCGGCGAGCGCCTGGTGGCGGCCTATGGCTGCCAGGCCCTGATCGAGATGGGCGTGGTCGACATCCTGCAAACCGACATCAACCACGTGGGCGGCATCACGGCCCTGTGGAAGGTCGGGGCATGCGCCGAGGCGTCCGGGATCTCCATGGCGCCGCACGCCTGCGAGGGACCCATCGGCGGAATCGCCACGCTCCACGTGGATGCCGCCATGCCGAACTTCCTGGTCCAGGAGATTTGCAGCGGCGTCGAGCCGGCCATGAAGGAGAAGGTGTGGGAAGAATGGCTCGGTTTCCCCGCCATGCGCATGGTCAACGGACGCTTCCCGCTGCCGGCCAAGCCGGGTTTAGGCTTCGACCTGAGCGAGGCGGCGTTGCAGAAGTATCCATTCGGTGGAACTCGCCCGATGGCCCGCGTGTTCCACGGGGACGGGTCGGTGGCCGCCTGGTAGGGATTGGAAAAAAACCGACCGGGCGTCGTGGGGAGACGCCCGGTCGAAAGCACGGGCCGCTCGGAGGTTCGGCCCGCGGAACAGAGGATCGCTCAGGCCAGCAGGCCGCCGTGTCCCAGGCAGGCCACCTCCCAGCCGGTGACCCGGTAGCGGGCCAACAACGGTGGAAGCATCAGGTCAATCACGTTGGGCTTGTTCGAGCGGAAACAGCCGGGCGCCGAGACGATCGGCACATCTTCCCGATACGCCAGCATCAGCAGGTTGCCCGGCTCCACCGGCGCCAGGAACCGTTCGATATGACAGCCGATGCGGGCCATGGCGCGGCCTACCACGTCTCCGGGTCCGGCCGGCGCCGTCGTCGATGCCACCAGAAGCAGAGACGGCCTGGACCGGATCAGATGTTGCAGCGAACGGCTGACCGCGCCTTCGTCCTCTGTGCAGGCCAGTACAAAATTGGCGCTGACCCCGAACCGCTCCAGGCGCTGACGCATGATGCCCTCGAAAAGCTGCCGGGCTCGCTCGCCATTGGTGGCATCGGTATAGAGGACTGCCACCGAGGGGCTGCGAACCGGACGGGCCTGCAAAATGGGTCCCCGCTCCTTGAGGATCCCGATCAAGGTGTCCAGTTCTTCCCGGGCCACGGCGAAGGGCGCGCTTTTGACCATTGCGATCCGCTGCCCGGTGAGGGCAAAACTGAAATTAGTCGCCGTGGCGATCACCACACTGGAGGTCGTGTTGAGCTGCTTAAGCAGCTCGTCGTCCACCAGCACGCAACAATTCTCGGTGGCCACCAGGTTGGCGCGCCCGCCCGCCGCCATCCGGATCTCATAGCAGCCGCAGCCCATTTCGCTCCCGACGGTGGCTACCGCATCGTCCTCGCCGACCTCGCCCTCCTCCAGCTCGGTCACCCAGACCTTCTCCATCCCCTCCGATTCCAGCACCCGGATATCTTCCTCGTTGATCACGTGGCCCTTGGCGAGCAACTTCTTTCCGCCCGACCGAAATACCGTGCAGCAAAGAATCCTACCGTTCGAACTGCCAACCTCAACGGTCTGTGCCCTCATCTCTCCCCCTCACGCGGTCCCTGGTGAAAAGCCCCTCTTCGTGGTAGCCCGCCCACAATGTTACAGATACGTAGTGCGGAAAAGCCAGAACTTTTCTCAGTTTCTTTATCGGTTTGTTGAGGGGAAACCTGAATATCTCTTTGCGGGTACGGTTCTAGTACAGGCCGTACTCGGGATTATCCCAAGTGGTTTATTTGCGTCGGGGAAGCAGGCCTCTCCCCTCCTGGAGGGTAACGATTTGGTCCGAACGGACGGCCTTCACCCCTTCGCGCCGCCCGTTGGGCCAGCGGACCTCCAGGTCTGCTTGCTCTTCCGAACCCAGCCCGAAGTGCAGTCGCGGGTCATTGACCGAATAAAAGCTGGATTGGGCCAACACTTCCTGGCTCTGGCGGCGGCCGCCGTAAATGGCGGTCACGCGGGCGCCAATCGCGCTGCGATTGCTCTCTACGCCGATCAATTTCACTTTCAGCCAGTGGTTCTTGTTGCCGGCGGCCAGATCGTTCCGCAACAGCGACGGCGGCTCGTTCATATTGACCACCAGGACGTCCAGGTCGCCGTCATTATCGAAATCGCCGAAGGCGCA
>JACOSH010000439.1 GCA_016178945.1 Acidobacteriota bacterium
ATTGCGGCAGCTGCTCGCGTCGGACCAGATGTCGTCCGGATGAGCGCTGCGGAAGCCCTCCGAGATGCCGCGGCAAGCCTCGCCGATGATTTGGAGATGGTGAAGAATCCAAACCCGAACCAGTTCGTCTTCGTCGAATGCGCGGCGACCGTGCCCGGAATACTTCTCGATATTCTCGATGGCATCCCGGATGTCTTCGAGGCGCAGCCGGTCATCCCTCATAAGGGCACGGCGTCCCGCAAGACTCTTTCCCGAACGCGGTCGCGCAAGCCGCGAGACGACACAACATCTACCTTTGCGGCCAGCAGCTCCCGGAGATCCCGCTGGAGCCGGGCAAGGTCCAGAAGACTGCGGCCAGGGTCCAGATCAACCAGGAAATCGACGTCGCTGTGCACATCGTTCTCCCCACGCGCCACGGATCCGAAGGCCCGCAAATTGCGAGCGCCTCGCCGGGCGGCGAGACGAAGGATTTCCTCACGCCTGGTGGTGCGAAGCTCGTCAAGCGTCATGCCTCTCCACTTCCCTCTCGTGGGCAGTTTTTTCGGCAGACAATGCAGGCGGTCAGATCGGCAACAGCCGGATTCGCTGTCGGACCGGATCCACCGTCACGATGGCGCCCTTTTCCAGGTGAGGTTGAGCGGCCTGAATCGCACCGAGCACGGCCTCACCGATGGCGGACGGGAGCACGTCTTGCGAACGGACCTGAACTACACTCGGTCCACGAGTCTCGTGAGCCGCCAGAAGCATCCCGAAATCCAGGTCGTGAGTGAAAACGATATAGCCGTTGGCGGCAGCAAACGCCAGAATCTCGGCGTCCGGGGCCGAAGGCCGGCCCACTGAAGACCAGTGAAGCGCCTCAAAACCATGACGCGCAAGGTACGGAACCCAAAGGGGGCTCAAATTCATGTCCACCAGGATCCTCATGCAGCCGGCAGCGGCACCTCGATCTCTTCGACTCGCCAAGCGGCGTACGCCAGAGCCTGCCGGATATCCTCTTCCTCCAGGTACGGATAGGCTGTCAGAATTTCGTCGAAGGAGTGACCAGCAGCAACCAGCCCCACTATGGTGCCTACGGTGATGCGCATACCACGCAGGCAGGGCTTGCCTCCCATCAGTTGAGGACTACGCGTGATGCGATCCAAGTCGGTCATACAGTCTCACTTCATTGTAATTGTGAAAACCCATCGGAACAACGCCGCCGCCCCCCGGGCTGGGAGCCGGTGCCAGCGTCCTCGTGGCCCAACACCCCGCGCTGCCTTCCAGGATCGTCTGTAACTCTTGCCTGAGCACGGGGAGGTCTCCCGTCGAAAGAGTGGCCGGCGGCAACCAGCCCTACTATGGCGCCTACGGTGATGCGCATCCCACGCAGGCAGGGCTTGCCTCCCATCAGTTGAGGAAGTGAAAACCCGCCACCAGTTTGGGTAGAATGTCTACTAACAGATGCCCAAAGAGTCCTCCAGTCGAATCGACCTGCTGCAAGGAACGCTCGACATGTTGATCCTGCGCACGCTCTTGTTTGGCCCGGCTCATGGCCACCGGATTGCCAAGCACATCCAACGGACCACGGAAGACGTGCTGCGGGTCGAGCATGGGTCGCTGTATCCGGCGCTCCACCGCCTGGAGCGCAAGGGCTGGATCGCGTCGAAATGGGAGCCCGCCGGCAAGGACCTGAAGCGGGAGTTCAAGTACTACCGCCTCACTCCGGCAGGGAGAAAGCGGCTGGTGGCAGAGGAGTCGAACTGGAAGCAACTGACCGGCGCGATCGCGCGGATCCTGTGGCCGGTGGAGGAAGGATGAAATGCGCTGGTGGCGCCGCAAAGAGCGAGAGCGGGATCTGGAGCGCGAGCTGCGCGCGGATCTGGACCTGGAAGCCGCCGAGCGGCGGGAGCAGGGGCTGTCTGACGACGAGGCCCGCTACGCCGCGCGGCACGCGTTCGGCAACGTAACTCTGATCGCTGAGGACACGCGCGCCACGTGGGGGTGGACCTGGCTGGAACGATTGGGCCAGGACCTTCGATACGCGCTCCGAACGGCGCGAAGGAATCCGGGTTTCGCCGCCATCGCGGTGCTCACGCTCGGTCTGGGCATCGGCGTCAACACCGCGGTGTTCAGCGTCGTCAACACGGTGCTGCTGCGCAAGCCGCCCTACGTCGAGCCCGATCGCCTGGTCACCCTGCGCCAGAAGCTCCCCAAACTCGGCGACATCAGCATGGGCGCCTGTCCCGCCGAGTACCTGGACTACCGCGACCGCACTCGCGCCTTCTCTTCCCTGGCCGGTTATGAAGACGTCGTCTTCGATCTGACTGGCGGCGCTGAGCCGGTGCGTGTCCAGGCCCAGCATGTCACCCACACGCTGTTTGCCACTCTCGGGGTCTCGCCGCTCGCCGGCCGCTTGTTCTCTCCGGCCGAAGACCAGCCGGGCGGCGGGAAGGTAGCGATCGTCAGCCATGAGTTCTGGCAGCGGCATTTTGGCGGCGGCCCGGACACCGTCGGCGCCGTCATCCGGCTCGACGAGCAGCCCTACACCGTGATCGGCATCATGCCCGCCGGCTTCGAGTTCCCGTTCACGGCGGCCAGCGTTGGCGAACCGCCGGCCCTGTGGACGCCCATGGCCTTCACCGCCGCCCGGATTCAGGATCGCGCCGCCGAGTTCCCGGTGCACATCGTGGCGCGTCTCCGGCCGGGAGTTTCGCTCGCTCAAGCCGGACAGGATGTCCAGCGCGTGGCCGGCGAATTCCAGCGGGAGCATGCCGGCATCTACAGCGGGAATGTGCGCCTTCAGGTCGATCTCGATCCGCTGGGGGCCGGAGAAGCGGCGCGCGCCCGGCCCGTTCTGCTGGCGCTGGCCGGCGCCGTGATCTTCGTCCTGCTGATCGCCTGCGCCAATGTGACGAACCTGCTGCTGGCGCGCGCCGCGGCGCGGCAGCCCGAGTTCGCCATGCGGCTTGCGCTGGGCGCGAGGCGCCGGCGCCTGATACGCCAGTTGTTGATCGAAAGCCTGCTGCTGGCAGCGCTGGGCGGCGTGTGCGGCGTTGTTATGGCGCACTGGGGCACTGGAATCCTGGTGGCGTTTCTCTCCACGGGG
>JACOSH010000440.1 GCA_016178945.1 Acidobacteriota bacterium
GATGATCCCGCCGCCCGGCCCGCCGCCGCCCGGGCCGCCTACCCCGCCCAGTCCTCCCGGCGCCGCCGGCAACTGCAGCAATTGCGCGGAGGCCGTCAGGCGCCCCCGTCCCGCGTTCGTTACCGGCACCCCGGCCGCGCGTTTGTCCGCGACCACGCCGCACTGATCGTTGGCCAGGAGCACCACGGGGCTCTCCGGCACGGCAATGGGGTTTTGAAGAATCTGGTTTACCGGCAGAATCACAAAGCCCGATTCCGAGAGCCCAAAAACCGTGCTCCCGTCGTTGGTGGTCACCATCCGGCCCGCCAGGTTCTCCGTCAGTTGCAGGCCCAGCGAGATCAGCAGATTGTCCGTGTCGTTCAGCAGCAGCCGGCTGACGTTGGGGCGCGCCGCCGGGTTCTGCACGGGCGCGATGTTGAAGGCCGAGTACAGGGTCTGGCCGTCGGGCGAGAACACGCTGCCCCCCTGGTTCTGCTGGGTGTTGAAGTTGTTGGCGGCTCCGCCGGGGAACGAGAAGGGCGCATTGGCCGCGTTCTGCTGCGCCAATACCGACAGCGTGTCGGTCTCAAACAGCGTGAGCCCGGCCATGAACTTCGAGCCGTCCGGCGAGACCGACAGCACGTTGGAGACATTGCCGGCCGTGCGCGCCCGCAGCACCGTGCCCGAGGCCGCCTCGTAAACGAACACAAACCGCGTGTTCGCGTTGATGTTGTTCACGCCGATGATATAGCGGCCGTCGTTGGTGGCTTGCAGGGCGCTGCGGGTCGAATACGCCGGGCGGCCCAAGGGAGGAGCGACCGGCGGCGCCGGAGGCGGCGCCACAATCGGAACCCCGGTGATTTCGTTCCCCGCTGCCGCGCTGGGATCGTAGATCAGGAGGTTGTTGAACGCATTGCCTTGACCGGTGCCGATGGTGGTGATCAGTGCGCGCCCATCGGCGCCGGCGGCTACCCCCTCCGGCTTGGCGGGCAGGTTAATCCGCCGGACCACCGTCGAGGTATCCAGGTCGATCACATTCAGCGAGGATTGGTCGAAGCAGGTCACGTAGAGGAACTTGCCGTTGCGCGACATGGCCGCCGACACCGGGCGGGCATCCGTGCGGATGGCGTTCAGAAAGGTCCGCCGGGCCACGGCGTACACGTCCACGCGGTTGGAGTTGAGGTTGACCAGGTACAGGCGGCCTCGCGGCTCGTCCCAGACGAGGTCGGAGGCGCCGCCCACCAAAGGCACTACACTGCCGAAAGTCGCGGCAAAGCTGGCCCCTGCCAGCCAAAGGCCGGCAAGCAAAGTCCTCAAGGTGGTCACGATCACCTACTATAACCCTAAACGGCCCGCAAAGTTGCCCGCACCGGCCCCCAGGTCAGGAAGGTGTCAGCACGAGGCTGCCGATTCGGCCGATGGAGTGGAAGTGGGCGTCGTAGGTGAGCAGGGTGGCGCCGGCGCGGGCGCAGGTGGCGGCGATCCAAGTGTCGTTGGTGGGGAGAGGAGTCCCCCGTGACCGTAGCTCGACCAGGATTTCTCCGAAGATGAGGGCCACATCGTGGTCCACGGAGACCTCGGTGACCACCGGATTGGCCAGGAATTCCGAGAGGAGTTTGAAGTTCTGTTTCGCTTTTGTGCCCTGGAGGAACCCGGAGGCGAGCTCCCCGATGACCATGCTGGGAATGGCGATCCACTCAGCGGATTCCACCAATTCGACGACTTGAGGGTCGCCTTTCTGAAAGTAGATATAGGCGCTGGTATCCAGGCAGTAGCGGCTCACTGCCACAGCTCCGGATCGGGTTTCCTCAAGGGCGCGGTGTTCTTCAGGAATTCCTGCACGTCCTGACTGGTCCATGAGCCGGCCAAGCGGGCCAGGCCGTTGCGCCGCTGGCCAGCGATGCCCAAGGACTGGGAGAGGAGATCGAGCACGGTTTGATTGAGGGAAAGGCCCCGGCGTCGGCGTTCCCGGTCGAGGGCACTGGCCAGAGGCGCCGGGAGGTTACGCACAGTGAGATGTCTCGCATTCACATCTCACATTCTATGAATGCAAATTGACGATGTCAAGGGGCGTCTTACCGCAGCAGCGCCAGTTCCCCGGTCTGCTTCAGCAGATTCAGCCGGGCCCGTTCCACCCCGTACTGGGCGTCGTAGAAGGCCAGCCACTTCTCGTTTTCGTTGAACCGGGCCTCTTCCACCTGGCGGAGGGTCGCTCGTCCCTCTCCCATCAGGGCCAGCGCCACTGAGAGCTGCTCGCGCGCCACGTCCAGGTCCAGGCGGGCCACCTGGCTGGCGGTCTGGGCCTGTTGGATCTCGCGGTAGCTCTTGCGCGTATCGAGGCTGATCCGCTGGCGCGCCGCGTTGCGCTGCACCCGCAGCTTGGCCGCATTCACCTCGGCCTGCGCCGACAGAGCCGCCACCGACGGTCCCACCAGCAACGGCACCTGGAAGGAGATGCCCAGCAGCCCATTGTGCCTTTGAAAGGTGCGGAAATAGTCGTCGTAGTTGTTGTAGCGGGCGAACAGGCCGTATTGCGCCACCAGGTCGATGCGGGGCAGCTTGGCCGCCTTCTGGGCCTTGATATCCAGTCCCTCGGCGAGCAGGTCCGACTCCAGCTTGCGCAGCTCTTTGCTGGCCCGCAGCGCCCGCTCCACGGCCGCTTCCTCGGTCACCGACAACTCCTGAGCCAGACGGGTCTCCTCCACCGGACGCACCAGGTCGTTCTCCTCGAACCCCAGGGCGAAGGCCAGGGCGCTCTCGGCCGCGACCAGGTCCGATTCCAGGATCTCAACGCGCTGGCGGCCCCGGGCCACCTGGTAGGCGGCCTGCTTGTTCTCCAGCTCCAACGCCCGGCCTTCCTCCACCCGCGCCCGCACGGTCTGCGCCACCTTTTCCAGGCTGTCGACCTGCTTCCGCGCCAGCTCCAGCGCGCGCGCCGCGCGCTCCGCGTCCAGCAACAGGCTGGCCACCCGGTAGACGACTTCGTCGTGCTTGGAAGCGGCCGCGATCCCGGCGCCTCGGGCATTCTCCCGCACCTTGGCCACGGTCCAAGTCTGCTGGCGGTTAAACAGATACTGGTTCGCGCGCGCCTGGATCACCGAGGGCGCCGATCCCTCGATGCTCATGGGGAAGCCGTTGTTGAACGCCAGGCCGCTGCCCACTGCAATCCGGGGGGTGAACGGATCGCGCGCCACGCGCACGTCCTCCTGCGCCTTGCGCTCGTCCAAGCGCGCCAGCGCCAGATCGGGATTCTGTTTAAGAGCCAGCTCAATGGCCTGGCGCAAACTGAGATGATGAACTTCGGCGGACGCCGTGATAGCCAGCAGGAATAGCGCGAGCTTCATGCAGACATTCTACCCTGGCGCCGGTCGGGCTCACTCGTAACGCAGCGCTTCAGTGGGATTCAGCCGCGAGGCGCGATTGGCCGGCAGCAGCCCAAACGCCAGCCCTACCGTGCAGGAAACTCCGAACGCCACCAGCACCGAAGCCGGCGAAACCGGGACATGCAGGTTGTCCGCGAACAGGTCCACGCTCAACGGCACCGAGACTCCCGCCAGGATTCCGGCCACGCCGCCCACCAGGCTGATCAGAATCGCTTCGGTCAGGAACTGCGCCAGGATCTCGGCGCGCGAGGCTCCCACCGCCATGCGCACGCCGATCTCGCGCGTCCGCTCGGTCACCGTCACCAGCATGATGTTCATGATCCCGATCCCGGAGATGATCAGGGCGATGGCCGCCACCAGGATCAGGACCAGCCGCAGAATCACGGAAATATTGCGCGCCGCTCCCAGAATCGCCTGCAGGTTCTCCACCCGGTACGTGGCGCCCGTCCGGTGCCGGCTCTGCAGAATCTGACGCACCCGGGCCGTCACCGCTTCCACCTGCTGGGAGGACTTCACCTGCACGTAGAGCGGATCGATCCTCTCGACCTGCGTGAAGTACTTCAGCACGGTGATCGGAATCAGAACGCTCTCCCCGGTGACTTCGGTTTGCCCAAAGCTGTCGATGCGCTCCTTGAAGGTCCCGACTACGGTGAACTGCAGGCCGTAGATCTTGACGATCTGTCCGGTCCCCGCTTGCAGGCTGCCGTACAGGCGGCGGGCCAGCTTTTCATTGAGGACCGCGACCTTGGCTCTCCCGATCACGTCCTGATGATCCAGGAAGCGCCCGGAAAGCACCGCCAGGTTCCGCACCGGCTGATAATTCTCGTCCGAGCCGATCACCCGGATGTCCTGCTCCGTCCCATTGACCAGGATGCGGTCGGAGTTGGTCATCACGCCGGTCGCCTCCACGATGCTGCCGCGCAACTGCTCGCGCATCGCCTCCACGTCGGCCAGCTTGATAAAGTCGCTCTGGAACCGCGCCGCCTCCAGCGTGCCGGTTTCGTAATAGGCGAAGATCATGTTGGACCCGATCGCCTGGATCTGGTCGAGGATGTACTCCTGGCTGGTGAGCGAAATGGTGACCACCAGGATCACCGAGGCGTTTCCGATCAGCATGCCCAGACAGGTCAGCAGCGATCGAACGGGATTGGCCAGCAGAGCCTGGATGCTGAACCGGAAGGCCTCGGCCAGGAACATGCGGGCCTAGCCGCCGGCTTCCCGGAGCAGCTTCTCGGCCGCCGAGCGGGAGGGATTATCCGGGGTCGGAGGGGCGGCCAGATAGCGTTTCAGCAGATCCCGAGCCTGTTCCAGGTTGCGGCGCGCCTTGATGTAGGTCTCGGCGCGCGCAAACAGCACCTTCGGGTCGTTGGGCGAGATCCGCTCGGCCTCGAGGAAAGTCTGCTCGCTCTCGTGAATCTTGCCCTGCTTGGCGAGGAATCGAGCCAGATCCACCACGCGGCCCACCTGCATCGGAGCTCCCTCGACCGCACGCCGCAGATGCTCCTCGGCGGTGCCGTACTCCTTGCGCTTCTCGGCGATCCGCGCCAGCGCGTAGTCGCCCTCCACCGGGTCCTGCGCGGCGATCCGCTTGGCCAGCGCGGCCGCCTTGTCCAGACCCCCGCCCAGGAATCCCGGCGCCTGCATGTAGTACTCGAACAGGTCGTTCACCGCCTCGCTGTTGGCGGGGTCCAACTGGACGGCCTGCTCAAAGTACCGGCGCGCCTTTCCGGCGTAACCGGGCGCAGTGAACGGGCTGGAGGTTTCCGCCCGCTTTCCATAGGCCTTGCCGAGCCAGTGCGCAAACCCGGAGTTGGTGGGTTCAGCCGCCAGGGCCATCTCGAACGCCTCGGTAGCCTGCTTGAACTCTCCGGTCATGAAGTGGCACTTGCCGATGAGCTCAAATACGGCGCCGTCCTTCACCCCTAAGGGCAGCAGCAGTTTCAGAGCGCCTTCATAGTCGGTGTGGTTGTAGCGCCGCTGCGCCTGCTCCAATTCCGGAGCGGCCGCCAGTAGCCCTGAAACCGCCAAACTGAAGACCCACGCCAGCCGCTTCATGAACACTTCCCCTATCCCCGTGTCAGTGTAACCCAAACCGGGTTCTAATTTCAATCCTCTAGGTGTACTAGATGTGTACGGGTCCCGAAAGGTTGCGGATCTCGTCGTAGCCAGGCCCTGTGTTATAATTGGGCTATGTAACTGCCATTCCTCCCCTTCGTAGTGCGTCCCGCGCTTTTCTTGTTCACGGATTCCAGATAGAAACCGAGGTGTTGAACGTATGAGGAGACTCTTGTCGAATGGCTTGGCGATGTTTGCGGGCGTGGTTTCGCTGCCGGTGGCGGCCACCAACCCGCCGTCCCCCCCGTGCGTCTATCCCCGGTACCAAAACGATCCGCGCCTGGCGCGCCTGCGGGAGTTCTTTGAGCAGCGCGATTGCCCGGCCCAGCAGTTCTCGGAGGCCTTCCTACGGGCTTCCGACACCTACAGCCTGGACTGGCGGTTGCTGCCTAGTATTTCGCTGGTGGAATCCGGCGGGGGGCGGGAGGCGCGCAACAACAACGTGTTGGGCTGGGCGAATGGCCGCCATGCATTTGCCAGCGTGGACCAAGGGATCCACCAAGTGGCCTCGCGTCTGGCGCAATCCAAGTTATACCGGGACAAGAACCTGGAGGAGGTTCTGGAAACCTACAATCCGGGCGCAAACTATCCCGCCGTGGTGAAAACCGTTATGCAACGGATCGCACCGGAGTAGGGCCGCGCCGGGTTTGGACAGGCGCTCTATTCAAGCAGGCGAACGCCGAAATACAGACCGCCGAACAGCACCACCGAGACCACCGCCACCACTACCCACCGGATCATCTTCTCGGTCGTGTTGACTTCCCGCTTGTCGTCTTCCTTCATCCGATCTGCGAGGCTATCAAACATGTAACCCCCCCTTTATATAAGGCCCGTATAAAAACCCAGGCAGATCGTCCGCAAGTATTGTACACCTGAAACGAGGATTGCGCCATGCAGATCGGCAGCCCAGTCTACTCGAAGTAGCCCTGGGCCAAGTCAGGCTTTGTTTTCAATGCTTTACGCCAATACGAGCGCGCTTCTTCCTCCTGGCCCAGGGCTTTCAAGGCGATCCCCAGGTTGAGTTGGGCCTCGGGAAACTCCGGGGAAATCTCCAGGGCTTCCTTGTAGCGCTTGGCGGCCTCCTCGTGGCGGCTGTTCTTCTGGAGCAGAAGCCCTGTGTTGTAAAGGAGTTCCGGAGTCCGCTGGCCGCGCTCGATGAGCTGGTGATGGAGCGAGAGGGCCTCTTCGACCTCGCCGCGCTCCAGGGCGATTCCGGCCAGGCCGCGCAACCCTTCCGCGGAATTCGGATCCAGGGTGACGGTCTTTTGGAACGCATCGTGGGCGGCGCCCAGGTCTCCCAGCTTCCAGTAGGCCAACCCGGCGTTCAACTGGGCTTCCGGCCACTTGCGGCGATTGATCAGACAGGCCTCAAATGCCTCCGCGCTGCCCTTGTAGTCGCCCAACTGGAGGCGGATGTATCCCACTCGGAAGCGCGCTTCCTCCCAATCCGGGTTCTGCTCCAGCAGGCGCGAGTAGACCTTCTCGGCGCGGGCCAGCTCCTGCTGCTTTTCGAGCACGAGGGCCAGATTCCACTGGGCCGTGGGCGAGTCCGGGTGCAGCTCGAGGGCGCGCTCGTAGGCTTCGCGGGCTTGCTTCCAATCGCCCATTTCCTGGCGCACGATGCCCAGGTTGACGTGAAGCTGCGGCTCGTCGGGCTGGAGGCGCAAGGCGCGCGTGTAGACTTCGGCGGCCTTTTCGTGGTTGCGCGCCTTCTGGTAAGCCAGGCCCAGGTTGAACCAGCCTTCGAAGGAATCGGGCGCATAGCTGACCAGGGCCGCGCAGTGCTCGGCGGCCTTTTCGTAGTCGCCCGCCGAGAAGGCCGCCATGGCCAGCCCCTGCAAGGCGGCCAGCGAGTCCGGCTTGTTCTCGATCAGGGTCTCGGCATAGCGGGTCATGCCGGCATAGTCTTTCAATTCGCCGCACAGCCAGATCAGGTTGACCAGCGTCTCTTCGGCCGAGGGGTTCTGTTGCAGGATGCGGCGGTAGATCTCTCCGGCACCGGTCAAATCGCGTTCCAGTTGCAGCGCCACGGCCTTGCCAAACAGCGCCGGCTCGGAATTGGGCTCCAGCCGCAGCACCTGTTCGTAGGCTTCGCGAGCCTGGGGTCCGGCGCCGAGTTGGAGCTGGCAGGCGCCCAGGCCCAGATAAGCCTCTTTGCGCTTGGGATCGCCCTTGGCGGCCTGCTCGAAGTGCTGAGCGGCCTCCTGCCACTGTTCGCCGGCTTGTAGACACAACGCCAGATTGAAACAACCGGTGACGTGAGCGGGCTCCAGTTCCAGCAACCGCCGATAGGCGGCCGCAGCCTCATCGTACTGTTTCCGTTCATGGCGAATGTAGCCGATGGCCGAATAGATCTCGGCCCGCTTCTCACCGCCTCGGAGCGCCCGCTCCAGCTCCACCAGCGCCTCGTCGCCCCGGCCCTCCAGGTGCAAAGACACGGCCCGGGCAAACAATTGCGAGGTGGCGGGTTGGGTTGCCGAGTGGGCTGTATCGGAACCGTTCACCCAGCGCTTCTGGTTAGTCATGATTCTCTCCCGGCTGTCGTTCTCCCGGCTGCTCTCCCGATGCCCTTCTATCGGCGGTTTTTGGAGAAAACTGAGAGCACACCCACCCCAAAAAGTCGTCCTGATGGATCACTCGCACCCACCGCAACCGGCTCACGGCTCCCTTCTCGTTGAAGAAACCCACGCCACCCGATTTTAGACGCCAATCGGCCCAACTGTCCACCATCTGCCCATTCACCGTGATCGTGAAGTGGTTGCCCTCGACCGTCACCAGCACCCGGTACATGGTATCGCTCTGGATGGTCAGCGGCAAGGGCAGCTCCGAGCGGTTCTGCTCCTGACCGTCCACCATGGCGTAGCGCACGACCGTCGCGGTGGGCAGAGGCGCCGCATGGATGCGGATCTGCACGGCGTAGTAGTTCTTGGGGTCGCGGCCGCGGAAAGCGAAGCCCAGGCTCTTTTTTTCGATCTGTCCCAGGAACTCCATCCGGTAGTCGGTCAGTTCGACCGTGGGCCGGTACAGCGCAATTTTGCCCGGCAGCACAAAGCTGGACCGGTCATAGCTCCAGGTATTGGACCAATCCCCGGCGCCCTCC
>JACOSH010000484.1 GCA_016178945.1 Acidobacteriota bacterium
GGGCGGCGTCAGGGCCAAGGCGAGCCAGACGATCCGGACCAGCGTAGGGTCGACGTCCAGGAACCGGGCCAGCCCGGCGCACACGCCCCCAATCTTCTTGCCGGCCCGGCAAAGCGTCAGGCGGCGTCCGGACATTCTCAGTCCCGGAGCAGTGGAGCCTCCGCACTGGGAGCAGAAGCGGGACTGGGCTTCCACCTCCACCCCGCATTGCCGGCAATACATACCTGAATTACCTCCCGTTCGGAGACTACGCAACCCGGAGCCGGGATGTTCCGCGGCCTACCCGCCTTTGAGTACCTCGCGAATGCGCTTGGCCACGATCTGGGCCTCGTTGGGCTGCAGCATCCACACCGCGACCTCCAGGCAATCCTTGGCGCCGGGGCGCAGCTCGATCGAGGGGTCGCCCTCACGGAGACGCTTGGTGGCTTCCGCGGCCGAGATCTTGGACTGGTCCCAGCGGATGCGAAGATGCGGAACGGCGTTGGCGATCTCCGGCTGGAAGGTCTCCGTGGTCACTCCCGCCAGTGGAGTCACCGTGTCGGCGACAATCTTGATGCGCTTCTCCCATTCCTTCCACTCGGCGGCGTGATCGCGCTTGATGTACTGCTCCACCGCCACCATCATGCCGACCAGCTCTTCCTTGTTGACCTTCATGCCGCGCCCGATGGAGTCGCTGTAGGGCGACCCGTTCAAGCGCGCCGCTTCGATCAGGTCCTTGCGCCCCAGCAGCAGGCCGCAGCTCTGCGGACCCCGGATGCCTTTGCCGCCCGAGAAGGTCACCAGGTCGAAGCCCATCTTGATGTAGCTGGACAGATGATCCACCGGCGGCACGTCGGCGGCCGCGTCGTTGAAGGTGGGGATTCGGTGCTTGCGGCCCAGCTCGGCGAATTCGGCCGCCTGCATCTTGCCCTGCGGATCGGCGGCGTTGAAGAACAGCATCATCGCGGTGCGGTCGTTGATGGCCCGCTCCAGTTCTTCGCGGGTCTCCACTTCCACGAAGCGGATGCCGCAATTGCGCACGGCGTGATCGTATCCGTAGCGGTGGGACTTCTGGATGATCACCTCGGTCTTCATCCCGGTGGTTTCGGGAAGGCGGCGGATGAACTCCTGGTTTGTCCCGGTCATGCAGGCGGCCGTGCCCAGCGTCAAGGCGCTGGCCGCGCCCGCCGACACCAGAGCCGCTTCGCAGCCGATCAGTTCGGCGATCCGCTTGCCCACCGCGTCGTGCAGCTCGATCAGGTGCACGAACTGCTTGGACGCGTACTCGATGGCCTGCACCACTTCCGGCTGCATCAGCGAAGCCGTCAGCGTGGTATAGGTGCCCGCGGCGTTGATGAAGGGCTTCACGCCCAGCTCCTTGAAGTACTCGCGCTTGACCGGAGCGCTCTGGGCGACTCCGCCCACCAGCGGAAGACTGGAAAGACCTTGTAGAAAACGGCGGCGGTTCGGCATGCTCTCGATGACCTCCCTGGCAATCTTACTACAACTGGAGGGCCATGGGCTGCATGTACGGGTTGTGCCTGATATACTACCTCATCGGCGGTCGATCGAAGGGCTGATAGAGGGGGCCGGTGAGCACGAGGCGACGGGATTTCCTGGCGGCAACCGGGGCAGCGGCCGCGGAGGGGAATTTGCACGCACAGGACAGCCACGGCCACGACCATCAGGCGGTTCCTTCGGACCCGGCGCTGCGGGTCAAGGCGCTGGAGTCGCTGCTGGTGGAGAAGGGCCTGGTGGATCCGGCGGCGCTCGATGCGCTGATTGACACCTTCGAACACAAGGTCGGCCCCCGAAACGGCGCCCGCGTCGTGGCGCGCGCCTGGGTGGATCCTGCTTATAAGCAGCGCCTGCTGGCCGGCGCGGCGCCGGCGATCGCCGAACTCGGATACTCGAGCCAGCACGGCGAGCATATGGTCGTCCTCGAGAACGGGCCCAAGGTGCATAACCTGGTAGTTTGTACCCTGTGCTCGTGTTATCCCTGGCCGGTGCTGGGTCTGCCGCCGGTCTGGTACAAGTCGGCGGCCTACCGCTCGCGTGCAGTGATCGATCCGAGGGGCGTGATGCGGGAGTTTGGGCTCGAGCTGCCCGAGGACGTCGAAGTGCGCGTCTGGGACAGCACCGCGGAGTTGCGCTACCTGGTGCTTCCGGAGCGGCCTGCCGGAACCGCGAACCTGAGCGAGGACCAACTGGCCGCGCTGGTGACCCGGGATGCGATGGTAGGCGTTGCCAAGGTCACGGCGGCGAGTGGGGGCCAGGCATGAACGGCGTGCATGATATGGGCGGCATGCAGGGCATGGGCCCGATCCGGTACGAGAAGAACGAACCGGTGTTCCACGCGCCCTGGGAGGGCCGCGTGTACGCCATGAACCGCGCCCTGGGCGCGTTTCGCAAGTGGAACCTGGACGCCTGGCGGCATGACATTGAGCTCCTTCCTCCGGCCGACTACCTGCGAATGAGCTACTACGAAAAATGGTTCGCGGCGCTGGAGAAGCGGGTAGTCGAATACCGCTTTGTCACTAAGGAAGAGCTCGAAAGCGGCAAGGCCGCCGCCTCCGCCAAGGCGGCTCCCGCGCTGACGCCGGAGATGGCCCGCCGGATCGACCGTGGCATTCCTTCCAGCCATGACCCCTCGGTAGCCCCGCTGTTCCAGGCCGGGCAGCGCGTGCGGGCCCGCAACATCCACCCCACCGGCCACACGCGCCTGCCGCGATACGCGCGGGGCAAGACCGGACAGATCGCCCGCGATCACGGCGTCTACGCGTTCCCCGACACCAACGCGCAATACCGGGGAGAGAAACGGCAGCATGTCTACTCGGTGCGCTTCGCGGCGCGCGAGCTTTGGGGAGAGAACGCCTCCCCCCGCGATGCGGTTTACATCGACATGTGGGACGACTACCTTGAGCGCGCCTGATCCCACTCCCAGCGCCGGCCGCCTGGCCGATTTGCCGCGGCTTCCGCGCGACGAAGGCGGTCCGGTGTTTGCCGAGCCCTGGCAGGCTCAGGCCTTCGCCCTCGCCGTCAAGCTCTCCGAGCAGGGCCATTTCACCTGGAAAGAATGGGCCGAGACGCTGGCCGCCGAGCTCAAGGCCGCGGAGGATCGGGGCCAGCCCGACGACGGCTCCCGCTACTACGAGCACTGGCTTGCGGCCCTGGAGCGCCTGGTCACCGGCAGGGGCCTGGCGGATCGGCCTGCCCTGCTGGCGCGCAAGGATGCCTGGGCCGACGCCTACCGCCACACCCCGCACGGCAAGCCCGTCGTGTTGAACGTCGTATTGAACAGGGACGCGCCGCCGGACACGTCGCTGTGAGCCACAGGCCATTCGACGACAGTCCGGTTCACCCGATTACGCGCGCGGACGGCGTTTCCAACGAGATTCGCATTCAGGATGGCCACCTGTTTGTCTGCCTGGGTTGCTGCTGTGGCCGGACGGACAAGGGATTACCGCCGGTGCCGCTCGATGAATTCAAGCGCCAGTGGAAACAACGCGGGATCCGGCGTCGTTTTCACCTGACGATTTCCGGATGCCTGGGGCCCTGTCCGCTGGCGAATGTAGTCCTGATCCTGTTTCGCGGGCAGGCGGTCTGGCTGCATTCCATCAATCGTCCGGAGGACGTTGGCCTGATCTACGACTACGTGGAGCGTATGCTGCGCCAAGAAAGTTATCTCGATCCCCCGCCCGAGCTGGCCGGACGGCGCTTCGAGCGTTACCTCGAGGACACTGCGACTCCCTGCTGCACGGCAACAGAGTTGTGGTAAGCTTTCCGGAGAACGTAATGGAAGCATCCCACGCTTTACCCAGCACCGGCGCTCGCGTCTGGACCCTGGCGGGCCGCTTGCCGGCCATCGGAGTCCTCCTGTTCGGGCTGGCGGTGCTTTACTGCGCCGGTTTCCTGAATCTGCCTCAAGCCCACGGCGCCGCTCACGATTCGCGCCACGCGGCCGGGTTTCCCTGCCACTGAGGCGGCCGTGAGCCAGTTCCGAAAACTCCTGCTGGTGTCACTCGCATCCGGAGCGCTGGCTGGGCTGGTCTGGTTCGGCGCCCAATACTTCGCGGTGATTCCGCTGATCGAGACCGCCGAGTCTTACGAGGCGGCCGCCCACCAGGGTCACCCCCATGAGGGGGAGGGCTGGCGTCCGGCCAATGGATGGCAGCGCACCTCTTCGACGGCCCTGGCCACGATTCTAACCGGTATCGGCTTTGCGGCGATTCTGTTCGGGTGGGTCGCCGTGGCGGGCCGGCCTCTCGATGCCAGAAGGGGCGCCCTCTGGGGATTGGCGGCTTTCGTCTGCTTCGGCCTCGCTCCGGCGCTGGGGCTCCCGCCGCAGCCGCCGGGTGTGGCTGTCGCGGATCTGACAGATCGGCAACTCTGGTGGGCCGGCACGGTCATCGCGACCGCGATCGGTCTGTATCTGATTGCCGCGCCGTCCGGTTCCTGGCTGTGGCGGCTGGGCGGAGTCGTTTGTTTGGCGCTGCCCCACGCGGTGGGCGCGCCGATAGCAGCCGGAGAGAATCTTGTTCCGGCTCACCTAGTGCGCCAGTTCACGCTGGCATCCCTGGCAACTACCGGCCTGTTCTGGCTGACGCTGGGCGCAAGCGGCGGCTTCCTCTTCGCCCGCTATCAGCCGATGGCGCTCGACAAGCCACTAAGGCAAACACCGGTTAGCCTCCCGTAAGACCTTACCACCTCGCCCCCCACCTTACCGCGAGCCAGTCCGCCCATGATTCTGAGAGCTTGGGGGTAGGGGAATTGGATATTCCGGTCGACTGCGGTAGTTATACTACTATGAAGTCTCAGAAGTCTCCCGTGATCCCGATCCGTACCATCGGAGATCAGTTGCGAGCGCTGCGTGAACGGCGCTCCGCGGTCGATCGTCTGATTCGAGCGTTGGAAACCTATCTTCGCCACCGACCGGTGCGGGCCCCCAAGCGCAAGCATGCGGCCTGAGGACAGGTGACGGGCGCGCCGGGTTTGTCTATAATTCCAGTTACTCGAATGCAAACACGAACTCTGGCGCGCACCGCCCTCACCGTTTCCCGTGCCTGCTTTGGCGCCATGACCTTCGGCTCTCAGGTGGATGAGCCGGGGGCTCTGCGCATCGTGGATCGATGCCTGGAGCGTGGCGTGAATTTCCTGGACACGGCAAACGTCTACAACCACGGCGTGTCGGAAACCCTCCTGGGCAAGGCGCTCCGGGGCCGAAGGGACCGCGTGGTTCTAGCCAGCAAAGTGCGTGGCAAGATGGGCGAGGCGCCCGGCGAGAGCGGGCTCTCGCGGGCAGCGATCCTGCGCGCGGTCGAGGACAGCCTCCACCGCCTGCAAACCGATTACCTGGACCTTTACTACTTGCACCAGCCCGACTACGCCGTGCCCATCGAGGAGTCGCTGGAGGCGATGGACACCCTGGTGCGCCAGGGAAAAGTCCGCTACCCGGCCAGCTCCAACTACAGCGGCTGGCAGGTTTGCCAGATGCAGTGGATCGCCCAAACCAACGGCTATCAGCCCGTCACGGTCACCCAGCCGATGTACAACCTGCTGGCCCGCGGTATCGAGCAGGAGTATCTGGCGATGTGCAAACAGCTCGCCGTTGCGACCGTGGTCTACAATCCGCTGGCCGGCGGGCTGCTCACCGGCAAGCAGCGCCGCGAGGCCCCGCTCGCCGGCACGCGCTTCGACGGCAATCGCATGTACCTCGACCGCTACTGGCACCAGGCGGATTTCGACGCCGTGGAGGCTCTGCGCGCGGTAGCGGCGGAAGCCGGCCGCTCCCTCGTCAGCCTGGCGTTGAACTGGCTGCTGCACCACGCCGCCATCGATTGCATCATTCTGGGCGCCTCGCGGATCGAGCAGCTTGACGAGAACCTGTCCGCCATGGAGGACGGGCCGTTGACATCCGACACCGTGGCCGCCTGCGACGCCGTCTGGGTCAGGCTGCGCGGCGTCACACCGCAGTATAATCGGTAGCCGCATGACCCGCCGCCAAGTTCTGAAGCTGAGCGCCGCCGGCGCGCTGGGCCCGCTGGTTCTGCCGGCCCAGGCGCCCCCGCCCAACATCCTCATGATTTACGCCGACGATCTGGGCTGGAGCGACGTCGGCTTCAACGGCCGCCGGACCTGGGACACGCCCCATCTGGATCGCTTGGCCTCGCAGGGCGTGCGGTTCACGCGCTGGTATTCCGGAGCGGTGGTCTGCGCTCCGTCGCGCGGCTGTCTGCTCACCGGCAAGTACACCATCCACAACGGGCTCAAGACCAATGGCGACGACCTGCCTGCCGGGGAAACCACCATCGCCGAGGCGCTCAAACGCCACGGCTACTCGACCGCTCTGGTGGGCAAGTGGCACCGCGGCAAGCGCCCCGATGGCGGCTTCACCCACCCCCTCGACCAGGGCTTCGACCAAACGTTCGGCTTTCTGGACGCCACCGAGGCCCACCAGCACTATCCCAAGACCCTGTTCCGGAATCGCGAACGAGTGCCGGTCTCCGGCTACACCGCCGACCTGTTTTCCGAGGAAGCCATCCGCTACCTCGAGAGCCCCCGCCGGCAGCCCTTCTTTCTTTACCTGGCCTACATCGAATCGCACTTCCGCATTGAGGCGCCCGAGGAGGATGTCGCTCTCTACCGCGGCCGCTTCAAGGAGAAGGACCCCGCCAATCCGCTCAACGCCCGCTACGCCGCCATGATCCACCGCATGGACTCGGGCATCGGCCGGGTCCTGGAGACTCTCGACGACGCCGGCTTGGCCGGGAACACGTTAGTCGTTTTCTCCAGCGACCAGGGCGCCACCTTCGAAACCGGCAACCAGGGAGTGTCGAACTATCACGACAGCAACTATCCCTTCCGCGGCCAAAAACGCAGTCTGGAAGAGGGCGGCATCCGCGTGCCGGCGGTGGTCCGCTGGCCCGGCAAGACGCCCGCGGGCGCGGTCTCCAGCGCCGTGATCCACATGACCGACCTGTTTCCGACCTTCGTCGCCGCCGCCGGGGGCGCGGTCGACCCGGCCTGGAAGGTGGACGGCATGAACATGCTGGACGTTTTTCAAGGCAAGAGCGCGCCGCCGGATCGCACGCTGTTCTGGGAATGGTCGAGCGAGGGCGGCAACATGTACGCCGCGATGCGCGGCGATTGGAAACTGCTGGTCATCGGCGGGGCGGAGTTTCTCTACAACGTGGCCGACGATCCGGGCGAGCGCCGTACCCTGGCCGGCGAGCGGCCCGACATCCTGAAACAGCTTCGAGCCGAGTTGAGAGCCTGGCAGGCCACCGAAGTGAAACGCTGAGCGATGGGGACGCCGGTTGCGATCGCCGGCCTGTGGTGGGCGGCTCTGGCCGCCGGCAATCCCGCCTACGATCTGGCGGGCCGGATCCATCCGCCGATGCCGGCCTCGGTTTCGCTCCACGGCGCCACTTCCCCGTTCAGCGCCTCCACCCTGAGCGACGCCGGCGGCCGGTTCCAGTTCCACCGCCTCCTGGCCGGGACCTACACGGTGATTGTCTTCGTGCCGGGACGAGGCGAGATGCGCCGCACCATCGAGGTCGGCCCCAGCCTGGCGGACAAGCGTGGCCGCGTCGAGATCGCCGTCGAGTTCGCCTCGGGCGACCCCGCGAGCGGCGCCCTGGTCTCGGCGCGGGAGCTGGCCGTTCCCGAGCGCGCCTGGCAGGAGTATCGGAGAGCCGGCCAGAAGCTCGAGCGCCGCGATGTGGCGGGCGCCATCGTGCATCTGGAGCGGGCTCTGGAGATCGCGCCCCACTTCGTGGCCGCCTGGAACCATCTCGGGACCCTGGCCTACCAGACGCGCCACTATCCCAAGGCCGAGACCTATTTTCGCCGGGCCTTGACGCACGACCCGCGGGCCTTCGAGCCGCTGGTCAATCTCGGCGGCGTGCTCCTGACCCTGGGCAAGCTGGAGGA
>JACOSH010000098.1 GCA_016178945.1 Acidobacteriota bacterium
CTCGGGCGACTACTTCCGCCAGGCCTTCGACGACATCATGACCGGAGTCGACGAGATGATCCGCCGAGGGATCGCCGATCCGGATAAGCTCGGCATGATGGGCTGGAGCGCCGGGGGCCACTGGTCCAACTGGACCCTCACTCACACCGACCGCTTCAAGGCGATCTCCTCCGGCGCCGGGGCCGTCAACTGGATCTCGCTGTACGCCCAAACCGACATCCAGGCCAACCGCGAGTTCTACTTCAAAGGGAAGCCGTGGGAGAACTGGGACCACTACGTGGAGGTCTCGCCGCTGCGCTACATCCGGAACGCCAAGACCCCCACCTTGATCCACGTGGGCCACGACGACGCCCGCGTCCCCCGTCCGCAGAGCGAAGAGCTGCATATGGCGCTAAAGAAGCTAGGCGTGCCGACCGAGTTCATCGTCTACCCCAGGATGGGTCACGGCATTACCGAACCGCGCTACCAGATGGTGAAAATGGTGTCGGAGTACAACTGGTTCGAGAAGTGGATCAACGGCAAGGCGGAATGGCTGAGCTGGAAGGAGCTGGTGGAGTCGGTGCCGAAGTGAGACGAGTCCCCTTCCTGCTGGCGGTGTTGCCGCTGGCGGCTCAAGTGAGGCCGGAGCTGGCCAAGCTCTTCGAGTATGACGCGGCGGCGCCACTGGCCGCGGAGGAGACGCCGGTCGAGGCGCGCGACGGCTGGCGGATGCGAGCCGTGAAGTTCGCCGGCCCGCGGGGCGGGCAAGCCACCGGTCTCCTGGTGATCCCGGACGGCAAGGGCCCGTTCGCGGGCATCATCTGGACCCACTCTCAAGGACCCAGCAATTTTCTGCCCGACGCGTTATTGCTGGCGCGCGCCGGGGCGCTCTCCCTGCTGCTGGATCTGCCGGCATCGAGCGAACAGATGAGCCCGGAGATGGAGAAGGCAGTCGTCAACATCCGCCGGGCCGCCGACTTGCTGGCCGCGCGCGGCGATGTGGATCCAAAACGCCTGGCCTACGCCGGCCACAGCTACGGCGCGATGATGGGAGCCGTGGTGGCGGGCGTCGACAAGCGGTTCAAGTGTTTTGTCTTTGAAGTGGGACTGCTGGGGATGTCGATTCATCTGAGCACCAGCCCGCACCCCTGGGCGAAAGGCGTGCGCGAGTCGATGACAAAGGAGAAGTTCGAGGCCCTGATGGAGCGCATCCGGCCCTACGACGCCGGGCCCTACATCGCCCACGCCGCGCCGGCGGCCCTGCTGTTTCAATCCGCCCGTTTCGACGAGGGCGTGCCCGAGAAGGATGCGCAGGATTTTTTCGACCGGGCCAGCCAGCCCAAGGAAATGAAATGGTACGACACCGGCCACGAGGCCAACGACATTTCCGTGGTGGTGGACCGGGCCCGGTTCCTGGGAAAAACCCTAGCGCTCCTGTCCCTTGAGACCGTGATTCGAAAAAAGCTGGGATTATCGGCGCGATAAGGCGTCCGGCGCGCGTTTTTCCTTGACAACCGGCAATATTTGCCTTACAAGTGGGCGACAGGGAGGGCAGTCATGCCGATCAATTTCATTCCCAACGACCCGCTGGCATCCGAGCCGTCGATGCGCAACCCGCGCCAGCAGAACCGGCGGCCCAACCGCCCGGCCGGCCGGGCCACTTTTGTGCTCACCGGAGCCGTTCCGGAGGCGGTGCTGCCGGTGGGAACGCCGGGATTCCTATTCTGGCAATGCCGCGAAGCGGCGCTGGCTGCGGTCGAGACCTGGGAGGGGCTGGCCGGCAAGCTGACCCGCTGGGCCCGGTCCACGCCCAGCCGGCGGCGGCTTGCCCTGTTTCAGAACGCCGGAACGGGGCCCGATCCGCAAGAGTTTTTGAACGCTTTCTATGACGGCCAGAGCGTTCAGTTCTTCGAATTCACCGGCGGCGGCAAGACTACGTTCTCGGGGGCCAGCACCGACGTGGTCGCGCACGAAGTCGGCCATGGGCTGCTGGACTCGATCCGGCCGGACCTGTGGAGCAGCAATTTCATCGAAGTCGGGGCCTTCCACGAGGCCTTCGGCGACTCGATCGCGATGCTTACCGCGCTGGCCGACGCGCCCACGCGGCAGACACTGCTGGGCTTGCCCGGGGCCCTGAACGCGGCGAACTTTCTGGAGGCCACGGCCGAGGATCTGTCCGACGGGCGGCTGCGCGCCATCGGTCCCAACGATCCGGCTTCGCAACCCCGGCATGCGCTGAACACCTTCCAATGGCAGTTGCCGGCCTTCCTTCCATCGGGCGGGCCTCCGGCCACGCTGGCCCGGGAGCCGCACAGTTTTGCCCGCGTTTTCACGGGATGCCTGTGGGACACGCTCCGCAATATTTTCGCCGGTCTGGCGGCCCAGGACAGCGCCGCGCTGCTGGCCGCGGCACAAACCACGGGGCGGCTGTTGGTCGCCGGAGCGCGGACCGCGCCGGAGGCGGCGCGCTTCTTCCAGTCCGTGGGGCGGGCCATGATTCTCGCCGACCAGCAGATGAACCAGGGCGCCAACCGCATGGCCATCCGGAACGCGTTTACGGCGCACAACGTGGCGCTGGGAAGCACCGTGATGCTGGCTCCCACGGCGGCGCTGGCCGGCGCGGCGCCCAAGATCGCCGCGACCACGGCGGCTCTGTCCGCGGCCACCCGCCGGGACCTGGGCTTGCGCCTGGGCGCCGCGCCGCGGGCACAGGTGCTGGTCACGCCCATGAACATCGCCGGCGAGCGCGTGGCGCACGCCGCCCATCAAAGGGAAGTCCCGCTGGGCAAGCTGCACAAGAGCCTCAAAGGCGTGGTCGCGCTGGCCACCGAATCCGTGCTGGTCGGCGCGGTCCGGGGCGCCGCCGCCTTACTGGGGGCCATGCCGGATTCCACCAGCACCATCGACGAGGTGACCTCCTTCGTCGAAACGCTGCTGGCGCACGACCATCTGGCGCTGGCGCCGGCGAAAGGCGCGGCGGCCGTCTCGCGCCGCACCACGCATGCGGTCACCGTCCAGCGAGGCAAAAAGGTGCTGTCGCGAGTCGGTTTCTTCTGTGGCTGAAGGCGCGGATCAGGCCGCGGAGTAGAACGCCCGGCGCTTGAGGAATCGCCGGCCCCTGGGGTCGGTCTCGACTTCGTGGGTCGCCGCCGGCGCCGGGGAGGATGCCAGCCGGACCTGCCGGTTCTCCAGCAGGCCGCGGGCGAAGGCGGTGGCTTCCTCCATGTCAGCGGCGGAGGGAACGCCGTCCTGGATGGACTCAGGCCGGCCCGCGACATCCAGCTTGATTTCCGCTTCCACGGGGAGTTGCACGTGGACGCCTTCCAGCGGTCCCAGCCGGATGCCGGTGAGCGGAATCCATTTCTTGACCCGCGCGCGCACCATCCGCGAACCCGGCTGCCGCTGGACGGAGACCAGATCCAGTTGATGGACCGCGGCGAGTTGGACGCGCAAGGCCCGCTCGAAGTTCTCCTCGCTCAAGGGGGCGATGCGAGACGCCAGGAGAAGCGGGGCGTCCGCCCATTGACTGAAATCCTCGCCTAAGCGCAGGGTCTCCAGATCCGCGGCCGCCGCGGCGCGCGCCGGATTTCCGGTGACGAACAGGCACTCCTCCAGTCCCGGGCCGGCGCCCAGCCGCTGCAAGGCGGTTTCGAAGGCGCGCCGCTCCAGCTTGTCCAGCCCGGCGTGTTGGGGCAGAGTCACCCGCTGTTCGACCGGATCGAACAGGTCAGCCAGCCCGCATTCCTCCAACTCCTCCAGAAAACTCTGGAAGACCGCTTCGACGCCGGACCCGATGGGCGCCTCGACCTCGCCAAGCAGGCAGGTCATCAACGGCCCGTCATCGGCGGTGTGGAAGCCCTCAAGCGCCTCCAGCGCCTCGCGCGCGTGAGGAAGCGGCGTGCGGCCGTGCACCAGTGTCTCGTTCAGGTCGAACATCAGCACACGAAGCATCGGCGGCACCTGCTCTCAGCCTACCGCCGCCCGCCCCGCCGGTCAATACTGGCCCCAGTGTTGTATCATGAGGACCACTTATGAGGATCGCGTTTCTCCTTCTGGCCGCCTGCGCCGCGCTGATGGCGCAAAGCTCCGGCATCCAGGGCCTGGTCGCCGACCCCTCGGGCGCGCCCGTGCTGGATGCCACGGTGACGGTCCGCAACCTGGCGACCGGCGTGTCGAGCGAGGTCCGCACCAATGAGCGCGGCCTGTACTCGGCGCCGTTTCTGCCCGCGGGCGCCTACAAAGTGGAGGCGGCCAAGAGTGGATTCGCACCGGTCTCCCGGGACCACCTGAACCTGGACGTCAACCAGACGGCGCGCGTCGACTTCGCGCTCAAGATCGGGGCCGTGGCCGAGACCATCGAGGTCAGCGCCGCGGCCGCGCTGCTGGAATCCGAGACGACCTCCATGGGCCAGGTGATCAGCAACAAGCGGATCGTGGAGATGCCGCTCAATCTGCGCAACTACCTGGAGCTGGCGCAGCTCTCGCTGGGCGTGCAGCCGGCGCGGTCGCAGGGAGTGGGGGCGCGCACGGCCGGCGAGGACGGCGCCGAGGGTGGATTCATCGCCCTGGGCCAGCACGCCTACCAGACCAACGTGCTGCTGGACGGCGTCGATAACAGCTCGCGCGCGTCGGGCGGCCCGCTGGGCTTCCAGGCGCAGGCGGTGAAACCGGCGGTCGACGCGGTGGGCGAGTTCAAGGTGGTGACCAACAACAACTCGGCGGAGTTCGGCTACCGCATGGGCGGGAAGGTGATCGTCTCGACCAAGTCCGGCACCAACGAGCTGCACGGCTCGCTCTACGAGTTCCTGCGCAACGACAAATTCGACGGCACGAATTTCTTCGCCAACCGGTCCGGATCGAAAAAGCCGACGCTGCGCCAGAACCAGTACGGCGGCACCCTGGGCGGGCCGGCGATCCGCAACCGCACGTTCTACTTTTTCAGCTACCAGGGGACGCGCATCCGCCGCGGCAAGAGCTTTACCAGCACGGTCCCGGGCCGGCTGGCGCGCGGCGGCGACTTCTCGCAGGAAGGCCTGAATCGCAACCGTGTGTACGACCCGCTGAGCACCACCGGCGAGGGCGCCGCGGCCATCCGGCAGCCCTTTCCCAATAACGTGATTCCAGCCAACCGGTTCGATCCTTTGACGGCGAAGATCGCAGGCAACTATCCGCTGCCCAACATCGCGGGCCGCGAGAACATGCCCAACAATTTCTTCTTCGCGCCCAGCGACGTGGATGACGGCAACCAGTACGACCTCAAGGTGGACCATAACTTCTCGGACCGGGATCGCACCTTCTACCGGTACAGCATCCGCCGCGACTTCAAGCTCCAGAACGGCGTGCTGCCGCTCTCGGCGCAGGGAGGCGGCCAGGGCCAGACGGTCGATCTGCCGGCCGACAACGTGGTGGGAAGCTGGACTCACTCGCTCCGGCCCACCCTGTTCAACGAAGCGCGCTTCGGGTTCACCCACTATCCCACGCGCTTCGATATCCTGGACACGAAGAATCTGAACAAGGAGCTCGGCATCAAAGGCGCGCCCGGCGACGCCTTCGGCGACGGCCTGGATCACGGGCTGGCGCGCTTCAATCCCAGCGGCTACAACGAAATCGGCTCGCGCAGTTTCTGGCCCAACCGCAATTTCCTGGACAACCTGCAATTCAACGACAACCTCCTGTGGCAGCGCGGCAATCACGCCATCAAGACGGGCGCCGAGTACCGCCGCGCGGATGTCTTCCGGGAGGCGCAGCGCTTCCGCCGCGGCCTGTTCACGTTCAACAAGGTCTACACCTCGGAGCGCCCCAACGACGCGGCCAGCCGGGCGGCGACGGGCAACGGCCTGGCCGACATGCTGCTGGGCTGGGCCAGCCAGACCACGGTCGGCAACCAGCTCAGCGAGGATGTGATCGCGCCCTATTGGGGTCTCTACGCGCAGGACGATTGGAAGATTACCAAGCGCCTGACGCTGAATATCGGCCTGCGCTGGGAGTTGTTCCAGTCGCCCTACTTTCCAGACGGCGTGCCGGTGGGCCGGTTGGGCGTGAGCCGCTTCCTCACCGAATTCAATGTGGCCCGCTCCGACCCGCGCTACGAGACCTTCCAGCGTCCCCAGAGCGGGCGGGACTGTGGCTGCAAGGAGGACCGGAACAACTTCGCGCCGCGCGTGGGCCTGGCCTGGCAGGCCGGCCCCAAGACCGTCCTGCGCTCCGGATTCGGGCTGTTCTACGGCGAGGCCGACTACCTGACCAGCGAGAGCGCGCGCTGGATCAACCAGACTCCCGATTTCACCGAAGTGATTACCAACGGCACCAACGTGAGGCAAGCGGCCTTCGTGCGCGACGGCTTCGCGCCGGTGGAGCTGCCGGCCCGCGCGCCTGTGGCGGGAACCAATCTGGAGGCCAGTCTGGACGAGTATCCCAATCAATACTCGACCCAGTGGTTCTTCGATGTGCAGCGCGAGCTGCCGGGAGACATCCTGTTCCAGGCCGGCTACCAGGGATCGAAATCGACGCACCTGTACACGGGCCGCAACATCAACAACGGCGGGCCGCATCCCGCCATCCCGGAGAACCAGCGGCGGGTGCGTCCCAGGTGGAACGGGGTGACGCTGCGCGACAACGGCTCCAACTCCAATTACAACGCGTTCGTCGCCAAGGCGGAGAAACGTTTTTCCAAAGGCCTGACGTTTATCGCCTCCTACACCTGGTCGCACACCATCGACCAGGGGAATGAGTCGCTGGACGAAAACCTCGCGGGGCGGGCCAACCAGTACAACCTCGCCGGCGAGCGCGGGAATTCGGGCCTGGACCGGCGGCACAATCTGGTCAGCAGCTTTACCTACGAGCTTCCGTTGGGGCGGGGCAAGGCGCTGGGCGGCGGGTGGAATCGCGGCGTGGACGCCGTGCTGGGCTGCTGGCAGATCGGCGGCCTGCTGTCGCTGCGTACCGGATTTCCCTTCGACGTGACCTATCCCGGCGACCCGCAGAACAGCGGCACCACCAACCGCGGCAACCGCATCGCCAGCGGCGCCATCGACCATCCGGGCATCGACCGCTGGTTTGACCAGCTCGCCTTCGTGCAGAGCGCGCCCGGCGTCTACGGCAACACCGGCCGCAACGTGCTGTATGGCCCGCCGGGACGCACCTTCGACCTGGTGGTTTCCAAGCGCTTTGTGCTGCCCTGGGAGCGCCACCACCTGCAGTTCCGCTTCGAGTCCTTCAACCTGACCAACACCCCGCAGTTCGGCAGACCCAACGGCGGCCTGCGCAGTCCCACCACCGCGACCATCAACTCGGCGGACGAGCCGAGGAGGATTCAGTTTGCGGTGAAGTACGGGTTTTGAGAGCTAGTCCTTCTCCAGGACTTTGGCGCCAAGCGCGCCGCCCGCCATGCACAGCACCGTGACGATCGCGAACATGAAGACCAGGAAGGTCGCCACCAGCATCACCTGTCCGCTGGTGGTGTTCAGCAGCTCCAGGGCCTGATCCACGCTGGCGTCGCGCACCGGCATCTTGGCCACCTGCTCGCGGTAGAATCCGGCGATCCCGCCGCTGGTGCGGGTCAGGGCGAACATGTTCAGCGTGAACAGCACGGTCACGATCACGTAACTCAGTATCCCGGTGATCCAGCCCATCCGCGCCCCCACCCGCACGGTGAGAGACTGCCCGGTGCGCCGGCTGAACAGGTAGACCGAGAAGAAGCCCGCCGCCACCAGCCAGATGATGAAACCGTACGGCAGCACCATGTTGAGCAGCGTGGCGACGCTGGCGGCCAGCCAGCCGATCCGCACCGTCATGGGGTTGTGAAAGCTGGGAAATGGAAAGCTGGGCGTGGTCCAGACCGGCGGCGGCGCCGGGGCCGGAAGTTGCGCAGGCTCGGCCATCGCCTCCGCGGTTCGGTCCTCCGGGCGCATCGGTCTCCCGCATCTATGGCAGAAGCGGGCGTCGGGCGGCGGTTGAGCGCCGCAGGTGCAGGACTCGGGCATCGCGAGGGCGGCCGTTCGGGGGGCCTGCCCTTCAGTTTGACTCAGGCTCGGCCTGAGAATCAAGCACGGCAATCCGGGTCTCGCCGCGGTGGCGATGAATGACGATCAGGCGCTTGTACCCCTGGTGGCTGCACTCGATGCCGGCCCGCGTGAAGAGGCAGTGCGGCAGCTTCTTCCGGTAGAACTCGCGCACCTCGTCGACAGGATCGGAAGTGGCATAGCTGGCCGCCGCGACGGTGAACTCCTTCCGGTCTTCGCCCAGGTTCAGCTCGATGCTGGCGGCCCCTCCATCGCGGTCCGCGCGCCGCGCCCCCGGATACGCCGGCAGGCCCAAGTGCTTGGGATCCACTCCCTCGCGCTGGTTGACCCGCACCGATCCCAGCGGGGTCTCCACCTTGACCATGCGGCCGCGATCGGTATCCCGCTCTTCCACCCGCACCTGGCTGAGGAAGTGCAACCCGACCCAGGCCAGCCCTGCCAAGGCCAGCACTCCAAAGCCCAAAATCGACAGCAGGCTGCAAATAATCCCGCCGGCCTCGCGCGATCCTCGCTTCATGGGTCCCCCTCCCAGGGGATTACGTAGGGGCGCGCTGGGAAGTTCCCGGAATCGGCTAGCGGAACCGGACTTTCACATCCGGCCGGTTCTCCGGATAGACCGTGTCGATGAAATGCACCCGTGCCGGCGAGCTGGTCATGACGATGGATTGGGTGCGGATGCCGTCGCCGAAGAACCGGACGCCCTTGAGCAGTTGCCCGTCGGTCACGCCCGCGGCGGCGAAGACCAGTTGTTTGCCGGGAGCCAAATCCTTGGTGGTGTAGATCCGCTTGGGGTCCTGGATCCCCATGGACTTCATCCGCTCGGCCTGGCCGGCGTCCTTGACCACCAGCCGTCCCAGGATCTCGCCGTTCAGGCAGCGCAGGGCCGCCGCCGCCAGGACGCCTTCCGGCGCGCCGCCCGACCCCATCACCGCGTGCACGCCGGTGCCGGAGACGGCCGCCGCGATCCCGGCCGACAGGTCGCCGTCGGAAATCAGCCGGATGCGCGCTCCCGCCTCGCGGATGTCGGCGATCAACTGCTTATGTCGCGGGCGATCCAGCACCACCACCACCAGGTCGTCCACCCCGCGCTGCAGCCGCCGGGCGATGGCCTTCAGGTTGTGCTTAACCGGCGCGTCCAGGTCCACCGCCCCTTTCGACATGGGGCCCACGATGATCTTTTCCATGTAGCAGTCCGGCGCGTGCAGCAATCCGCCCTTTTCGGAGGCCGCCAGCACCGTGATCGCGCCCGGACCGCCGGTGGCGCAGAGATTGGTGCCTTCCAGCGGATCCACGGCGATGTCCACGTGCAGCGCGGCGCCATTGGCCTTGCCCGCGCCCACCTTCTCGCCGATATACAGCATGGGCGCTTCGTCGCGCTCGCCTTCGCCGATCACGATGGTGCCGTTGATGTCGATGGTGTCCAGGCTCTGCCGCATGCTCTCCACCGCGGCTTGATCGGCGATCTCGGCGTCGCCCACCCCCATGGTGCGCGCCGAGGCAATGGCCGCCTCTTCCACCACCTTCAAGACTTCCAGCGACAAGTCGAACATAAGCCCGCCTTCCGCGTATATAATCGGTTACTTCTTCCATGGACAATAGCACAGTCCTGGTGCTGGCCAACCCCGCCGATCGCGAGCTCGCTCTGCTGGAAAAGTTGCCCGAAGGCACGTCGATCGCGGCCGGGGAGCACCTGGACGCCTTCCGGAACGCCGCCCCCGCCGCCGACGTGATCCTCAACTGGTCCGGCGCCCTCGACCTGTTTGAGCGGGTCTGGAGCCTGGCGCCGCGCGTCCGCTGGGTGCATTCCCGCTCGGCCGGCCTGGATGGAGTGCTGTTTCCCGAATTGGCGGCCAGTCCGGTCCCGCTCACCAACGGGACCGGGGTCTTCAGCCAGTCGCTGGGCGAGTTTGTTGTGGGCGCGGTCCTGTTTTTCGCCAAGGATTTCCGGCGCATGCTGCGCAACCAGCAGGCCGGCCGCTGGGAGCAGTTCGATATCGAGGAGGTCAGCGGCCAAACCCTGGGGATCGTCGGATACGGCGATATCGGCCGCGCCTGCGCGCGCCGCGCCAAGGCGCTGGGCATGCACGTGTTCGCCCTGCGCCGCCGCCCGCAGCGATCCAGCGCCGATCCCGATGTGGACGCCGTCTACCCGCTGGAGGGTCTGGGCGACCTGATGGCTCGCTGCGATTACGTGGTGGCGGCCGCGCCGCTCACTCCCGAGACGCGCCATCTCATCGGCGCCGCGGCCATCGCCGCCATGAAGCCCTCCGCGGTCCTGATCAACGTGGGGCGGGGTCCGGTGGTCGACGAGGCCGCCCTCATCCAGGCGCTGGAGCACAAACGGATTCGCGGGGCCGCGCTCGACGTTTTCGAACAGGAGCCGCTCCCGGACGGCCATCCCTTCTATCGCCTCGACAACGTGCTGCTGTCGCCGCACTGCGCCGACCACACCCCCGACTGGCTGGAGCAAGCCATGCGCTTCTTCCTCGAAAACTTCGCGCGTTACCGCGCCGGCCAGCCGCTGCTCAACGTGGTCGACAAGCAACTGGGCTACTGAATCGCGTGGTTGGTCCGCCGGCCTCGCTATAATATCCCGGTGATGCGCCTTTTGCTTCTGCTCTCGTTCGCCGCCGTCCTCCCCGGCCAGACTCTGCTGGTTCTCGAAAAGGCCGGCAGCGCCCTCGGCTTCTATTCCCCGGGTGGGGACAAGCAAGCCACCGTGGCCGTCGGGCGGCATCCCCACGAGATGGCGCTCTCTCCCGACCGCCGCTATCTCTATTGCACCGACAACGGCACCATGCTCATCGAGCAGCCCGGGACCGGCGGCAACACGGTGTCCATCGTCGATCTGAAGGCGCGCCGGCGGGCGGGCCAGATCGACCTGGGCAATTTCCGGCGCCCTCACGGCATCGACATCGATCCCAAGACCGGGAATCTTTTGGTTTCGACCGAGCTGCCCGATCAGTTGCTCCGGATCGATCCCCAAGCGCGCAAAGTGGTCCGCACTTACGACACCAAGGGCAAGACCTCCCACATGGTCACGCTCGGCCCGGGCGGCCGGTTCGCCTACGTGAGCAACGCCAATTCCTCCAGCGTGGCGGCCATCGAGCTCGACACCGGCGCCGTCACGGCGATCCCCACCGGCGAACGGCCGGAAGGCTCGGTGCTCTCGAAAGACGGCTCGCGTCTGTACGTGGCCTGCCGCGTAGGCCACCGCATCACCATCATCGACACCGGCGCCAACCGGGCGATCGGCGAGATCCGGGCCGGTCAAGGCCCGGTGCGCATCGCCCTGACGCCGGACGGCAAGCGCCTGGTTTACGCCCTCCACGGCGAGAACAAGGTCGAGATCGCCGACCCGTTCGCGCGCAAGGTGATCGCCCAGGTACCCGTCGGCGGCCAGCCTGTCTCCCTCAACCTGTCGCGCGACGGCAAGCTGGCCTACGCCGCGGCCCAGGATCAGGACACGATCTACGTCATCTCCGTCGCCGATGCCAGGATCGTGCGCCAGTGGAAGACTTCGGCCGGGGCCGGCCCCGACCCGGTCCTGGAGTTCGCCGCGCCATGAGAATCGCCGGCGAGGCGCTGTCCCCGCCGGTCCCCTTCACTCCTCGACCGTGACCTTTACCGGTTGCTCGATCAATCGAGGGTCTTTGCCGCCCGTCAGGATCATCAGGCTGAAGCGGCCCGGCTTGGCCTTCGCCGGGATCTTGAACTTGATTGAGGTGGCGGCCTGTTCGGTGACCTGCACCTCGATATCGACCTTGCCGTCGGTGAGGTAGACCTTTTCCACCGGGGGCTTGGCCAGATTCTCACCCGTGACCGCCAGGATGTCTCCGGCCTTGCCGTTGGTGGGCTCGACCACGGTCATCCGCGGCATGGCCTGTTGCGCGAAGAGGGCCGCACCGGCGGCGAGTAGAAGCGGCAAAATAACAGACCATCTCATCTGAAAATGATCCTCCTCTCAGGGTTCATCCTAGTCCCAACCAGCGGCGAATACAAGGGTGGCGCGGACTTCACAGGATCCCACCGCCCGCCACCAGGCGGATGATCCCCAGCAGCGCCGCCACCGCGCACATCACCACTCCCGCGATGGCCCCGCCCTTGTTGCCGTCCTTCGAGGTGAGCAGCGCGATAAGGCTTACGATGAGTCCCACCACCGAGAACGGGATGTTCAGCCAGTTCAGGCTGCCCAGACAAGGAAAAAAGGCCACGAACATGCCGCAGAGCGCCAGGATTCCCCAAATCAAAGCCAGAATCGTCAAAGCTTGCCTCCTCGGCGGGAACGCCGCCGGTGGTACAGATCCAAGACCAGCCCAAGCTGGTTCAGGGCCAGAAACGCGTAGAGCGGCAGGCTGCCGCGGTTCAGCGCCTGCGCGTCCCGCCATCGGCCCTGGGCGATGGCCGCGAACGCCGTGGTCATGCCGCACAGGGCGCAGGAGCTCCCTTCCCGCCTGGCCAGGCAGACCGGGGTCCAGACAGCGAGCTTATCCGCGGAGAGAAGGAAGGGCGCGACCAGAACGCCCAGCGCGACGAGGCTTAGGATGCGCCACACCCATCGGAACGCGAGACGCCATTCGCCGGGTTTCATCGCGAGAACCGGCCGGCGCAGACGAACCAGGCCAACAGAGGCAGCGCCACCACCGAGAGCGGATGATAGGCCAGGCCGCCGGCCCAATCGCCGTGCAGCAACGCCGAAACCGCCCGTGTCATGCCGCAGCCGAAACACTCGATCCCCATCAAACGCCGGATCAGGCACACGCTGGGACCTTGCGCGATCGCCGCCGTGGGGAGCATTCCGAGAGCCAGGAGCCAGAGCCCGGCCGCCGCTCGCAACGAATTCCACACCATCGCCGGAGGCATGCGTCAATCCCGCAGCGGCTTGCCCGCGGCGTCTTTGTTGATGGATCCGGTGAGAATCATGATTCCTTCCACCAGTCCCCAGATCGCGGAGGCTATCGAGGTGATTCCGCAGGTCAGGATACCGCCCAAGCCGAGCGCCAGTTGCGCGATCGCGATCCCGTTGTAGCCGAGGTAAAAGCGGTGGATGCCCAAACCGCCCAGGAAAATGCCGAGCAGCGCGGCGGCCAGCTTGGACTTGGCGTTCGGATCGGCGGCCGCGGCGGCGGGCGTGGCCACGCGCACCCCGCATTTCACGCAGAATTCCGCCAGCGGGTCTGTACCGCCGCCGCAGTTCTGGCAGAACTTCACGCCGTTGCGAGGAGGGACTCCGCAGGCCACGCAAATGATCGCCTGCTCGGCCACTTCGTTGCCGCAGTTCCTGCAATGCATCCGTTTCCCTCCAGTCCCATCAACTGTAATCGAAGCAAGGGCCGATGGCAAGCGACGGGGGCTATTCCATTCCCATCTGCGACAGCCGGTACCGGAGGGCATTCCGCGTCAGGCCCAGCAGGCGGGCGGCCTGGCTCTTGTTGCCGCCGGCGCGGCGCAGCGCCTCGCGGATCAGATCCTGCTCGTACTGGTCCAGGGTCAGGCCTTCCGGCAGGAAGTGCTCGCCCGGCGCCGACCGCGCCTGGGGCAGCGATTCCAGCCGGATACCGGCCGCATCCAGCCGGTCGCTCGCGCACAGCACCAGGCTCCGCTCGATCACGTTCTGCAATTCGCGCACGTTGCCCGGCCAATGGTACTCCACCAGCTTGCGGAGCCCCGCATCGGTGATCGAGGCCGCCGGGCTCCCGCAGTCGGCGGCGAGCTGGCGCAGGAAACGCTCGGCCAGAAACGGAATGTCCTCCCGGCGGTCGCGCAGCGGCGGAATGTTGATCGGCACCACGTTCAGCCGGTAGTAGAGGTCCTCGCGAAAGGTGCCCTGCTCCAGGGCCGCCCGCAGATCCTGGTTGGTCGCCGCGATCACCCGGACGTCGAGGCGCCGCGTCTTATTGCTGCCCAGCCGCTCGAACTCGCGCTCCTGCAGCACGCGCAGCAGCTTCACCTGAACCGAGACCGGCACGTCGCCGATCTCGTCGAGCATCACCGTGCCGGTGTCGGCCTGTTCGAACTTGCCCGGCTTGCTTTGCGCCGCTCCGGTGAAAGCGCCCTTCTCGTAGCCGAACAATTCGCTCTCCATCAGGTTCTCCGGCAGGGCCGTGCAGTTGATCTTGACGAAAGGCCGGTCCTTGCGCGGCGAGTGGAAGTGGACGGCCCGCGCGATCAGGTCCTTGCCCACGCCGCTCTCGCCGGCCAGCAGCACGGTGGCCCGCGTCGGCGCCACGCGCAGGACGGTGGCGAAGATCTCCTGCATCAGCGGGCTGCGCCCCACGATGTTGTCGAACTCGTAGCGCCGGCCCAGCTCCTCGCGAAGCTGGCGGTTCTCGTCGCGCAGCGCCCGCACTTCCAGCGCCTTGTTGACCACCGTCGTCAGGTGGTCCAGCGAGAAGGGCTTCAGCAGAAAATCCACCGCGCCCGATTTCATCGCCTCCACGGCGTTTTCCACGGTCCCGAAGGCGGTCATCACGATCACCGCGGCCTGGCTGTTCTGCCGCCGGATCTGCGCCAGCAGCTCCAGCCCGCCCAGCCCGGGCAGGCGCAGATCGGTCAGGACCAATTCGGCGCGATCGGCCATCTGCAGCGCCCCTTCGGCGGAGCCGGCTTTCTCCACCTCGAACCCGGCGGCCTGCAAGTGCACCTCGATCACGCGCGCCAGCTTTTCTTCGTCCTCGACGATCAGGATCCTCTTCTTCATGCGGCCTTCTGAACCGGCAGGTAGACCCGGAACACGCTCCCCTTTCCCAGCTCGCTCTCGACCGTGATTCTACCGCCGTGCTCGTCCACGATCTTCGAGACGATCGCCAGCCCCAGCCCGACCCCGTCCGGCTTGGTGGTGAAGAAGGGATTGAAGATGTTCTCCAGATGCCGGGCGTCGATCCCGGCGGCCCGGTCGATGACCGCAATTTCGACGGTTCCGTCCACCAGCCGCGTCTTCACCGTGATCGCGCCGCCCGGGGGCGTGGCTTGGGCCGCGTTCAGCAGCAGGTTGAAGAACACCCGCTCGGTCAGGTCGGCGTCGAAGGCGAAGGGGGGAATCTCCGGCGAGTAGTTCTTGTAGACCTCCACGTCGTAATGGGGCGTGCCGCGCTCAAGCTGGGTTACGGCGCGATCGATCACTTCGCCCAGGTCCACTTGCGCCATGCGGAGCTGCAGCGGGCGGGCAAACTCCAGGAAACGCGTCACCAGCAGGTTGGTCCGGTCCACCTCCGTGGAAATGAACCCGGCCATCTCCTGCCCCACGGTGTTATCCGCCCCGATCGTGTTCGACAGGACCTGCGCCGAGGCCTTGATGGTGCCCAGCGGGTTGCGCAGCTCGTGCGCCAGGCCCGCCGACAACTGCCCCAGCGCCGCCAGGCGCTCCGAGCGCCGGATGGCCGCCTCCGCTTCGCTCAAGTTGCGGTTGGCCTCGGCCAGTTGCTCGGCCACCGCCCGGTACTTGCGCGACTGCTCGCGGCTCAGCGCCGCCAGCGTGTTGGTGGAGTAGCCGACCAGCGCGAACACCACGATCCGCAGCCACAGCTCGTGATACTGCTCGTTGTCGATCCGGAAGCGCGAGGGATCCAGCAGCAGAACGAAGGAAAGGTAAACGCCGCAAGCCAGCGCCGTGAAGGCCAGCGACGCCAGCGGGCCGAACGCGGTCGCCGCCGAGACCACCGGCAGCAGCAGCAGCAGGTAGTAGCTGCTCTCCAGGCCGCCGGTGTAGCCGATCAGCAGATAGGTCAACAGCAGCTTGAGCAGGACGGCGGCCACCCCGCCGCGCGGCGAGCGGAATACCGCCACCCGCGGCTCCAGCATCTGCAACGCCGCCAGCCCGAACAGCAGGGGAACTTCCAGCGGATGCGGGCTGGCGCTGGTATAGGCCAGCACCAGAAACAGCGCCGGCCACACCAGATCTCGCAGCCATCGCAAGCGGGAGAGTTCGACGGGCAAGTATCTACGGTAGCAGAAGAGGTGTGAGGGGCCAGGTGTCAGGGGCCAGGTGTCAGGTGTCAGGTGTCAGGTGTCAGGTGATAGGTGTCAGGAGAGCCTGGGCGCTCATTCTGGCTTCAGCCTTCCAACTCCTGACTTCCAACTCCTGACTTCTTCCTCCCTCTGTTCAGTTGCTCCCGTTCCACTACATCCGATAGGATGAGAACTTCCTGCCGAATGTTCCGCTTTGAGACCGCGGGTGAGTCGCACGGCGAGTGTCTGGTCGCCACACTGACGGGCTTGCCCGCCGGGGTGCCCGTGTCGCTGGAGGCCGTCAATCGCGAGTTGTGGCGGCGCCAGCAGGGCTATGGGCGCGGCGGGCGCATGAAGATCGAGACCGACACCGCCCGCATCGTGTCGGGCGTGCGGCACTCCCGGACCATCGGCTCGCCCATCGCCATCCTCATTGAGAACAAGGATTGGCAGAACTGGACCGAGGCCCTGCCCGTGGAGGACATCGACGGCGGGGAGGACAAGCGCAAGCCGGTGACGCGGCCGCGTCCGGGCCACGCCGATCTGGCCGGCGCCATCAAGTACAATTTCGCCGAGGCGCGCTACATCCTGGAGCGGGCCAGCGCGCGGGAGACCACGGCGCGAGTGGCGGCCGGCGCGCTGGCCAAAGCGCTGCTGGGCGAATTCGGCATCGAGGTGTTGAGCCACGTGGTCGCGGTGGGCGGCGCGCGACTGGAACGGCAGGCCTCCTGGGAGGAGATCGAGGCCCTGAGCCGCAAACCGGATGTGCTGCTGGGCTGCGTCGACGCGGAGGCGGAGCGGCGGATGAAAGAGGTGGTCGACGAAGCCTATCGCACCGGCGACACGGTGGGCGGGGTGTTCGAAGTGGTCGCCCACAACACGCCGCCCGGGCTGGGATCGCACATCACCTGGGATTCGCGCCTGGATGGCCGCTTGGCCCAGGCGATCGTCTCGATTCAGGCGGTGAAGGGAGTGGAAGTCGGCTTCGCCGCCGAAGGCGCCGCCAACTTCGGCTCGCGCGTGCAGGACACCATCCACTACGACCGCCAACAGCGGCGGTTCACGCGCGGCGCCAACCGCGCCGGAGGCCTGGAGGGCGGCATGACCAACGGCCAGGATGTGGTGGTGCGCGGCCTGCTGAAGCCGATCTCGACGCTGCGCCGGCCGCTGGAGTCGGTCGATCTGGCCACGCGGGAGCCGGCCCTGGCGGCCTACGAGCGCTCCGACGTGTGCGTGGTTCCGGCCGCCGGCGTGATCGGCGAGGCCATGGTCGCCCTGGTGCTGGCCCAGGCCTTTCTGGAGAAGTTCGGGGGCGACTCGCTGGGCGAAACCAGGCGCAACTTCGAAGGATATATGCGGCAAGTGAGGGAGTTCTGAAGGTGATCTATCCCATCGTGAAATACGGCGACCCGGTGCTCGAGCGGAAGGGCGACTCGATTATGGAGTTTGACACTCCGGAGCTGAACGGGTTTCTCGAAGACATGTTCGAGTCGATGTATGCCGCCAAGGGCGTGGGACTGGCCGCGCCGCAGATCGGTTTCAGCCGCCGCATCGCCGTCATCGATTGCTCGCTGGGCGAGGATCCGGCGCAGAAGATCGTGCTCATCAACCCGCAAATCATCGCCGTGGAAGGCAAGCAGAAGGGGGAGGAAGGCTGCTTGAGCATCCCCGGGTTCCGCGAGGACGTCACCCGCGGCAAGAAGGTCACGGTGCGGGCGCAAACCGCCAAGGGCGAGACTTTTGAGATGACCGGCGAGGATCTGCTGGCCCGCGCGTTTCAGCACGAGACCGATCACCTGCACGGGAGATTGTACATCAGCCATATTTCGGCGCTGAAGAGGGATCTGATTCGCAGGGCGGTGCGGAAGAAGGTGAAGGCGGGGGAGTGGACCTGATCTTTCTGGGGACCCCCAGCTTCGCCGTCCCCTCGCTGGAGCGCCTGCTGGCGGCCGGCCACGCGGTCAAACTCGTGGTCACGCAGCCGGACCGGCCCAAGGGCCGGGGACAGGCCCTGGCCATCCCGGCGGTGAAGGAGTGTGCGCTGAAGCACGGACTCCCGGTCTACCAGCCGGAGCGGATCCGCAGGCCGGAGGCCGTGCAAGCGCTGGCCGCGCTGCCCGTCGAGGCCATGGTGGTGGTCGGGTATGGGCAGATCATTCCGCAGTCCATCCTGGATCTGGCGCCGCTGGGCATTGTGAACGTCCACGCGTCGCTGCTGCCGAAATACCGCGGGGCGGCGCCGGTCCAGTGGGCCATCGCCGGGGGCGAGACGGTGACCGGAGTGACCACCATGCGCATCGACGCGGGCCTCGATACCGGCGACATCCTGATGCGCGCGGAGACGCCGATCGGCCCGGATGAGAATGCCGTAGAACTGGGCGCGCGCCTGGCGGAGATGGGGGCGGACCTGTTGGTGGAAACTCTGCGCGGCCTGAAGACGATCGTGCCTCGGAAGCAGGATCCGGCGCTGGCGACCCACGCGCCCATCCTCACCAAGGAAGACGGCCTCATCGACTGGAGGCAGCCCGCTGGGGCCATTCACAACCGCGTCCGCGGACTGCTGCCCTGGCCCGGCGCTTACACCCACTTTCGCGGCCAGATACTGCACCTGTGGAGAAGCGGGGCCAGCCCGCAGCCCCGCAGTGCGCCGCCAGGCTCGCTGGTTCGCGAGGGCAAGCGCCTGTTGGCGGCTTGCGGCGGCGGCACGGCCCTCGAGCTGCTGGAGGTGCAGTTGGAAGGCAAGAAGCGCCTCAGCGCGGCCGATTTCGCCAACGGCCAGCGGCTGACGGACAATGAGACCCTGGGAGAACAACGCCCGTGACCCTGCCACTCGGTTACCGCTACGCCGCCGCCTGGGCCGGCATTCGCAAAGTCGAAAAGGACGACCTCGCGCTGATCGTCTCGGATACGCCGGCCGCGGCCGCGGCGGTGTTCACGCAGAATCGGGTGCAGGCCGCGCCGGTGCGGCTTTCCCGCCAGCACCTGCGGGAGTCGGGCGGACGCGCGCGCGCCCTCCTGGTCAACGCCGGCAACGCCAACTGCGCCACGCGCACGGGCGACCGCGTAGCGCTCCAATGCTGCCGCGCCGCGGCCCGGCAGTTGAACGCGCCGGTGTCTCAGATTCTGCCGGCCTCCACCGGCGTCATCGGCGTGGAAATGGACGCGGGCAAGATTGTGGCCGCGCTGCCGCATTTAGTGGCCGCGCTGTCGGATTCGGCCTTCGACCAGGTGGCCCGCGCGATCATGACCACCGACACCGTGTCCAAGACGGTGCACGCCGCGATTCGGACCCGCCAGGGCTTGGTGCGCCTGGCCGGCATGGCCAAGGGCGCAGGCATGATCCATCCGCTGATGGCGACCACGCTGGCCTTCGTGGTGACCGACGCGCTCGTGTCACCGGCAGCGCTGCGGCCCCTGCTGAAGCGCGCCGCCGAGAATACCTTTAACCGCCTCTCGGTGGACGGCGACACTTCCACCAACGATACCTTGGTCCTACTGGCGAACGGCGCCTCGGGCGTGCACGTAGCGGCCGCGGATCTGGAAAAAACTCTCGAAGCGGCGCTGGGGGACCTGGCCCGGCAGATCGCCCGCGATGGCGAAGGCGCGAGCAAACTCATCACCATCGATGTCGCCGGGGCGTCGAGCGACCGGGCGGCCGCCCGCCTGGCCCGCGCCATCGCCAACTCGCCGCTGGTGAAGACCGCGATCGCCGGCGCCGATCCCAACTGGGGACGCCTGATCTGCGCGGCCGGCAACTCGGGAGTCGCCTTCGATCCGGCCAACGTCGATATCGAGATGCAGGGCGTGCGAGTCTGCCGCGGCGGCCTGGCGGCGGATTTCTCCGAAGAGGAGCTCACCGGGAAGCTGCGGCAGCCGGAGTGCTCGATCCGCTTCACTATCCGGGGCAAGGACAGAGGCAAGGCGCGCTTCTGGACCTGCGATCTGACCGAGGGCTACATCCGGATCAACGCCAGCTACCGCACGTAGGACCGGTCAGGGACCCGTCCCGACGTACGGCTTGTAGCCGTTTCGCAGCAGGAGCTCACGGGCCTGGGCGGAGAGGTCCGGGTGCACGTAGAAAAACGCGCCGATGCGCTGACTCTGGAAGATGAAACCGCCGCGATAGAGATCCGGCTCCACCAGGTAGTCCAGACCGGCCTGGGTCAATACCTCCTCCAGCGCC
Organism: Acidobacteriota bacterium; assembly: GCA_016178945.1. Taxonomy (GTDB): domain Bacteria; phylum Acidobacteriota; class Terriglobia; order Bryobacterales; family Bryobacteraceae; genus JACOSH01. Next base: position 20,131 of record JACOSH010000098.1, read on the forward strand.
TGCGCTTCCCGCAGCCTTCGGGCGACGTAGATCAGGTCGGGTTCGGTTAGCGCGAAGAAATCAGCGTCCTGTCTCATGCGGGAAGAGGGTTCCTTGTCCCAGCAGCCAATCGGGATCGAGGCGGCGCTTCACCCGCTTCATGGACTCGATCTGGGCGGCCGTATATTGGAGCTCCAGCAAACCCCGCTTGCGCTTTCCCAAGCCGTGCTCGGCCGAGACCGTGCCGCCCAGGGCGACGGCGGCGCGGGCGAATTCCAGCATCAGCTCCCGGCCGCGCGCGAATTCTCCCTCCGAGCGCGGCAGCAGATTCACGTGCAGGTGCGCGTCGCCGATGTGGCCGAAGATCACGTACGACCCGGGGAAATGGCGCAGGCACCCTTCGCGGTAGATGGCCATCATCTCGCGGTTGCGCGCCGGCGGTACGGCGTAGTCGGACCCCAGCTTGGTGAAGCCATTGCGGCGGACCGCGTCGTTGACCATCTCGGGCAGGGCGTGGCGGAAGCGGCGGAAGCGCTCGCGATCGCCGGCGCCGGCCGCGAACCAGGAGCCGTCCAGCAGCGCCTGGGCCGCGGCCAGGCGGTCATGCCAGCGATCGGCTTCGGGGTCCTGTTCGGAGGCGAGATCCTGCTCGATAAGCAGCGCGGCGCCGGCCGAGGCGGGGATCTCGGCGAACTTCGCCCGCAGCAGATCGAGCGAGGGGCGGTCGAGATACTCCAGCCGCCGCGGATGCGCCTGCTGGCGCCAGGCTTCGACGGCCTCGATCGCCAGCTCGTCGCTGGGGAAGAACACGACGCCGGTGAGCAACGCACTCGGCGCGGACAACAGGAGCAGCTCGGCCTCGGTCACTACGCCCAGCGTGCCTTCCGAACCGGTGAACAGGTCGATCCAGTCCATGCCCGGCTGAAGGCGGTAGCCGGCGGTATGTTTGGTGGTGGCCGGGATGGGCAGAGCGGGCACGTCGAAATCGACCGCGTCGCCGCGGCGGACTTCCAGGAGGCGGCCGTCCATCAGGGCCACGCGCAGCCGCAGGACATGCCGGCGCGTGTCGCCGTAGCGGAGGCTGCGCGAGCCGCTGGCATTGGTGGCGACCGCCCCTCCCACGGCGGCGGACTGCTCGGTGGGATCGGGCGGATAGAACTGACCGGTTTGCGCGGCAGCCGAATGCAGCTCCGCCAGCGGCACGCCGGCCCCGGCGATGGCGCGGCCGGGGTGGACTTCCAAGCGTCTCAGCTTTTCGAGCGACAGCAGCCAGCCCCCGTCCGGCACGCGCCCGCCAGTGACGCCGGTGCCCGCGCCGGCGATGGTGACCGGCGTACGCGTCTGGCCAGCCCGGCGAAGAATAGCAATGACCTCGTCTTCATCGCGCGGAGCGAACACCTCGTCGGCATGTCCAGCAAAACCGGAGGCATCCTCTACCCGGACCGGCATACTCTCCCTAACCCCTGACACCTAACACCTGACACCTAGCAATGACACCTGCCCCCTCACACCTCGAGGATCACCGGCATGATCAAGGGCCGCCGCGCGCTCTGCTTGGAGATGAAGCGCTTCAAGTCCACGCGGATCTTCTCCTTCATGACGCCCCAGTCGCCCATCTCCTCGCGGGTCGAGGATTCCAGGGTCCGGGCGACCACCTGGCGGGCGTTCTGGATGAGCTCCGAGCCTTCCTCGCCCGTGGCGAAGCCGCGGGTGACGATCTCGGGCAGCGTCTCGCTGCGCCCGCTGTGCTTGTTGATGGCGATGATGGGCAGCACGATGCCGTCTTCGGAGAGATGCCGCCGGTCGCGGATCACCAGGTCGCCCACCACCTCATCGACGGTGCCGGAATCGATGCACACGCGGCCCACCGTGACGCGCTCCCCTTTGCGCGCCGCGCGGCCGTCGATCTCCAGCGTCTCGCCGGTTTCCATGACGAAGGTTTCCTCCAGCCCGGAGTGGCGCAGGTGCTCGGCCAGGCGGGCATGCCGCGCAAGCTGGCGGTACTCGCCGTGGATGGGCACGAAATAGCGCGGGCGCAGCAGGTTCAGGATCAGGGTCAACTCCTCGACGCTGGCGTGTCCGGAGACATGCAAGGGCGGACTCATCGTTCCGTAGCGCACGTCGGCGCCGCGGCGCGAGAGGTGGTCGATCATGCGGAAGATGGCCTTCTCGTTGCCCGGGATGATGCGGGAGCTGAGCACCACCGTGTCGCCGCGATCGACGCTGATGTGCTTGTGGTTGTCGACGGCCACGCGCGAGAGCGCCGACATCGGCTCGCCCTGGGTGCCGGAGATGAGCACGGTGACGCGGCCGGGCGGGGCCTCGGCGACATCCTGCGGGCGCATCAGCACGCCGTCGGGGATTTCCAGCAGGCCCAGGTCGTGGGCGATCTCGGTGGTGCTGATCATGCTGCGGCCCACCAGCGCCACCTTGCGCCCGAACTCCTGCGAGACGTTCAGGACCATCTGCAGGCGGTGGACCGAGGAGCTGAAGCAGGAGATGACCAGCCGGCGCTCGGCGCGGTTGAAGATGTCTTCGAAACGCGGACGTACGGCGCGCTCGGACTCGGTGTAACCGGGCCGGTCGACATTGGTTGAATCCGATAGCAGCAGCAGGACGCCGCGCTTGCCATACTCGGCGAAACTGTGGAGGTCGAACAGCTCGTTGTCCAGCGGGGTGGGGTCGACCTTGAAATCGCCGGTGTGGACGACCACGCCCAGCGGCGTGGTGATGGCCAGGGCCACGCAACTGGCGGTGGAGTGGGTGACGTGCAGGAAGTCCACTTTGAACGGGCCGATCTCCAGGACCTGGCGCGGTTTGACCTCCCTCAGCTCGGGCTCCTGCTCCAGGTCATGCTCCTCCAGGCGGCGCTCGACCAGCGCCAGTGTGAAGGCCGTGCCATAGACCGGAATGCGCGGAAACTCCGCCAGAAAATAGGGGACCGCGCCGATGTGGTCCTCGTGGCCGTGAGTGAGAACCAGCGCGCGCACCGACGAGCGGTTCTCCGCCAGGTAGGTCAAGTCCGGCGTCACGATGTCGACGCCCAGCAGTTCGTCCTCGGGGAACATCATGCCGCAGTCAATGACCAGGATGTCATCGCCATAGCGCAAGGCCATGATGTTCATGCCGAATTCTCCCAGGCCGCCCAGGGGGATGACCTGGAGTTTCTTGTCGGACATAGATATCAAGGTAACAGGTGTTAGGGCCCGGTGCAGAAGCGGGCTTCATCGGGAACGGCCGCGCGTAGTAGAATGGGCGACTCATGCCCGCCAACGGCCCCCAACTGATCGCCCTGACGCTGGCGTCGATCGGGTTGCTGCTGTTCCTGATTCTGGCGGCGAAGCTGCATGCCTTCCTGGCGCTGATGCTGTCCAGCCTGGCGCTGGGGTTGAGCGCGGGGATGGAGCCGGTGAAATTGCTGAAGTCGGTGCAGACCGGATTCGGCGACGCGCTGGGGTTCATCGCGGTGGTGGTGGCGCTGGGGGCGATGATCGGGCGCTTCCTGGAGCATTCCGGCGGCGGGCGCGCGCTGGCCGAGTGGCTGTTGGGAAAGTTCGGACGCGACCGCGCGGCCTGGGCTGTCCTGACCGCGGCATTCCTGGTGGGCCTGCCTATCTTCTTCGAGGTCGGCTTCATCATCCTGGCGCCGCTGGCCTGGAACCTGGCGCGGGAGTCGAAGCGCTCGCTGCTTTATTACGGGATGCCGATGGCGGCGGCCCTCACGGTGACTCACGCGCTGGTGCCTCCGCATCCGGCGCCGTCGGCGGCGGCGCAGCTTCTGGGCGCCGACCTGGGCCGGACCATCCTCTACGGCATCGCCGTCTCCATTCCCATGATGATCGCGGGGGGCATTTTCTACGGCGATTGGATCGCTTCCAAGCTCGACATCCCGGTCCCGGCCATGGCCTCGCGCGGCGAGGAAGCGCGGGACGAAAAAGCGCCGCCGCCGGTGGGACTGGTGATCCTGTTGCTGCTGCTGCCGGTGATCTTTATTTTCGCCGCAACCGTCGCCGACATGGCCAAGAGTCCGGCCCGGACCGCGCTGGGTTTCTTCGGCCATCCGTTCACGGCGCTGCTGGTGACGGCGCTGGCCTCAATGTGGATCTTCGGCGCGCGGCGCGGCCTGAACCGCAACCAGATCGGGCGGATGGCCACCGAATCGCTCGCCCCGATCGGCACCCTCCTTGCCATCATGGGCGGCGGCGGCGCCTTCAAGCAGGTGATCGTGGATTCCGGCGTGGGGCCCTACGCGGGAAAGCTGTTGGCCACCTCGAGCATCTCGCCGCTGGTGGTGGCCTACCTGATCGCCGCGGCGATGCGGGTGGCGCAAGGATCGGCGACGGTGGCGATTATCACCGCCGCCGGCATCGTCGCGCCGCTGGTGAAGGGCATTCCAGGCTACTCGGCCGAGATCCTGGTGCTGGCGGTGTGCTGCGGCGGCACCATCCTGTCGCACGTCAACGACGCCGGCTTCTGGATGGTCAACGAGTACTTCGGCATGACCGTGCCGCAGACGCTGCGAAGCTGGACCACCATGAAGGTGCTGACCTCGTTCGTCGGACTCGCCCTGGTGCTGGCCGCGCAGGCGCTGTGGGGCGGGTGAGTCTACTTCATCTGGGCCAGCGCGTCGGCGCCGGCCTTGGCGATTTGGCCGTCCTGCTGGGAGGTGACGCCGCTGACGCCGATGGCCCCGATCACCTTGCCGTCGGCCATCAGCGGAAGTCCGCCCTCCACGGGCATGGCGCCGGGCAGCCGCAGCAGCGCGGTGCGTCCGGCCGTCAGGCCTTCCTCGAAAGCCTTGGTGGGACGCTTGAAGCTGACCGCGCTGCGCGCCTTCTGCTGGGCCACCTCGATGCTGCCGATCTGGGTCTCATCCATGCGCTGGAGATAGACCAGGTGGCCGCCATCGTCGAGGATAGCGATGACCACGTTCCAGCCGTTCTTGGACGCCTCGGCCTCGGCCGCCGCGGCGAGCTTCTTGGCAGCCCCCAGCGTCAGCGCCTTCTTGGTGGCCAGTTGCGCGGAAAGCGATCCAGCCGCGAGAAGGGAGAGCAGCAGCGCGCTGCCAAGCCATTTCTTCATTGGAGATCTCCTGGTTTGGGATGAAGGCTATCCTATCACAGTGGCGGCTAATTGACCCAGGGGCCCCGGTCCGAGCCGTGCTTGCGCAGGTAGACTTGAAAGCGCTTCTTGGCCCGGCGCAGCTTGAAGGCCTCGTACTCCCGGCGCACTTTCCCCAGATCGATCCGCCAGAAGCGCATCCTCAAGAACGCATACCCGAAAATCATGCCGCCCAGGTGCGCGACGTGACTGACGCCGGTATTGATCTTCATGGCGCCCAGGAAGGCGATGCCGCCGTAGATCATCACCAGGTACTTGGCGCGGAGAGGCACGAACAGCATGAACAGCACCAGCCGGTTGGGATAGAGGATGCCGAAAGCGAGCAGCAGGCCGTAGACCGCGCCCGAGGCGCCGATGGTGCGGGTATTCCAGTTCCCCAGAGCGGCGTTGAGCAGCACATCGCAGAGGCCCGCGCCGGCGCCGCACAGGAAGTAGTACTTCAGAAAGCGGCGCGTGCCCCAGTCCCGCTCCAGGTCCATCCCGAACATCCACAGCGCGAGCATGTTGAGCAGGATGTGGTCAACCGACCCGTGCAGGAACATGTAGGTGATCAGTTGCCAGACGGCGAAGTACTGGAGAACCATCACCGGCGCCAGGGCCAGCAGCACAAAACTCTTCCCCAGGCCGGTGCCCGCGGCCAGGTAGTAGATGACGAATACGGCGATGTTGGAGATGAGCAACCACTTGACGCCGGAGGGCGGCGAGTAGCTGTACTTGCTGTAGTACTGGCGATCGTAGAGCATGGGAGATCCTACCGCGTCGCGCCGTCGCCGCGTCCGTAGCGGGTGAGCGCCCAGGAGCCCCACTGCAGCAGTCCGGCGGCGGTGAGCCACACTTGCCAGTGAGAAAAAAGCCCGCTGGAGATGCCGAATTCACCGGTCCAGCTCAGGTCCGCGGCCAGCCGCCAGAACCCGAGC
>JACOSH010000485.1 GCA_016178945.1 Acidobacteriota bacterium
AAAAGTGACCCACCACCACGTCGACGCGGTGGTGCTCTTGCCTGTGGGCAAGGGGACACCGTTACCACTTGGGTCGCCAGCGAAGGCAAACTGGTTCGGAAAAAATGAACGGGTTACGAGAAAGAGAGGGGTGCCGCTGGCACTCGCATGGTCCTTGCAGGTCCTTGCCCTCGGGCAAATCGTGTTCTTAGTCTGGGTCGGTTTGAGTGAGCACAAATGGGTCATGCTTGCCGAGCGCCGAGGCGCTGCTGGATCGCCCTACACTGGTCAGGAAGGTATTTACGCAGGATCCCGTGGCTATACCCATGCCGCTTCGCAAAGGCCATCAGGGATGGTGGGGGGACCTCTTTAAATGCCGCCTCCATCTGGCGTGCTGCATCTTTATTGTTAAAGGTCGAGTGTCGCGGAGCCAATACGTTGTGCCAGTGCGGCAGGCCGATGAGACTCAGGGAATGAATGTTGGCTGGGATGGCCCTTCCTGTGAGGAGATCCGCCAAGGGGACATTCAGTACACGCGCAAGGCGCAGACAGAGCGCCAGGGTTGGCTGAACACCGTGGATTTGCCATTCATAGACCGCAGTGGCGCTCACTCCCAATATCCGGGCAAGGCGGCACTCTGGTTCACGGCGAGCGCCAAGGCCCGTGTGAGCCAGTCCTTGACGAGGCCGACACAACCGATCGAACGCTCATAGCAATACTCGAGGTGAGGCAGAAGATCCGTCTCGCCTGGCAAGGGCAAGTGACGCTGGAGAGTGAAGACAACGTTCTGAAAGGCTGTATAATCTCCGCTTCTCTCAGCGCGGTATCGAGGAAAGTGGATATCAATGCTCCGCCGACTCAATTGTGCGCTGAGATTGCGGAAGGGCAGCAACTCGTATGTTCCGACCAGGACATGAACCGTGTTGGTGAGGCTGGCCAGGGACTTGATCGAGTCGAGCTGGTCCTGCAGTTTGCGGCCACTTTTCATCTTCGCCAGGTGTTGAGCCTCGTCGATGAAGAACGCCTTTGCCCGGCGGTGAATCAGGCCGTTTTCTAAAGCCAGGCGTAGCTCAATTCCTGGCACAAGGGGATCACTGAGCGCTCTGCCGCAGCCGCTGCGAAATGAGGTGTGCGCGGCGTGCGTCAACTTTCGGCAGATCAGCGGCTCCTCCAACGCGACAAGCGCCCGCTGATAGTAGTGTTTCCAGCTAAACTGGTTCGAATCCGGTGCCATCGCCTCCATGCTGACCACCGGCATCATGCCTGGATCTTGCCGAAGTGCTTCCGCCATCGTTTCGTTGCTCCACCGCGGGCGACCTGCTCACTTACCTGGAAGCCCAACTCCAGGGCAGCTCGGCTGCGATCCGGCTCTCGCATGAGCTGCGGGGCGATCTCGTGCCCGGCATCCGGATCGCTCTGGCGTGGGCCTACAACGAGGATACCGGCACCTATTGGCACAACGGCGCCATCTCGGCATACACCAGCCATGCGCTCTTCAATCCCAGGGAAGGCTACGCCGTGGTGGTGCTGGTGAACCAGGCGATTTCGCTGGTCGCGTTTGCCGATCTGGTTGCGCAGCATATCCAGGAAAGGCTGAGAGGCGAGCCCGCGATCTCGCTCGCCTCGGTGATTGTTCCGGCGAGCGGCGGGATATCCGGCGTGGCGCGGGTATTCGCGGCTTATTGGCTTACGATGCTCCTGGCCGGCATGTTCGTCTATTGCTCGGTGCTGGTGCTGCAGGGACTCGCGGTACAACTCCTTCCGCGACGAATCTTCCTGCGGGTGTCTTCGTACCTGCAACTGACGGCGTTCTGCGTTATCCTGTGCGTCTATGTGCTGCAGCCGCTTGTGGCGGGAGCACGGTCTCTGATCGCGGCGAATGGTAACGGGCTGCTCGCCTGGTCCCCTTCCTATTGGTTCCTGGGCCTGTTCCAGCAGTTAAACGGATCGCCGGCGTTACCGCTGCTGGCCCGGCGCGCGTGGATGGCCCTCGCGATCGCGGTGGGGTGCACCGCCATCGTGTACACGCTCTCGTACCTGCGCACGCTCCGCAGGATTGCAGAGGAGCCGGATATCGTGCCTGGCGCCCGTGGTGGAGTGTGGCTGCCGCGGTTCGGAAGCGCGCTCGAAACCGTGATCGTGCAGTTCAGCATCCGCACGCTGCTGCGCAGCCGGTGGCATCGGCTGATTCTCGCCTTCTACCTCGGAGTCGGGTTCGCATTCATGATTCTTCTGGTGAAGGCTCCGGCCGTTCGCCAGCAACTGGAGGACGCGCCCGTGAGCGACCCATGGGGCCAGGTGAACGCGCCGCTGTTGGCCGCGACCATCGCCATGATGGGTTTTGCCACGCTCGGAACACGCGTGATCTTTTCGATGCCGCTCGATTTGCGGGCGAACTGGATCTTCCAGATCACCGGAGTGCGCCGCGCCGCCGAGTGTCTGGAAGCGAGCCGCCGTTCGCTTTTGGTCCTTTCGTTTGTCCCGGTGTGGCTGGCGTCCGCCGCGGCGTGCTTGTGGCTCTGGCCGTGGCTGCCCGCGGCGGGTCACCTCGCGATCCTCGCCGGACTAGGCCTCATCCTTGCGGAGATCTGCCTTCATGGGTTCCAGAAGATTCCGTTCACGTGCTCCTACTTGCCGGGGAAGTCGCAAGTGCATCTCTCGGTTTTGGGCGGGCTAGGGCTCCTCGGGTATCTCGGGTTGAGCGTACGCTACGAACTCCGCGTGTTGGAGGATTTCGGCGGCACGATAGCGGTTGTAGTCGTGCTGGCGCTTATCGCGGCGTGCGCACGCTGGCGGACACAGGCTGCGGCAAGATCCGAGCAAGAGGAAATACAGTTTGAAGAAGCGCCGGAGCCGGCCGTGCAGACCCTGCGGCTGAACCGTGATGGGTCATGGGAGGTTGGGGCGCCGAATCCGTGAGGTCCGAGCTACCCTCCCCTCCCGATCTCCGGTCCGCGGTATGCTGGGAGGCTATGAAACGATGGATCCCGATTCTCCTCTCCGTGGCGGCTCTGGCGGCTGCGGACTCCAAAGCGGAAAAAGACGTCCTGGCGGCGATGGACGCGTGGAAACAGGCCACCATGAAAAAGGACGGCGCCGCGCTCCAGAAGCTGCTTCATGAGGACCTCACCTACAGCCACTCCAGCGGGAAGACCGAGAGTAAGGCCGACGTGCTGCACGCCGTGACCACCGGCACGGCGACCGTGGAAGGTATCGACTTCGCCGACACCACCGTCCGGATCTACGGCAGCACCGCGCTGGTCAAAGGCAAAGTCACCATGCGGAGCAGCGCCGCCGGCAAGAGCAACAGCACCGCGCTCAGCATTCTGCACGTCCTGGTCAAGGGACCTCAGGGCTGGCAGCTCGTCGCGCGCCAGGCGACGCGATTGAACCCCTAAATGATCGGCTCCACGCTTTCCCATTACACGATCCTCGAGAAACTGGGCGAGGGCGGGATGGGGGTGGTGTACAAAGCCCGCGACACGCACCTCGACCGCTTCGTGGCGATCAAGGTGCTGCCGGCGGCGCGGGTGGCCGATCCGGAGCGCAAGCGGCGCTTCGTGCAGGAAGCCAAGGCCGCTTCGGCGCTCAACCATCCCAACATCATCACGGTTCACGACATCGCCTGCGAGAACGGCGTCGACTTCATGGTCATGGAGTACCTGGCTGGGAAGCCGCTCGACCAGGCCATCCCGCGCCGGGGCATGCGGGTCCCCGAGGCGCTGAGCTACGCCGTCCAGATCGCCGACGCGCTGGCCTGCGCTCACGCCGCGGGCATCATCCATCGGGACCTGAAACCGGGCAACGTCATGACCTCCGAGGGCGGCCGGGTGAAGCTGCTGGACCTCGGGCTGGCCAAGCTGGCCGAGGAGACCGCCGATCCGGACGCGGGCGTCACGCGCAGCCTCTGGCACGACGAAAGGCCGCTGACCCAGATCGGCACGCTGCTGGGCACCGTGGCTTATATGTCGCCTGAGCAGGCCGAGGGCCGGCCTCTCGACGGCCGCTCGGATATTTTCGCCTTCGGGGCGCTGCTCCATGAGATGGTGACGGGCCAGCGCGCTTTCCGCGGCGAGTCCATCCCTTCGACGCTGAGCGCCGTGCTGCGCGACGATCCGGCGGCGGCCGGAAGCCTGGTGGAAGGCCTGCCGCGGGAGCTGGAGCGCATCATCAGCCGCTGCCTGCGCAAGGATCCCAACCGGCGCTTTCAGGGCATGGCGGACCTCAAGGTGGCGCTGGAGGAGTTGAAGCAGGAATCGGAATCCGGCCTGCTCGCGGTCCCCGAGGCCGCCAAACGGGTCCGGCGCCGCCCGATGTTGTGGGGCCTGGCGGCCGCGATGCTGCTGGCGGCGGCCGGCGCCGGCGTGTGGCTGGGCCGCGGGCGCGTCGAGACGCCGGATGCGTGGCTCACCAGCGTTCCGCTCACCAGCTACGCGGGCACGCAGCGCACTCCCTCGTTTTCTCCGGACGGCAGCCAGGTGGTGTTCACCTGGACCGGGGAGAAGCAGGAGAACTTCGACCTCTACATCAAGCTGGTCGGTCCCGGCACGCCGCTGCGGCTGACCCGCGATCCGGCCAACGACGTGAGTCCGGCCTGGTCTCCGGACGGCCGCTGGATCGCTTTCGTGCGCGGGGCGGCCGGCGAGAGCTCGATCCTCTTGATTCCGGCGCTGGGTGGTCCCGAACGGAAACTGGCCGACGTCCGGATCCAGACCGGACCGCCGAAAGCCCTGGCGTGGTTCCCGGACGGGACCGCTTTGCTCGTCTCCAGCCAGGAGGGCCCCAACTTTCACAGCAAGTTGTTCCTCGTGACGGTCGCGACCGGAGAGAAGAGGCCACTCACCAGCCCGCCGCCCCTCTTGAGTGGCGACTTTACGCCGGCGGTCTCCCCGGACGGACGAACCATCGCATTCTGCCGTGCGCCCAATGCGAACCGTGGGGAGATCTACACGCAGGCGCTCAACCAGGATCGGACGCCGGCCGGCGAGCCTCGCCAGATCACCTTCGAAGGGCGCATGTCGCTGTCGCCGGCCTGGACGGGGGATGGCCGCGAGATCGTGTTCGCCTCCGGCGCCACCGGGGCCACGCTCAGCCTGTGGAGAGTGGCGGCCTCCGGCTCGGTCAAGCCGCGTCCCCTGTTGCTCCTGCCCGGAGGCAACGGCATGCTGCCGGCGATTTCCGCGCAGGGCAACCGCCTGGCCTACGCGCGGGACTCCAGTCACGAGAACATCTGGCAAGTCACGGTCGAAGGGGGCAAGCCGGGAGCGCCGGCGCGCTTCATCCCCTCCTCCCGCCGCGACTTCGAGCCGCGTTTTTCGCCGGATGGAACTAAGATCGCCTTCTCGTCGGACCGTTCCGGAAGCACCCAGGTCTGGATCGCGAACGCGGACGGGTCGGGCCCGGTTCAGTTGACCTCGCTCGGCGGGAGTCTCACCTCCGGCCCGCACTGGTCGCCGGACGGCCGTCTGCTGGCGTTTCTGTCCAACGCCGAAGGGCAGAACGAGCTCTACCTGATGCGGGCGGACGGCGGAGCGCCGCAGCGGCTGACCATCAGCCCCGCGCATGATACGGCGCCCTCCTGGTCGCGGGACGGAAAATGGATTTATTTCGGCTCGAATCGCGGCGGACTGTTCCAGGTCTGGAAAATGCAGCCCGATCCGAAATCGAGCCCGGTGCAGGTCACCCGCTCGGGCGGTTATGCCGCCCTCGAATCGCCCGATGGAAAGACTTTGTATTTCACCAAGCGCAACGAACCGGGAGTGTGGAAGGTTCCCGTGGAGGGCGGCGAAGAGTCCCGCGTGATCCCGTCGCTCGACGACTGGGGCAACTTTGACCTGAACGGGCGAGGGATCTACTTCATTCCGAATCGCTCGGTGAACGCGCCCATCCAGTTCTACAACTTCGCGGACGGCGGCATCAAGACCCTGGCGCAGACCGTGGGAACGCCCGGCTTCGGCTTGACCGTTTCTCCGGACCGCCGCACCGTGCTCTACTCGCAGGTCGACCAGCAGACGAGCGAGCTCGCCCTGGTGAATTTCCGCTGACGGCCACGGCGGCCACTGAATATAAGTCGCCATCTGTGAGATAATCGGTCCCAGTCGGGGTTACAAAAAAGGAGATCCGAAGATGAAGAGAACGGCAGTGTTCACAAAGACTCTTTTGCTGGTGGGGCTTGCCTGCGCCGCGGTGTGGGCCGACGACGATGATGCGAGGGCTGCCTGTAAGGACTTGCCTTCTCACTCGGCGCTGAAGGCCGCGCTGATTTCCGCCCGGGCGCAGGCGAACGGCGGATTCAACCTGGATATGTGGGCGACCGTGGTGAACCGCGATGGCGTGGTGTGCTCGGTTGCCTTCACGGGAAGCAATCGGGGCGGCCAGTGGCCGGGCAGCCGCGTCATTTCGGCTCAGAAGGCCAACACGGCGAACGCCTTCAGCTTGCCGGGCCTGGTTCTGTCGACGGCCAATCTGTATAGTGCGGTGCAGCCCGGAGGGAGCCTGTTCGGCTTGCAGCATAGCAGTCCGGTGAGCACCGACGTGGCGTATCGCGGCAATCCGCAGAACAACGGTCAAGGGAATGACGGGATGGTTGGCGGCCGGATTGGCGGCGTGAATGTGTTCGGCGGCGGACTGGCGCTTTACAATTCAAGCCACGTGCTGGTGGGAGCGGTCGGAGTGAGCGGCGATTCATCGTGCGCGGATCACAACATCGCCTGGCGGACACGCCACACCCTGCAGTTGGATTATCTGCCCGGCGGCGTCAGCGGCGATCCGGCGCGTCCGGACAACATCGTGTACGACATCGCCACGCTTGCCGGCCATTCGACCGGCGTGAGCGCCGGCGGTTGGGGCCATCCGGCTTGCAGTCCGGCGGCAACGGCCATCGCGCCAACTCTGCCCATGAAACGCTAGGCCTCCAGACCGGCGGGCGCCGCTCCATTGGCGGAGGAGTTGGCCGACGTTTTTTCACCGCGCATGGGAGCCTTGGCAACGAACGAGCAAGCGTCGCAAATCGCCCGTTCTACGCGGTTCGGCGTCTTCTCTGTCCTCCGCAATGTAGACCAGATGTGAAGAATATCGGCCTTGGCAAGCGCCGTGAGAGCATAGCCGCTTATCGTTTGGAGGCATGCTCTTGACGCCAGGTCTCCTTCATCTCGCCGCGCTCGGCCTGCAGATAGCCTTCCTCGACGTGAGCCGACAAGGCCTGGCGCTCCGGGTCGCTGTCACCTCGTTGCGTCGAGTAAAACCCGCGTCCAGGCATCTGAAGCGTTGACGGTGTTTCCGCCAAAGCGTAGGATGGAGTGACATGATCGGCCAGATCGTGGGCCACTACCGGATTGAGGCCAAGCTGGCCGAGGGCGGCATGGGTGTGGTCTACAAGGCCCACGACACCCATTTGGACCGTCCTGTCGCCATCAAGGTTCTCTCCGCCGAAGCGGTGTCCGATCCGGAGCGCAAGAAGCGCTTTGTGCAAGAGGCCCGCACCGCGTCGGCCCTCAACCATCCCAACATTCTCCATATCTACGACATCGACCAGGCGGATGGCATCGACTACATCGCCATGGAGTTCGTGCCGGGCAAGACACTGCACCACCTGGCCGGCTCGATGGGCCTCCCGCTGGCCCAGGCCCTGAGATACGCCGTCCAGATGGCCGACGCCCTGGCCCGCGCCCACACCGCCGGCATCGTGCACCGCGATATCAAGCCCGCCAACGTGATGGTGACCGAGGAAGGTTTGGTCAAGGTGCTCGATTTCGGCCTCGCCAAGCTCACCGAGCCGGCCGAGGAGAGCGTCGATTCCGATCCCACCCGGAGCCTTCGCGCCAGCGGCCCGCTCACCGAATCGGGCGCCATCTTGGGAACCATCGCGTATATGTCGCCGGAGCAGGCCGAGGGCAAGCGCGTGGACGCGCGATCCGACATCTTCTCCTTCGGCTCGGTGCTCTACGAGATGGTGACTGGCCGCCATCCCTTTCAGGGCGCCTCGAAGCTGGCCACCCTCTCGGCCATCCTGAGCAAGGAGCCCGCGCCCCTGCTCGAAATCCTCGGGACGGCGCCGCCGGAGCTCGATCAAATCGTCACCCGCTGCCTGCGCAAGGAGCCCGAGCGCCGGTTCCAGCACATGAGCGATTTGAAGGTCGCGCTGGAGGAAGTGAGAGACACCCTTCGGCAGCCCTCCGCGGTCACGGCCAGGCCAAGCTCGACGTCGGCAATGGGAGAGACGGGCCGTCGCGCGCGTTTGTGGTTCGCGCCGGCCCTGGCGGTTCTGGGTCTGGTGGCGGCGCTGGCCATCTCGCCGCGTCTGCGCGAGCGAATCGGGCTCCAACGCCCGGGCCCGGAGACGCCGGTCGCGGTCCTGAGCTTTGAGACAAACTGCCCCGAACCGGCCGGCCAGGCCTTCTGTGAAGGGCTGGTGGAGAACGTCAAGCGGAAGCTCAGCTCCCTGGATCAGTTTCAGCGCGCCGCGCGAATAGCCCCGCCCGGCGACGTCCGGACCTTCGCGGTCCGCGACGCGGCCGAGGCCAGAAAGATGCTCGGAGCCGGCCTGGCGCTAACCGGGAGGGTCGAGCGGTCGGCCGCATCCCTGCGCTGGTCCGCAACTTTGATCGACAGCGCCACTTTGCGCCAACGGCAGCGCCTGCAAGTGGAAGTACCGCTCCGCGACACATCCGCGCTCCAGACCGGACTGGCCGAGAGGACGGCAAAGCTGCTCGACCTCGACCTGCCGCCCAAAGCGCATGAGCTGCTGGCCACGGGGAACACCTCGGTCCCGGAGGCCTACGACCTCTTTCTGCAGGCGCACGGACGCCTGCAACGCCCCAATCGAGGCGAGGAACTGGATCGCGCGATCGGTCTCTTTCAGCAGGCCATTGAGAAGGACCCGGCTTTCGGGTTGGCTCACGCCGGACTCGCCGAGGCGTATGGGGAGAAGAGCGCGGGCGCCATCGGCCGGCAGTGGGCGGAAAAAGCGCGCGAGAGCGGCCTCCATGCGATCGCCGCGAAAGCGGGATTGGCGCCGGTCTACGTGGCGTTGGGGAGAGCTCTGGTAGCATTGGACCGTTCCCAGGAGGCGGTGAACGAGTTCCAGCGGGCCACCGAGCTGGACCCGCGAAATGGGGAGTCTTACGCCCGATTGGCGGCCGCCTACGAGTCCCTCGGACGGCTGGCTGACACCGAAGCCGCATATCAGAAACTGATCAAGCTGCGGCCCAACTATTTCATGTCGCATAATCCCCTGGCTGCGTTCTACGTCCGGCAAGGGCGATACAAGGACGCCGAGCCGGCTTTTCGCCAAGTGGCGCACCTGGCGCCGGAAAACAGTCTGGGTTACCGGAACCTGGGCGCTGTCTACCACCTCCTCGGACGCCCGGACGAAGCCGTTGTCATGCTCAAGAAATCGCTGGCCATCAAGCCTACCGGCGCGGCTTATTCCAATCTCGGCACCCTTTATTTCTTCCAGGGCCGTTACTCGGATGCGGTCCCCTTGATGGAGAAGGCCGTGGAGTTGGACCCCAAGAAGTACCTCTACTGGGGGAACCTGGCCGACGCCTATCGGTGGGCGCCCGAACGCAAGGCTAGCGCACCTCCAACCTACCGGAAAGCTGTTGAGCTGGCCGAACGGGAACTGGCCAACAACCCGAACGATGCCGTGCTGCTTGCCAGCATGGCCGTTTACCATGCCAAGCTGCCGGATTCGGTAAAGGCGCTGGAGACCATCTCGCGGGCGCGCAGGATGGCGCCCACGGACCCCAATGTGTTGTTCAAGTCCGCGATGGTCTACGAAATCACCGGCCGCCGGGACCAGGCCATCGGCGCGCTCGATCTGGCCCTGCAGGGCGGCTATTCGGCCGAGGAAGCGCGGCGCGAGCCGGACCTGGCCGATCTGCGCAAAGACCCCCGCTACGCACGGCAGGCGGGCCGGTAGGCCGGAGAGTTTCGGAGCCGGTAGAGCCCACCGCCTACTGACGGGCGCGGCTCGGTGCGTTCAGCGTGTTGCAGAGCCGCGAGAGTCAAAAGCTGTGAAATAATCGAATTTCGCACCGCTTACTAACGTGCGCAGCTCTGTAAGTGCATTCACGAATGGCGCCGAACCGCGACCGTGAGAGCCTGTGAAAATATCGAACCGTGCACCGCTTGCTTACGCGCGCGGCTCTGTGCATTCGTTGCAGCACGAATGGCGCCGAGCCGCGACCGTGAGGGAGCGATTGGCGATATTTTTCACAGCTTCTCAGGTACGAAGTACCGCACCTCAACAAGAAAGGCCGTCGCGCCGTAGGGCAGGCGGATCTCCTCCCGCCCGGCGTCGAAGTCCGCGTGGGACCGGCCATTGACCAGGACCTCCCGGATCGGCCTTCGTTGCGGATGCGGGACCGTCACTACCAGCCGGCGGTAGCGGTCGCGCCTGGGGGGACGGATGGACAGCACCACCGCGCCGCGGTCCACTCGGGACTCGACCGAGAACGAGAGCGGTCCGAAGTAGGTCGGAGCCTCGTTGACTTCGATCTTCTTGCCCGCTTCGAGCCAGGCGCGCGGGACGCCTTTCAGGAGCCAGATATCGCCGGTCTCCTGGTTGTTCTCGAGCTCTTCCAGCACCAGCATGGCGCGCAGCATGCTCAGCGTTTCGGCGTTGGAGGCCGAGTTCGGGAACGGGTGATCGGCCCCCACCAGTCCGCCGTTCCGGGTGTTGTAGCCGATCAACGGTGCGCCTTCGGACGACACATAGACGTGACGCGACATGGCGAACGCCAGGCGCGAATACAATCCCAGCAGAAACTCCTCGCGCCGTCCGCCGCGCAGGCGGTAGTCGTAGTAGCCCGCGTTATAGACGGCGTTGATCCACCCGGACGGGTCGCCCGGACGGGGACGGGCTCGCGTGACGCCCAGGGCGAACCCGCCGCGCTGCGCGGCATAATCGGCGATCCACTGGCCTACGCGGTCGGAAGGATTAAAGAAGTTGTAGCGGAACTGCATGTCGGCCCAGTAGTGATAGTAGGTCCCCTGGACTCTTCCCAGAGCCAGATGATCGTAGGGCTCGGGTCCGAATTCCGGCGTATCGCGGAAGTAGAGCGTCTGCAAATCCACAAACGGCGGGCGGCCTGGGACGCGGATCGCGCTCTTCTCCATCGCCTCCAGGACGACCTTGCGATAGGCCTGCGCCTCGGACAGGTAGCGCCGCCCGCGCGCCGGATCGATCCCGGTCCGCACCAGGAAATCGCCGAAATCCCGCAGTCCCTGGCAACTGGTGATGTTGTGCGCGGTCACATACACGGTTTGGGTGGCGGCGATCACATCCACGCCTGGCCGGTCCGGCGGCAGAAAGCCCCAATGCAGCGGCTTCGCTCCGTCCGGCTCGATCATGGTGAGGCGCCGGTCGGCGATGATCTCCTCCGCCGCGCGGTACAGGTCTTCGCGGTAGCGCTCGAAGACATCGGTCTTCTTCGACAGGCGGTAGTTCTCCAGCAGGTGATGAAAGGGGATGCCGCGGCGGTTTTGATACTTCCGGGTGGCGAGATCGCGCCGCACGCTCACCGGGACGCAATAGGACAGCAAGGCGTTAGCGTAGTCCGTATGCCCGTAAGTGGCGAAAGTGTGGGCCCCGAAGCCGTTCTCCACGGGGTAATAGCTGTCGTTGTAGCGCAGCCCCGAGCCGTACGTGAAGCGTCGCCCGTCGGCCAGGATGAAGTTCTGTAACAGCAGCGCGCGCCACACCTGGTTGACGCGTTCCTCGGGGACCTGGAAGCGGGCGCCGCGCGCCAGCAGACCGCTCCAGAAGCCATGGACGCGCGTGTAGGAGGCTTCCGCGTCCGGCCTGCTGGCCGCACGCACCAGACCCTCCTCGTCCGGATAGTAGGGAATCTTGAAGAACAGCGATGCTTTCTGGCCCGGGCGCAGGCGAACCACGTGGGACAGCCGCTGCCGCGCTTCGTCGAAGCGGGCCCCCGGATCGCTGTGAGCCAGCAGCACGGCGCCCGACGCGTTCACGATCCGATCGCCGGCGGCCCGCGCACGGCTCCCGTCGATCAGGATCAGGTCTTCGTGAAGCTCGGCGCTGGCGGGCGCGCCGGATTCGTTGCTGAGATCGAACTGGACATAGGCGATGTCCCACCCGCGGGTTTCCGGCGCGGGTTTGTCCGCCCAGGC
The DNA here is from genome assembly GCA_016178945.1 of Acidobacteriota bacterium. Lineage (GTDB taxonomy): Bacteria > Acidobacteriota > Terriglobia > Bryobacterales > Bryobacteraceae > JACOSH01. The sequence goes on from JACOSH010000485.1 coordinate 12,118, forward strand.
CGACTGCTGGTAGAGCATGCCGCCCAACCGGTAGCGCGCCCGGACGATGGGCAGATAGCCCTCCTCGTAGCCGATTCGCGAGTAGTCCTGGCCGAGCGCGCCGAACATCCGCGCCTCGCGGCCCACGCGGAACACGACGTTGGTGCGGTGCGCTGTCTGGGGGATCAGATCGGCCGAGATGGCCCCGTTCCACCAGATGGTGAATTCGTTGTCGAGCTTCGAGGGTTCCGCCGCCGGATCCGACCAGGTTCCAAGCAGCGTGCGATCCAGGACCTTGCCCGGATAGAGGGCGGCGAGCGCTTCAAACGACGGCTCTCCGGCCGCAAGCCCCTTCCGCGCCACCGGATCGTCCAAGCCCTCGGTCAGCAGTGTCTCCCATTGCCGGCCGCGCTCCATGGCCTCCTGTTCGGATTTCGTGAAGACGGCCTCGCGGGCCCACCCTTCGGTCAGGTCCAGGTAGTTCTTCTTCAGGTCCTGGGCGCTCGCCGCGGCGCACAGGCACAGGATCCACGGCGTCCATTTCATGAGTGGAGCCTGAGCCAGAGACGCACCAGGTGGCGGCGCCGGTCGGGTTCCGCGTAATCCTCAAAGGCGGTCCGGCTGTGCAGGACTCTGGTGTTGCTCACCAACTGAATCTCGCCGCGCTCCATGCTGAAGCACACCTGGAGCTCCTCGCGGTTGGAAACGCTTTCCAGATAGTTGAGCGGCTCCAGATCCGCCGTCCCCAGAGGCGCGCCTGCCTGCTCGTGTCCTTTCGGAATGTAGTAGCGGAAATAGCGCATCGCCAGGGACCCGTTGTAGGTGAAGACCGGCGCGAACAGGGTCGGCGGCTCGCCCGGGCGAAGCTCGGCGCGGCGGTCAAAGTGGTAACCCTGGTACAGGCGGGCCAGGTAGCCGGGCCGCTCTTCGAGCAGGATGTTGTGCAGCGTCAGAGCGCTCACCAGCTTGGACTCTCCACCGGACTTGGCCGTCCGCAGCGCCAGCACGCCGACCACATCCGGTGTATTGCCCATCATCGCGGGCGCCGAGTCGGTGTGGAAGTGCAGCCCTTCGGTGGTCTTGGAAAAGCGCACGCCCACCGTGCCGTAGTCCCGCTGGATGTTGTATCCTTCGTCGCGAACCGAATAGACGCGGTCGCCGCGGACGTTCTGCGGAAGCGTCGCGCCCAGGTAGGCCCCCAGGCCCCAGTAGAGCAGGGTGGCTTCCTCATCCGTTGCGCGCTCGACCGGCAGGCCGCGGATCACGACAAAGCCGCGGCCGGTCTTCAGCTCCTGGCGCAGCCAAGCCGCATCGCGCTCGAAAGACGGGAGCGGGAAGTCGGCGGCCTCCAGCGATGCCAGCGTCTTGCCACGCTCGCGGATCGCGCGGAGGGCGCATTCCAACTCGTCCACGACCGCAGGCGGAAGCGTGTAGGTCCAGTCGGCGGGACCCGTGAAGTCCGCCCGCTTCCACGCTCCGGGGCCCGCCAGCGGGACGCGGCGCACCTCCGTCGCTTCTACCCTCATCTCGCATTACGATAACATGCGGCTATGCAGAGACGCCGTCTTCGATTAACCTTCGTCGCGACCGGCGAGTCGGCGGCCGCTGAGCTGCTCGACGAAGAGGCGCCCGAAGTTTGCCGAATGGTCTGGGATCTGTTGCCTGTAGAGCACCGCGTCATTCACGGAATGTACTCGGGTCAGGAAGTCTTCCTCCTGCTCGACAATCCCCAACCGGCGCCTCCCGAGAACCTGACCCAGCTCCCGCTCCCCGGCGAGATCCTGTACTTCTACGATCCGGGTGGCAACGTGACCAGCGCCAGGAAGCCCGGCGGCGAAATCTGCATCGTGTACGGAAGGGGTGTCACACTGCGCGGCCCGGAGGGCGCCCCAACCTACTGCAGCCTGTTCGCCCGCATCCCCGGCGACTGGAAATACGACTGGACAGCGTTTGCGCAGGCCTGCCGGCGCGCCCGCTGGGAAGGCCCGCAACGGCTGCGCATCGAGCGGGCGGAGCCGTGACCGTAAGGGAGCGGTGCTTCGAGGCGCAGGCGGCGCTTCAGAGAACGCTCCCTCACGGTCGCGGCTCTGAAACGGCGCGCACCCAGTAAGTCGAAGGCCCTTGACCAGCGATCTCGAAACGTGATACAAGAGCCCCACAAGAACTCGCCCGCAACAGTCAGGAGGCATTATGCGAATGATTATGCCGAAAGCCAACCTTTTGGTTTTCAGTCCCCTTCTGCTCTGCGCCACGCTGATGGCACAATTGACCCTGTCGACCATCCGCGGCACGGCGGCCGACCCAACCGGGGCGGTTATCGCCGGTGCGGAGATCACGGTTGTCAGTCTGCAGACCAATGAGAAGCGAACCGTCAAGACCAACGTGAACGGCGACTTTGAGATTCCGGATCTCTACCGCGGCAGTTACCGGTTGACCGCCACGCAGGCCGGCTTCAAGACGTTCGTCGCCGATAACGTTCTCCTCGAAGGCCAGCAGGTGCGGCGCGTGAACGTGAGTTTCGAGCTCGGCTCAGTGGGTACGGAAGTCACCGTGACCGGCGGCGCACAGCTCCTCCAGACCGACACCTCCCGGATTCAGGGCGCGCTGAACACGGCCAAGCACTTCGATACGCCCTGGGTGGGCGCGGAAGCCACGCTCGATCCCAGCCTGTTCATCACCACTCAACCCCTGATTTCGCAGACCAGCGGCGTGTGGAGTTCCCAGTGGGCGGGCCAGGGATCTCTCCAGGTACAGGAAGGGCAGGACGGCCACACCAACGACCAGCCCGTGAACCAGTTGAACGACATCCTGGACACCCAGGAGATCACCGTCGTGACCGTCAACAACACGGCCGAGTTCTCGCGCGTCGGCTACATGAACATGATCACCAAGTCCGGCACGAACGGGTTGCACGGCCGCGCGGCGTTCTGGCATCAGAACTCGGCGCTGGGCGCGCGGGAGTTCTTCGAGGGCAAGAAGGCCAAGCAGTTGGTGGATACCGGCAGCGTCAGCGTGTCCGGGCCCATCAAGAAGGACAAGGCGTGGTTCTTCGCTTCGGTCAACATCCTGAAGGTTCCGAGCAAGCAGTTCTATCTGATCAGCGTTCCCACCGATCTGATGCGGCAGGGCAACTTCTCGGAGCTGCTGGCTCAAAACCGGATCGTCAGAGACCCCGCCAGCCAGACCCCCTTTGCGGGCAACATCATTCCCAGGGACCGGCTGAACGCGCTGTCATTGAAAGTGAACGAGAAGTACCTGCCCCCTCCGAACCGTCCCGGACTCGCGAACAACTTCGGATTCACGTTCCCCTTCCCCACGGACTACTCGTTGCGTAAAGACTACACGCAGCGCGTCGACTATCAAGCCACCGCCAAGAACCGGCTGATGGGACGCATGATCGAGAATTGGGACCTTTATGTCCTGCCCCGGAACTATCCGGCCTTCGCCTGGACCCGCACCCGCTACAACATCCACATGGTCGTGGAGGACACGCATATCTTTTCACCGGCCCTGGTGAACACGTTCCGGGTGGGTTTGTATCAGGAAAAAGTGACGGATGGCGATCCACTCTATGGCGTCACTCCGTTCAAAGGCGACCAGGCAGTGAAGGAGTTGGGATTGCAGGGCGTGAACCCGAAGGGTTACAGCGGGCAGGGTTTTCCGACCATGAGCATCACCGGATACCCGGCGCTGGCCACGCAATCGGGCGGCGTCATCCAGAACGATTTCGACTGGGGCTACGCCGACACCGTGACTTGGTCCAAGGCCCGGCACGTCCTGAAGTTCGGCGGCGAATGGAAACCGCAGCACCGTTTCGCGGGCAGCATCTCCACCGACACCTACGGCAACTTCAGCTTCAACGGATCGTTCACCGGCCAGGCTTACGCCGATTTCATCCTCGGCATTCCGTTCAACAGCACGCGTCTCGATCCGCTCACCAACCGCACGCCGCGAGACCAGGAGCTGGGACTGTTCGTCACCGACTCATTCAAGGTCAACAACCGCCTCACTCTGGATCTCGGGCTGCGCTGGGAGCGTTTCGGGCCGCCCAGCTATGAGGACAATCTGGTATATAACTACGACGTAGCGGCCCAGAACGTGATCATTCCGCCGGGAACGGAGAACAAAGTCAGCGCGCTGTATCCGAAGAACATCAAGATCGTGACCGGCGAAATCGGCATGCATCCGCAGAAGACCAACTTCCGGCCGCGCATCGGTTTTGCGTACCGGCTCGACGACAAGACCGTGGTCCGGGGCGGATTCGGCATGTTCACCGAATACCTCGGCCGCTATATTCGCCTGAGCAGCTCGCCGTTCCAGATCAGCGAGAGCTATCAGAACCAGGTCACTAACGGCGTTCCGCTGTTCACCTTCCCGAACCCGTTCCCAAGCTCGCTGGCGGGGGCCGCCATCCCGTCGCAGAGCGCCACCTCCTATCCGCAGGATGTGAAGAACGGCAGCATCCGGCAATGGAATATCACGCTGGAGCGGCAGTACAAGGACATCGGCTTCCGCCTGTCTTATGTGGGGTCGCATAACTACAACCTGAACTACGGCGTAGGCATCAACAAGCCGCAGGCCAGCCTGATTCCGTGGACCGCCGCGCGGCGCCCGTATCCCCAATTCAACGGCGTTTCCGTTTTTCGCACCAACGGTGAGGCGAAGTTCAACGCCGTGACACTTGAAGTGCAGCGCAAGATGGGCCAGCTCACCTTCGACACGCACTGGACCTGGTCGTCCAACTTCTCGAACTTTGGCGCCGTCGAAGACCCGTATGCTTCGCTGTTCTGGTATCGCGACACCTACACTCCGCGGCATCGCGGCGTGATCAACGCGGTGTGGGAGCTGCCGTTCGGCAAGGGGCGCAAGTACATGAACCAGGCGCCGCGCGCCGTCGATGCGGTGCTCGGCGGATGGCAGATCTACTGGATCGGCTACATGGAGACCGGGCACCGGTTCACGCCCAGCTTCAGCGGCTCCGACCCGTCGAACACCAACACGGTCGGCGGGCGGCCCGACCGGACTTGCGACGGCAATCTGCCCCCGGACAAGCGCGGCGTGAACCGCTGGTTCGATACGTCGTGTTTTGCGGCGCCACCGGCGGGAAGGTACGGCAACTCCGGGGTCAACATCCTGGAAGGACCGGGATACAACATGCAGCACGCCTCGGTTGCCAAGACTTTCAACATTACCGAACGGTTCAAGTTCACCTTCACGACCGCACTTGCCAACGCCTTCAACCACCCGAACTTCGCGCTTCCAGCCGCCAACGTGTCCTCCTCCAGCGCAGGATTCGTGAGCAGCCTGGCGGAAGGCGCCAAAGGTCGGCATATCGAGCTACGCGGCCGTATCGACTTCTAGCGGCTCACAGCTTTCAGCACACAGCGTTCAGCGCTCAGCGGAACGCCGGACCGCGGTGGGGCGAGCCGAGCGAAGCGAAGGCCAGTCCCGCGGCTGACGGCTGAATGCTGACGGCTGATCGCTGTTTCTTATGCTACATTGGCCCCATGGTGCGGGCGCTGCCTCTCCTGTGGCTGGCCGCGGCCGGGGCCGCGACGGTCGACTACGCGCGCGACGTGCGTCCCATTCTGGAGAGCCGCTGCTATCCCTGCCATAGCGCCAAGATCAAGACCCACGGCCTGCGCCTGGATCGCAAGGCCGATGCCCTGAAGGGCGGCGATTCCGGCGCGCCCGCCGTGGCGCCCGGCAACAGCGCGGCCAGCCTGCTGTATCGCTACGCCGCCGGTCTCGATCCCGATGTGAAGATGCCCCCGGCCGGGCCGAGGCTCCCCTCCGGCGAAATCGAGACCCTGAAGGTGTGGATCGACAGCGGCGCGGTCTGGCCGGATGAGAATCCGGTTGTATCCCCACCCCGTGGGCGCAATCACTGGGCGTTTCAGGCGCGGTCGCGGCCGGCCGTCCCGCGCGTCAAACAGGGCGAGTGGGTGCGCAATCCGATCGACGCGTTTGTGCTGGCGAAACTGGAGGCCAACGGCTGGAAGCCCTCGCCTTCCGCGCAGCCCCGGCAACTGCTCCGCCGTGTGCATTTGGATCTGACCGGTCTGCCGCCCACTCTGGCCGAGCAAGAGGAGTCGCGGCCGCTCGAGCAGGTGGTCGACGATCTGCTGGCTCGCCCCGCCTACGGCGAGCGCTGGGCCCGCCACTGGCTGGACTTGGTGCGCTACGCCGAAAGCAACGGCTATGAGCGCGACGGCGTCAAACCTAACGCCTGGAAGTATCGCGACTACGCCATCCGGGCCTTCAACCACGACAAGCCGTTCGACCGGTTCATCCTGGAGCAGCTTGCCGGCGATCAGTTGCCGGATCTCTCCGCCGAGAGCTTGATCGCCACGGGCTACTACCGCCTGGGCCCCTGGGATGACGAGCCGGCCGATCCCCAGGAAGATCGCTTCGATCAACTGGAGGACATCCTGAGCACGACCTCGCAGGCCTTTCTCGGCCTGACGCTGGGCTGCGCGCGCTGCCACAACCACAAGTTCGAGCCGCTCACCGCGCAGGATTACTACAGCATGGTCGCGATCTTCAATGGTCTGGAGCGCCCGCGCAAGGGGCGCACCGAGCTGGATCTGCCCGCCGGCACGCGGGAAGAGCTGGCCCGGGAGGTGGAGAGGGACCAGCGGATCGAGCCTCTCGAGAAGCGGATCGCCGCGCTGCGCGAGCCCTTCCGGGACGCTCAGAAGAAACTGCCTCCCGACGCCTCGCTGCCCGCCGACGTGCGGCTAGGAATCTCCGGGCTGCTGGAGGAGATCGCCGCCATCCGGCGGGTGATGCCGGATCTGCCGCGAGGCTATTTTCTGCACGAGCCGCGGCCTCCGGCCC
>JACOSH010000432.1 GCA_016178945.1 Acidobacteriota bacterium
AGCACGGGATTCCGGAGGTAGTTGCTGATGGTCTGTCCGTTGGCCGCGCGCTGTCCCGGCACGTTCGGCAGCGGATAGAGCTGCTCGAGAATATTCTTCGACGCCGGATCGAAGCGCGCCGTGGGAATCCGGTTGCCGGCGAACGGCGTGCTGCTGAGCGGATCGTAGATGGTCCGGTTCAACTCGGAGAAATCTCCGCCGCGCATCAGCGTGCTGGGCACGTTGGAGAGATAGGTCCGGGCGTCGCGCACGCGCCAGCCCTGGTAGTCCATGAAGAAGAACGTCTTGTCGCGCCGCACCGGACCGCCCAGCGTGCCGCCGAACTGGTTCTGCCGGAAGGGCGGCTTGGGGCGCGCATTCTTGTTGTTGAACAGATCGTTGGCGTCCAGCTTGTCATTGCGCAGAAACTCGAACCCGCTCCCGTGCATCGCGTTGGTTCCGCTCTTGATCTGGATGTTCACCACGCCTCCGCTGGACCGGCCGAATTCCGCCGAGTACGTGCTGGTCTGCACCTTGAACTCCTCCAGCGCGTCCACGCTGGGAAACACCACCACCGAGTTCAGCCAGGTCTCGTTGTTGTCCACGCCGTCCAGCAGGAAGTTGTTGTCGCGCGTACGCTGCCCATTGGCGGCGAAGGAGGCCGAAGCGCGCCACGCCAGGCTGCCCGCGCCGTCGATGTTCGCGCCGGGAATCCCGCGCTGCACCCCGGGGATGATGCGCGTCAGTTGCACGAAATCCCGCCCGTTCAGAGGGAGGTCCGCGATCTGGCGCTCCGTCACCGTCTGCGCCAGCTCGGAGGTGTCCGACTGCACCGGCAACGCCGCGGCCTCCACGTTGACCGTCTCGCTCACCTGTCCGACCTGCAGCACCACGTCGACCCGTACCTTCTGGTCCACGCCGAGCTGCACATGGGCCGCCGTGGTCTTCTTGAATCCAGGCTTTTCGACCGATACGCCATACGCGCCGGTAGGGAGAGAGGGAGCCGTATACTCGCCTGAATCGTCGGTCTTGACACTCCGGGTCACACCCGCGGTTTCGCTCGCGATCATGACCGCCGCGCCGCTCACCACGGCCCCGGTCGAATCCTTGATGGTTCCCAGAATGGTGCCGGTCACCGCCTGCGCCATCAATCGCGCGGAGAGTGCGCAGCCCAGCATGCACAGACACAACGCCCAGTATCTCGTTTTGCTCATGACCCTAACCTCTTTGAGACGATACTACCACGACTTGAGTCCGGACGGTGCAGTTGCACGCGGCCATTCGACGGGCGACCCCCGCGCAGGCCGCCCAGATTCAGTCCCAGGCCGCCGGCGTCCTCAAGCAGCGCTCTGAGGTGAACGCGTCTTCCACCAGTCGAGCCGAGGCGGGAACCCTACCGGGTGAGAGAGAGATACGGCTCCGCCGCGACAGGGGCACGGTGTAAAACCGGGCCGGGCTGCCGCAGATTCACGACCTCGGCTGGATGCCCGCCCAGATCCGGGACGAATCACGAGAGCGGGAACCGGGCCGTCGTCCTCACAGCGCATGGTGAAGGGCGCGGATGGACTTCGGTGGTGGCCGGAGCGCCCTCCGGGTGACGCAGCCTCGAACAACAAGTAGTGGAGCATCTCCGCCTGCCAGGCGTCGGCTTGTCGGACGCCACGAAGGAATCAATGAGGCCACGCCGGCGCCGATCGAGCCCCACCGCGAGCTCGAAAGTGTCCAGAGTCCGCAAAGCCAGCGAATGCTGTGACTCTGAACCAGCCGTTGGGCCACTTCGTAATGCGTTTGTTATTGAATTTGAGTGACGTTGTGCAACCTGGTTCCGTGACCGCCTGATTCGGCTGTTCCAGGATCTGCCTCGCATCAGCTTGAGGGCACCGATACCCCGTCAGGCTTCTTCATAGGCACGCAGGAAATCTTCCCTGGTAATGCCGCCCTGAGCCAGGATGGTTCGCAGGGTAGAGGCTTTAATCCTCAAGTGGTTGGGAATAGTGAGGAAGTCGGAGCCGCCCTCGGGCGTACCACCTCGAACCCCAGGGCACGGAAGGCAGCGATCACCCTCGCCTTCGGAGCGTCCACGGGAAACTTCGGCATCAGGCCGGGAGGGTCGCTTCGGCTATGAAAACCTCAAGGACCGGCGAATCGTCCGGCAGCACCTCAGAGCCGAAGGTCTCGATGTGAAACTGGATGGCCGATTTGACGTCGGCCAAAGCCTCCTCGTAGGTGTCGCCTTCGCCCACCACGACGCCTTTGAGGCCCAGCGGGTAGGCAACGTAGCCGTCCAGGTGCTTCTCGACAATGATCTTCAGTTGCCTCGACATGGCCTGCCTGAAGTTTACGACGACTCCGTCTCCGGCCCTCAGGCCGCTTTCCTCAGCCGGTACGCGCTCGACTTGATCTTGGGCAAGCCACGGTAACTCGGCGATGGGCGTTGATGTCACCCTCGAGTTCGCAGATGATTCCCGGGCGGCAATCACGCGGGTTCTTGCCGATAGAGCGGTTGACCTACTCAAGGCAGATCCGCGAAGACATTCCACTTCAAAAAGGTGAAGTTTTGCCCCTCGCCGGTGGGCCCGCCCGAGGCCGTTGTGGGGAATCCATGACGGCCGCAACACGCTTCGAGGTCTTCACTGTCCCGTTCATCGCAGGTGGAGGGCGGGGTCGGGAAGTTTCGCGCGGCGCCGCTGGTCGTTTGGGCGGCAGCGAGACGACGCGCCGACGGTCCCGTTGGTCCCGTTGTGCGAATGACCGGCGGCTCGTAGCCTCGCAGGGCACAAGTCGCCCCCACCGGCTTGGCGCATCCGGGCGTTCGCAATGTGCCCGGCAGTTCCAGGTGAACGGGTAGTCCATACCGGTAGCCACTGCGATACTTCATCAGCGGCGCGGTGGCCCTTCACGGATGGACTGCAGCAGCTTCGGCGAGGCGCGAAACGAGGTTTCCCGCAGACGACCTAGGGCGGCGGCCAGATCGAGGAGCCCTCTGGGGACAGCTCGCTCGATAACGCCAAGTGTTCCGGAAACAATCAGACCCAGCTCCGCCGCCGCGGCGCGGCCCTTCGTCTCGTCGAGTAACACGAGGTCCGCTGGCAAGTCCAGCGCCAGCGCAATCGCTTCCCGCTCTCCGGCATCCAGGCCCGATAGCCTGGCATCGAACGGCGGAGCAGCCCGCACGGCGAGCCATTCGGGGGGCTCAGTGAAAACGCCGTGGACTCGGGTCGCCCGCCCGGCGCGAACACCATCGACTCCGGATGAGGTAGATCAGCGAGGTAGAACAACGCCCGGTCGCCCGGCGTTGCGGGGATCGGCGCCCGCCACCATCCTTGTTCACTAACCTCTTTGATAACGAAACTAGCTTCTGTTCGAGTCTCACGCGTGGCAGGCGCCTTGACGGCGGTGGTTGACTTCGCCGCCCAGTTTTGAATATATAAACAGCAACGGGAGGTCACATGCGAATCATTCTCTGCGTTTTGCTTTTGGCCGCGGCGGCCTTCGGCCAATACGGCACCGGCGCCATCCTGGGCACCGTCACCGATTCGACCGGCGCCGTGGTTCCGGGCGCCAAAGTCACCGCGCGCAACGACCGCACCAACGAAGCCCGCGAGTTCACTACCGACGCGGCCGGCGACTATCGCTTCAACGCGCTGCCCAGCGGCGCCTACACCATCACCGTGTCGGCGCCATCCTTCAAGAGCGCCAGGGTGCCGAACCTGGTCCTGCAAGTGAACACCCAGGTCCGCGCCGACGTGTCGCTGGAGCTGGGCGCCGTCTCCGAATCGGTGCAGGTCAGCGCCACGACGCCGCAGCTCCAGACCAACACCGCCGCCCTGGGCACGGTGGTCGACAACCGCACCATGCTCGAGCTGCCGCTCAACGCGCGCAACTTCTTCGACCTGATGGCCCTGACCCCCACCACGGTCAAGGTGCGCGGGGCCTCCAGCGTGATGGACGAGCGCTCGGCGGAAATCGGCGGCATCCGCAATACCTCGACCAACGCCATGCTCGACGGCGTCGATTTCTCGGTGGCCAATATTAACAATCCCGCCATTGCCTTGTCGCTGGATGCGATCGAGGAGTTCAAAGTCCAGATGAACTTCATGGACGCCTCCTACGGCCACGGGGCGGCCGGCATCGACATGATCACCAAGCGCGGCGGCAACCAGTTCCACGGCGTGGCCTATGACTTCGTGCGCAACCGCGCATTCCAGGCCGGCCAGTTCTTCCGCCCGCCCAGCGGCGCGCCGCGCTTCAGCTACAACCAGTTTGGGGCCAACGCCGGAGGCGCCATCCGCAAGGACAAGACCTTCTACTTCGGCAACTATGAGGGACGCCGCCGCCGGAGCGGCGTGATATTGCAGGGACTGGTGCCTACCGCGGCCATGCAGGCGGGCGATTTCAGCGCCACCGGCAAGACCATCCGCGACCCGCGCAACAACAATGCGCCCTTCGCCGGCAACCTAATCCCCGGCCAGCGGTTCAATTCAATCACCAAAGAGATGCTCCAATACTTCCCCGCGGCGAACTTCAGCGGCCGGCCCGGCGTGAACTTTCTGGTTACCCCCAGCGACAAGGAACGGCGCGACCAGTTCACGGGACGCGTCGACCACCGCGTCTCGGAGAAGGGCACGTTCTTTGGCCGCTACAGCTTCGCCGACGATGCGCTGATCAATTCCGCCTACATCGTGGGAAAGGGACTGGTGCGTCCGGATCGCACCCAGCACCTGGCTCTCGGCTACACCCACCTGTTCGGGGCCAACACCATTTCGGAGACCCGCCTGGGCTTCACCAAGGCGTTTCTGGCCCGCCAGAGCGACGGCGACCGCTTCTCCACCAACTACGCCGGCAAGCTGGGCCTCAAGAATCTGGCCCCCGGTCCGGGCGACTACACGCTGCCGTCGGTGAACCTGACCGGCTACGCGCCCGGCTCTCCCACCGGAACGAGCGGCTTCGTCGGCTACGGCCTGCGCATCGTGCAGAACAACATCTACTACCGGCTGGGCGAGACCCTGTCCTGGATCCGCAATAGCCACAGCCTCAAGGTGGGCGGCGATGTCAGCCGGCTGTTCGTGGGCTACGATCAAGGCAGCAACCAGAACGGGATTTTCAACTTCAGCGGGAATTTCGCGGGCGACGCGTTCGCCGATTACCTGCTGGGCTTCCCCCAGAGCGCGCAGGGCGGCTTGGGGAGCATCGGCAACTTCGGCGGGGTGGCCAAGTATTCCATCGGCACGCAATACCAGTGGTTCATCCAGGACGATTGGAAGATCAGCGACCGCTTCACTCTGAATATCGGCTTGCGGCACGAGTTGTTTCAGCAGTGGCGGGGGCGGCTAGCGAATTTCGACCTGGCGTTAAACCGGCAGCTCCTGGCCGGCAGCACGACCTATTTCGAGCCGGGAGTCGGGCTGGTTACCGGATCCGGCTCGCCGCTGCTTCCCGACCGCCCCATTGGGATGGACCCCAATAACTTCGCGCCGCGCCTCGGCGTGGCTTACCGCGTCTCCAATACCACCACTATCCGCGCGGGCGCCGGCGTTTTCTTCGCACTGAACACGGGCGGGGCCTCGCTGGTCTCAATGACCAGCACGCTGCCCTTTTTTGTCAACGCCAGCGTGGTCTCGGGGAACGCGCGTCCCGAGCTGGACATCTCCGATCTGTTCCCGCCGCCCGAAAAAACGGCGGGCGCGATCGGTAGCAACCAGGATCTGAAACGGCGGGACGGCTACATCTACCAATACAATCTGAACATCCAGCACCAACTGCGGCCGGGGCTGCTGGTGGAGGCGGGCTACATCGGCAACACCGCGCACAAGCAGGTGGGCACGGTGTACCTGAACCAGCCGCGCTTGCCGGCCGATCCCGGCAATCCCGCCCCCTTCGCGGCGCGCTCGCCTTATCCCAAACTAATTCCGACTTTCTCGCAGAACGCCAACTACCAGTGGTCGAACTACAACGCGGTGTTTCTCAAGGTGGAGAAGCGGGCCGCCGCGGGGCTCTCCTACACCGCCGCCTACACTTTTTCCAAGATGCTGGAGACCAGCGGGCCGGGCCAGAACATGTATGACCGGCGCCCGGAGCGAGGCCTTTCGGCGAATCACGTGCCGCACAATTTCATCGCGAGCTGGGTGTACGAGCTGCCGCTCGGGAAGGGCAGGAAGTTCAACCTCGCCAATCCGGTGTTGGACGGCATCGCCGGCGGCTGGCAGATCAACGGCATTGCCAATTTCGTCTCCGGCCGCTGGTTCACCATCGCCGCGGCCAACGACCTGGCCAATGTGGGGACCGGCGGGCAGCGCGCCGATGCCACCGGCGTCAAGCCCCGCAAACTGGACCCGTGCACCAATGGCCTCTACGGCTTCGATATCGCCGCCTACAAGACCCCGGCTCGCGGAGTATTCGGCAGCCTGGGGCCTACGACGCAGCCCGGCTTCGGCCTCAACAACTGGGATTTTTCGGCGGCCAAGAACTTCCCCATCCGCTGGCTGGGCGAGGCCTCGCGCTTGCAGTTCCGCTTCGAGTGGTTCAACTTCTTCAACCACACCCAGTTCAACAACACGGGCGCGACCGTCAACGTACCCTCCAGCTTCGGCCTGGTCAACAGCACGCTCGACCCGCGCATTCTCCAGATCGCCGGCAAGCTGTACTGGTAGCGCTACCCGAACAAGTGGTTAGCCGAGCGTGACCACATTCTTTCACACGCCCATTGCACCGTCCGACGCGGTCCTTGACAGCACCACGGAAGCGCTGTTGACAGCCGGGAGACCGCTCACTCGTCTGAAGGGACACGATACGTGAATACGCGCTTGCCGGTTCGATCGATGTACCCGAAAGTGCCGTCGTAGATCGATGATCCACCACCGGCCTTGACGTGCGCCAGCCCGTGAAAGAACCGGGTGGCCAGGGCGAAACGTTTCGGAATGGCTTGCTTCCCGCGTTGGTCGATGTAGATATACCCTTCGTCAGGATGGCCAACTGCCGCGAGGCCTTCTGAGAACGGTTCAGCCTTGAAGAAATCAACCGGGATCTTCAAGACACCGGTCTTGTCGATGAATCCGCTTCCCTTGTCCTTCTCGACCAATGCGAGGCCGTCAGAAAATGAATGCACCGACTGGAAGGTTGGTGGAATGACGAAGACACCCTGTAAATTGATGAACCCCCAGAGGTCGCCGACCTTGACCGCCGCCAAGCCCTCATGAAACCCCAGGGCTCCTTCGAACTCGGCGTCCACGACTCGTTTGCCGGTCTTATCGATGAACCTCCACTTACAGAGAGAACCAGTAGACCGCCCGCTATCACGCGCGCCTCGCGTGCCCGGAGCACTGTTCGCGGACATCCGCAAGCAGGGGTCGAAAGTTTCGTAGTCGAAGTATCGGCACGGTCCCTCGGCGACGACTCTCGCAAGACCATTTACGAAAGGAGTACCCGCAACAAACTGCTGGGGAATGACGAACGCGCCTGAGTGGTCGATGTAGCCTAATTTGCCCGACACTTCGATCGCGGCAACACCATCCGAAAAACTGCTGACCAAGCCTTCCGGATAAGACGGAAACTGAGGTGGAATGACGAACTGCCCTGACTGATCAACGTAGCCCCATTTGGAATTCCGTGTCGCAAGTGCGGCAGCCAGACCTTCGGAAAAGTCCCAGATGCGAAAAAAGCCGTTGTCGAGAACCTTCCGTCCTCTGGAGTTGAGGAACGGTCCTTCAGAAACACCGAGTGACAAGAGGCCGTTGTAGAAGGCCTGGCTCCAGTTTGAGCCCACCTCGAGCGTCGGAGGAATTACGATGCGACCGCTGCTGTCGATGAACCCGGCCCGACCGCGGGCGATGATGCGAAACAACGGGTCGGCCCTATTTGAAGGCGGCATCCATAACAGGCCGTCCGCTTCGCACCCTAGGAGAACCGTGCAAGTCAGGAACACGGAGGCCAGCATGCGCATGACTGAATCTTAGCGCCACGCAGGCCATCACAAAAGGGGGGCCTGTGCCTGGTCGAGAGGGCGTCAGCTGGCCATTCAAGCCAGGACCTCGAGTTCATGATCATCGGCGTGACCGGTCAGGAGGGCGTGCTGGACCGGCCCGGTCCACCATCTACGTCAGCCCAGTCACCGGGCACCTATTCTGTCGACCCCTCGACAGCCTTCTTCATGATGTCCAAAATCAACTTGGTTCCCTCGAAAATCGATTCCGCCCAGTTGGTGAACTGGCCCGCGAGCGTGCGCACGATGGTGATGCTCGAGTTCTGAACCCGGATGAGCAGGCTTGTTCCGGTGACTTCGATGCTTGTGGACGTGGTTGTTATCTGAGTGATTTCGACCGCCGTAATGGTCAGTCTGGGTGCGTTCAAGATGGCTTTTGCAAGGCTCTTGACGCCCAGCCCAAACTGAATAATCTCGGCGATCTTGACTCCTTGATCTATGGCGAAGGCGCCGAGCTGGATCAGGAGTGCTCCGTTACGATACATCCTCTCTGCTGCCGCCCAGCCCTCCGTGCCTAGCGTTCCCGTGGCCATGGCTTCCAACGCGGCATTACGCAGTGCAAAACCAGGTTTCCAGAAAATCTGGATACCGGCTATGATAATGGCGCCCTGAATGAGCGTCGGTGTCATCACGCTGATGATTTGCGAAATGCTGACCGCCGCCGAGAGTCCCGCCAGCGTGAACTCCTGCAATCCGGAAGGATCGATCCGATTGACTGGGTCGTTCCGGGCATACGTGTACCGATGGAGCGTGGCTGGTTCGAAGGTATCCCCGGCCCAGGGATCGAGTGTCAGGAATCTGCCGGCGTCAGTCTTGTAGTAGCGCGCACGCAGATAATAGGCGCCCACGTTGGGGTCGAGCTGCTCGCCGGCGTAGAGGTATACGTTCGGCGTCCCTCCGGTGGAAGCGGTCACGTTACCGAAGGCATCGTAGTCGTACCTGTCGGTCGCTGCGCCCGCAGCGTCCGTAAGCAGGCGGACGCTTCCGTGCCCGTCGTAAACATAGAAACTGGCGCCGCCGGCCTGGCTCTGGCTGATTCGGTTGAGGCCGTAGGTATAGACTCGCTGAATGGCCCCCCCGGCGATCTCTTCGAGAACCTGGCTGTAGCCGGTCAGGTTCCGGTCGTCCACAAGATACGTCGTAGTGCCACCCGACGTCTTCGACACGCGGTTACCATCGCCGTTATACAGGAACGTCACCGCGCCGCCGTTTTGGGTCTTGAGGTGGTTCTCGAAGTCGTACGTGTAATTGTTGCCGCCCGAGCCGGCGGTGTTTCCGTTAAGGTCATAGGTGTCGATGGTCAGCCGGTCGTTGGCGTCGTAGGTGTAAGCGGCGGGCGGCACCGGCCCCACCGTTGAGGTACGCGTGAGGCGGTTGCCCACGGCGTCGTAGGTGTAGCCGATGGCGCCGTTCACCGTGCCGCCGGCGATGGTTTCATTTGTGAGGCGGTAGAGCGAGTCGTACACGTAATTCACCTGGCGGCCGCTGAGCTCGGAGACAGCTGTGCGATTGCCCGCCGCACCCAGGGTATATGCGTAGGTGGCCAGCGGTGTGGCGCTTCTGGCGGTTGCGAGGTTCGTCAGCCGATTCAGGTTGTTGTACGTGTAGGTACTCTGGGCCCCATTGGGATACGCATAGCCCGCCAGGTTGCCCACAGCGTCGTAGGTGTACGTGGTAACGCCGGGGGCGAGGCGATTGTCCGTGACCCGAGACAGCCGGTTCAGGGCATCGTACGCGTAATCCACCGACGTTCCCCCCGCGTTGGAGGATCGGATCGAGGTCAGGTTGCCCTGCAAGTCGTAGGTGTAGGTCAGCGTGCCTTGCGGCGTGGACTTGTTCAGCAGGCGGTCCCGGAGGTCGTACGTATAGGTCGTGATGCCGCTGGCGTCGCTCATGCTTGCCCGCTGGCCCGTCGCCGTGTAGGTGAAGTTGACCCCCGGCTCGTTCAGCGTCGGATCCGGTGTCTTGCTCAGCAAACGGTTCAGCGCATCATAGCTGTACGTGGTGGTCTTGCCGCGGAAGTCGGTTCTGCTGGTCTGATTACCGGCGGCGTCGTAGGCGAATGTCTCCGACATGCCCAGCGGTAGTGTGCGCTTGGTCCGGCGGCCCAGCTTGTCGTATTCGAACCGTGTCACTCGGCCGAGCGCGTCGGTCTGCGAGATGCGGTTTCCGGCTTCGTCATATCCGTAACTGGTGGTCTGATTCAGTGCGTCGATGACCGCGGTCAACCGCCCCAGTTTGTCGTACTGAAACTGGGTTGTCTTGCCGGCCTGATCGGTCTTCGACGTCGTGCGGCCGAGGGCGTCATAGACGACCTGCTCAGTTGTCCCATCCGGGTAGTTTACCCTGGTGCGGCGAAGATTCGAATCGTACTGATACTGAGTGGTGTTGCCGCGAGCGTCTGTCATCGACGTTTGGTTGCCTGCCTGGTCGTAGCCAAACGTTGTGAGGTTGTTCAGGGCGTCGCTGACCTGGGTGCGGCGGCCGGCTGCGTCATACGTGTACCTCGTTACGTTCCCCCGCGCGTCGGTAACCTGTGTGACCCGGCCGTTCGCGTCGTAGGCGGCGCTGGTGGACGAACCGTCCGGGAAGGTCGTCCGGGTCAGCCGGCCCAGCGCATCGTACGTGTAGGCTGTGGTCCGGTTCGCGCGGTTCGTGCTGGTGATGCGATGGCCCTCGGCGTCATCGGCAGTCGATTCGGTCGTGCCGTCCGGGAAGGTGGTCTGGATCAAACGGCCCCCCAGATCGTACTGGTAGTTGGTCTGGTGGCCAAGCTGATCGGTCACCACGCTCTGCTTGCCGATCACGTTGTACTGCACTTGCGCGGTCGTACCGTCCGGATAAGTCGTCTTGACCAGCCGGTTCAACCTGTCGTACTGGAAACTGGTCACCAGAGTCTCAGGACCCGCGGGAGTGGTCCGCGTCCTGGTTTCGGTCAGCTTGTTGCCGTTCACGTCATACGTATAGGTCGTGATGTTACCGAGAGGGTCTGTCTGCCGGGTCAGGTTGCCTGCTCCGTCGTACTGATAGGTGGTGACGTTCCCCAACGGGTCGGTCATCGAGGCCCTCAATCCGGCGGTTGTGTATGTATAGCCGGTGACGCCATTAAGCGCGTCCTTGGTCGATGTCAGATTGCCGCTGGCGTCGTAGGTATTCGTCGTCGTGACGCTCCCCAGCGGGTCGGTGCTGGTCAATAACTGGTTCCGGCTGTTGTAGGTATAACGGGTGATATTTCCCAGCGGATCGGTTTCGGTGAGCCGGTTATTCTGCGCGTCGAACGTCAACGTTCTGGTCTGGCCCAGGGCGTTGGTCTCGCTCAGCATGTTGCCGCGAGCGTCGAACGTGCGCGTAGTCACACTGCCCACTGCATCGGTGACCTTGATGATATTGCCGGCCGTGTCGTACTCATTCACAGTCACGTTGTTCAGCCGGTCGGTGACGATCTCCTGCCTGGTTCCCGTGCTGTGTGTGTAGTTGATAACGTTGCCGAAGGCGTCGGTGTGGCTGACGAGTCGCCCGCTGGCGTCGTAGTCGTTGCGCACGGGCATGATGCCCCGCGGGTCGCGGATCTCCAGCAGCCCGTGGGTGCTGTTGTAGGTGTAGGTGGTAGTGTTATTCTCCTGATCGCTGAAGGACGCCAGGTCACCGGCCGGATTGTACGAATAGTTTAGAGGGTTGCCCGCCGGGTCAGTGATTCGCGTGATGCGCCCCTGCCCATCCCTCAGGAAGGTTACATTCTTGCCGCTGGAGTGGCTGATGCCGTTAGTGCCAATTGTGAGCTGGTTTCCGTTAGTGTCCCGCATGCTCTGGAGGCCAAACTGACGGCTCAGCGTCAGCACTCGTCCGTCGGGCATGGTCAACAGGAATTGATCGGGATCGAAGGAGGCCACGGTGCCTAGATCGAGCAAGGTTACTGAACCCGGGAAACTGCCAATCACAAACAGGCCAGAGCCGCCCGGCGTGGTGAGCGACGCGTTGGGAGGCGTGCTGCCGGTGGGTGTGAAGATCATGTCGACCGATTGCGGAGGAACGATTTGCTGGCACTGCGTCTGGGGGCTCGGAACAGCCTGAAACTCGTATACGGTACCGTCCGTAAAGGTAATGGTCACCACGTGCGCCTTGGCCGGCTGGACGCAATAAGTCGGGAGGAACCCGCCGCTCTTTGTCCCGGTCCAGTCGTCTCCCATCACTCCGCTTACGCTGGTGCGTACCGTCTTGAGATCCAGGGTCCAGCCGACGCCGAAGTCGCCCGTGCGCTTGTCCCGGCTGTCGTAGGTGCGGACCACCTGGATGGGCAGGCCCGCCACGGGGACGCTGAGGTCGTTGAACGAAACGGTGAAGTTTCCGACCTTCTGATTGCGGGTCACTGCCACGTGCACCGTGGTCGCCGAGGTCTGACCGGAAGTGTCCACGCCGGTCAGCCGGATCTCGTAGATGTCATTGAGGAGGAGAGTGGGGTCGAAGGAACCGCTGACGGCTGAAGTGGTGCCCGTGGCGAAGGGTGTAAACGTAGAGCCGCCGGCTTGGCGGTAGTCCAGTATCCAGTTGTTCAGGTTCGGGCTTGTTACAGTTCCGATCACGTTGGTCTGAGTCGTGACTTCGCTTCCCTCCGCCGGCGCTGTGATCGTTACCGTGGGCGGGGCGCCCGTGATGGGACCGAACACACTGAACCCGTTCGCCAGCGAGGCTTGCTCCATTCCGGTCTGCACGGTGGGCGTCCGGACGCCCAGTGCTGCGGAGGCGCCGACGCTTAACTGAGCGGTCGCCGAAGTCGGGCTGTTCACGGTGACGGGGCCGAAACCACCCGCGGCTCCTCCGCCTACGGAAATACCCGCTCCGAAACTGGCCTGCGTGACTCCTTGGACGAAGTTAGTGAAGACGCCTGTGATCGTCACCGAAGGGTTCTGGCCTTGCTGCGCGGAGCTGGGGCTGACGGATGAGATTGTGGGTATTCCAAGGACCGTGAATCCATTCGTCAGGGACGCCTGTTCGCTTCCAGTCTGGGCAGTGACTGATCTCGGGCTTGGGAGCGCCGAGGGGAGGATACTGAGTTGTGCAATCGCTGTCGTGGGGCCGGTGACGGTCACCGGACCGAAGTCGCCCGCTATGCCGCCGCCCACGGAGATGCTCGGCCCGAAACGGGCCTGCGTGGTCCCTTGGAGGAAATGGGTGTTTTGTCCGGTGATGGTGACTTGGACGGCCTGTCCTTGAAGGCCGGAGTTCGGATTCACGGACGTGATAATTGCGTTGCTGGCTTGCACGGTGAAGCTGTTCGCGAGCGACGCGACCTCCGTGCCAGTGGTGACGGTGACGGTGCGAGCACCCAGAGCGGCGTTGGCGGCGACGGAGATGTTGGCCGTGCCGCTGGCGGCATTACTCACCGTGAAGCTGTTGACCGTGATGCCGGCGCCGAAGCTGGCGGTCGAAGTCCCCTGGACAAAGTTGGTGAACTGGCCGGTGATGGCGACGTTTAGGTTGGCTTGACCTTGCTGGCCGCTGTTGGGGTTGACCTGAGTCAGCACCGGCGTCCCCGCGGTTACCGTGAACCCGCTGTTCAGCGTGACGACTTCAGCGCCTGTGGTGACCGTGACGGTGCGAGCGCCCAGCGCGGCGTTGGCGGCGACCGAGATGTTGGCGATGCCGCTGGTGGCGTTACTCACCGTGAAGCTGTTGACCGTGATGCCGGCGCCGAAGCTGGCGGACGAGGTCCCCTGGACAAAGTTGGTGAACTGGCCGGTGATGGCGACGTTCAGGTTCGCCTGACCTTGCTGGCCAGTATTGGGGTTGACCTGCGTGATCACTGGCGTGCCGGCGGTGACCGTGAAGCCATTGTTCAGCGTGACGACCTCAGCGCCGGTGGTGACCGTGACGTTGCGCGCGCCCACTGCAGCGTTGTTGGCGATCGAGATGTTGGCGGTGCCGCTGGTGGCATTGCTCACCGTGAAGCTGTTGACCGTGATGCCCGCGCCGAAGCTGGCCGTCGAGGTCCCCTGGACGAAGTTGGTGAACTGGCCGGTGATGGCGACGTTCAGGTTGGCTTGGCCCTGCTGGCCG
>JACOSH010000433.1 GCA_016178945.1 Acidobacteriota bacterium
ATCGCTCCCGGTTTCCGGGGGCGGGACGGACCGTTGTACGCAACCAGCCGCGCTACAGGTTTGCCCGCCCTCGCCAGGATAACCTCGTTGCCCTTCAGAACCTCTTCGATGAGCGCGGAAAGTTGGGCCTTGGCCTGGGAGGGCTTCCCGTCTCGTGGAAGAAGATCTCGCTCTTGTCATTGAGGTAGAACTTGAAATCGAAGTAGGTTTGGCTGTCAGCCCAGGTGCGCCCATGCAGGGACCCGTCGGGCTCTCTGGCCAAGTCCATGGCGAACGGAATCTTGCCAAATGGGGTCGGGTTGGCTTGGCTGGCGTAGAATCCCTCCAGTTTGGCCAGCCACGCGGCGTGATCGGCGGCGGAACCGGGGAGGACCAGGGATATGGCGGCAAGCAAGTACTTCTTCATGTCCAAACTCCTTGACCGATGATAGTACGCTATGCAGTGGCCGAATGTTCCCGCTCCGGCGCGGAGCGGTTGGAATCCGGGGCGGAGTGTGGTGTAATGCCCTTTCGTACGGAAGTGACGCTTATGAAACGAATGATCCTCTACACGGTGTTCCTGGGTCTGCTGGCGATGAGCTGGATACGGGCAGCCGCCGATGGGGTGAGCGGCCACGGGAAGATGCGCTTCCGGGTCCTGTACACCTCCGACCATTTGCCGGCCGAGGCGCGGCAAGTCCTGACCGGGGCGCACGGGGGCTTCGCGGTCGATCTGCGGCCGGGAAAGGGCGAGACCTACTTCTCGCTTAAGGGGGCCGGCATCATCCAGATCAGCAGCGATCTGAAGAGCACGCGGATGCTGGATACCGCGCCCGAGATGAAGAACACCAACCTGCACAACACCACCATCTGGTATGCGCCGGACGGAACCCCATTCCTGACCTTTCCGGGCAACGAAGCCGGGCAGGTGTTCACCACCGGCGTGGACGGCAGGCTGGTCCACGCGCTGAAAGCGCCGGACGGCGAGACCGATCTGGGTCACCCCGTTGCCAACGATTACTTCAAGGGGAGGGGCGGCTTCATCCCGACCGACGTGGAGCAGTTGGACGGGCTGCTGTACATGACCACCGGTTACTCGAATCTGGACTACGTCCTGACGGCCCGGATCCTCAGCACCAATCCGTTCAAGGCCGTCTGGCACGATCTGGCGTTTGGCGGGAAGGGCACTGGAGTGGGCCAGTTTGGGACAGGGCACGGCATCACCATTCCGCCGGGGACCAAGCGGCTGGACATCGCCGACCGGCCGAATTCCGAGATCGATCGGTTCACGCGCCACGGCCAGTACCTGTCCACGCTGAAAATGCCATTGGGCTCCCTTCCCTGTGACATTTACTACCTGGGGAAATACGCGGTGGTGGGCGCCCTGGATGGCCCGGATCGAAGCAAAGGGGCTCCGATCTACATCCTCGAGAACGATCAGTTGATCGCCACGATCATGCCTAAGGAGGATCTGGGCCTGGCCAATTTCAAGCATGTCCACAACGCCGTGCTGCGCGAAGTCGGCAACAAGCTCTACGTCATCGCCCAGGCGTGGAATCCGGGCGACTTCGCCATCTTCGAGCAGGTGAGCAATTAGGCTGGTAACCCGACCCTTCGCGGGTGCGTCAACTAGAGAGCCGGTATGGCCCGATTTGGTGTTTACGGGGTGATCGCACTGGGACTGTCGGTTGCCTTCGGGCAGCTCGGCGGGCCACAGGACCCACCCGGCACGTACCCCGGCCGATACCCTCGCAGCCGGGGCCCCGGCATCCCCATGCCGCGGCGCGGCAAGAAAGACCAGAGCAAGACCCAGGCGCAACAGGAGCAACTCAAGGAACTGCGGGGCATGTTGCGGAAGCTGGACGAGAAGGAGCTGGTGATCGAGGCGACCGACAAGCGGATTCTCCACGTCAACGTCGCGGCGGGGACCAAGTATCTGAAGGACGCCGCCGAGGTGCAGTCTTCGGACCTGCTTCTTGGCGATCATCTGCTGGTGGAGGCGTCGCAGGACGACCATGGCCGCTACTACGCGGTTCGAGTCACGCGGGAGAAAGCCGGGACACCGGCCGAGCGCGTCGCCGCCCGAGCCCCCCTTGATGAACAACCGCGCATGAGCGAAGAGGAGCCCAAGGCGGCGGAGGATGAGCGCCCGGTGCTGCGCCGGGCTCCCGATTCCGCCAAGAAAGAATCCACCCCGCGCGCCGGGGACAGCGAGCCTCCGGCCGAGGCCCCAGCCAGGGAAGTCCGGACGGCGCCGGTGCGGGACCCCGATGACGAGGGTCCTCCGCGCCTGGCCCGCGGCAAGCCCGCTCCTCGAAGGCCTTCGCCGCCGCCGCCGGAGGAGACCGCGGAGTTGCGTCCCGTTCCAGCCCGGGCGGCGGAGCCGGCTCCACCCAGGCCCATTCCCGAGACCGCGCCGGAATCCGATCCCTTCATCGAGAAAGCGCGCGAGACGGCCATGTCGTTTGTCGAGACGCTTCCCAACTATGTCGTGAAGCAGATCACGACGCGGTATGTGAGCGTGTCCAAAGCCAACTGGCAGGCTCAGGACAACATCACCACCGACCTGGTCTACGAGAACGGCCGGGAAAGCTACCGCAACGTGATGCTGAACGGCAAGCCGGCCAAGGGCAAGGTCGAGGAGACAGGCGCCTGGTCCACGGGAGAGTTCGGGACCATTCTGAAAGACCTGTTCTCGGGCGCTACCGACGCCGATTTTCGGCAGCGCGGCTCCTCCACGATCGCAAACCGCGGCGCGAAGGTGTACGACTTCTCGGTGGAGCAGCCGAATTCGCACTGGCAGGTCATCACGCCGGGCCAGACCTACCGGCCGGCCTACAAGGGCAAAGTCTGGATCGACCGCGAGACGGCCCGGGTGTTGCGCATCGAGATGCAGTCGCGCAACATGCCTTCCGAGTTTCCGCTGGACAAGGTGGAGTCCGCGACCGACTACGAGTTTGTCCGCATCGGCGAGGGCTCGTTTCTCTTGCCGACGCATTCCGAGACGTTGAGCTGCGTTCGCGGCTCCAGCCAGTGCAGCCGGAACGTCATCGAGTTCCGGAACTACCGGAAGTTCGCCTCCGAGTCGAACATCACCTTCACGCCCAAGCCTTGAGAAGGGCCCCAGACTTGCACCGTCCCGGTTTGAGATAATGAATTCCTTTGTAGAATGGATTCCGACAAGCAGAACCCGGTGCGGCGGCTCCGTCACGACGATCTCGCGCAGGCCGTGCGCCTGTCGGAAACCGCCGGGTGGAACCAGACCGCGGAGGATTGGGCGCGGTATCTGGACCTGTCCGAAGGCGCATGCTACGCCATCGACTGCGACGGAGTGCTGGCCGCCACCGGCGGCGCGGTGTGCTACGGGCGCGAGCTGGCCTGGATCGGAATGGTCCTGACCCTGCCGGCGTATCGCGGGCGAGGGCTGGCGCGCCGCATCTTCCGGCACACCGTCGAGGAACTGGACCAGCGCGGCGTGCGGTGCGTGAAGCTCGACGCCACCAGCATGGGGCGCGAACTGTACCGCCCGTTCGGCTTTGCCGAGGAATGCGCCGTCGAACGATGGTCGCGGCCGGCGGGCGAGTTCACCAGCGGGACCTTGGCGGGATTCGATCTCGACGCCGGCCTGGACCGCCAGGCTTTCGGCGCCGATCGCGGGGCGTTGTTGGGGAATCTGGCCCGGTGCGACGCCGTCTCGCTGCCGGCGGCCGGCTATGCGATGGGGCGGCCGGGCCGCGTCACTACGCACTTTGGTCCTTGTGTCAGCCGCACGGCCGCGGCGGCCCGCTCCTTCCTGGAATGGTTCCTCGCCCGTCATGCGGGGGAGGCGATTTCCTGGGACCTGATGCCGGCGAATCCCCATGCCGTCGCCCTGGCGAAGGAGTTCGGGTTTGAGCGCCGCCGCGGCCTGGTGCGGATGCGGCGGGGCGAGGATTGCGCCACTGTGCCGGCGCATGTCTACGCGATCGCCGGCTTCGAGTACGGATAAGAACTCTATGCCCGCAAGAAACCACATCGATTTGGTTGGCAAGACCCTGCGCGTGCTGGAAGCGCTCTCGGAGCAGGAGCACGGCGCGGGCTTGAAGGACGTCGCCGGGCGTGTGGGACTGGTGAAGAGCTCGGTATTCCGGATCTTGTTCACGTTGAGAGAAATGGGATACGTGGAGCAAGCGGAGCCGAACGGCGCCTACCGGTTGAGCGTGAAAGTTGCGGGACTGGCGCTGCGTTCGAGGCGGCCGACGCTGATCTCCCTGGCCCGTCCGCACCTGATGTGGCTGCGCGATCAGCTCCGGGAGCCGGCCTGGCTGGCCGAGCTGCGCCGCGGAGACGTAGTGCTGGTCGACATGGCCGACGAAGGCTCGCACCGCCTGCGGCTGTCCTTCGATATCGGCGACCGCTGCCCGTACCACGCCACTGCGGTGGGAAAAGCCGTGGCCGCGTACCTGCCGCGGGCCGAGCTGGAGGCCGCCTTGGGGAAGGGTAAGCTGCCACGATACACGCTCCGTACAATTCGCACGCGCGCTGCTTTCCAGGCCGAGCTGGAGACCGTGCGCCGCCTCGGCTACGCAGTCAATGAGGAAGAGACGGTGCCGGGCGCGGTGTTGGTTGGCGCGCCGGTATTCGACGCCAACGGCCGGGCATTCGCCGCCTTAAGCGTCAGCGCTCCGACACCGCGCTGCTCGCCGGAGAAGCGCAGGGCCATGATTGGCGCCGTCAAGCAGGCTGGCGTCGCGGTGTCGCGCGACCTGGCGCGGGCCGGGTTCGTGGCGGGCTGAAGGAGTCAGAGGGAGCCCGCGCGGCGCGGGATCTCGGCGTGGCTGGGCTGGATGAGCGGCGAGGCGCCGGCCGAGATCGTGAGGGCGTTGAGCAGGTGGAGCAGCGGATCGGTCGTCTGCTGCTGGGTGGCCGGCGGGGGCGCGTCCTGGGGCTGTTCGGAAACGAGCTGTTCGGAAACCATGGGTTGCAGCCGCCCGCGGATGATGCGCTGGGCCCCGCTCATCAGGTCGGCAACGATCTGGCGGGTCGGTTGATCGCCGGCCAGGTGCGTTCCCACGGAAACCCCCTCGGCCCCCAGGGCCAGGGCCGCGGCCACGCGCCGGCTGTCGCTAATGGCGCCGGCGGCGATCACCGGAACCGGCGCGACCGCGTCGACGACATCGGGGATGAGCGAGAAGGCCGGCAGCGAGCCGCCTCCCTTCACGCCTTCAGTTCCTTGCGCGATGATTGCGTCCGCGCCGAGCCAGACGGCCTCGCGGGCCGCGGGTACACTGCCCACACAGGCCCAAGCCCGGATCCCGTGACGATGCAGCGTCCGCACCCACCCGGCCGGCGGGGCCTCCCAGAAAAAGACCGCCACCGCGACCTTGGCCAGAATGCACTCCTCGATCAGCGCGTCCGAACAGAACTGGGGGTCGAACTCAACGCCGAAAGGCCGTTCGGTCAACTTCCGGGTCTCGCGGAGCAGGGAGCGGAACAGCATCAGGCCTTCCGGTAAAGCGCCCAACAGTCCCAGCCCGCCCGCGTTCGAAACCGCCGCCGTCAAGGCGGGCGATCCGGCGAAGGCCAGCCCCGGGCCGATCAGGGGCACTTCCAGCCCGTATTGCTCGGTCAGACGAGTGCGCATGTACGGTCACCCCGATTCTACTTCGGGATGAGAGGCCGGCAGAACCGGCGGTTCCGCTGGGAGGAGGAGAGGGAATTCCCTGAAGTACGTACCGACCCCCGGTAGAATAGTACCCACCCGCGAATCCTGGAAACCCAGGATAGTACGGGCTTGCAACTCAGGCCGGATAGGTGTATGTTGGTCCAAATTTGCTCCGGCAAACACTCCATTGGGGATAAGGAAGAACAAAAGGAGAGTCTGATGACACGCAAGCTTCTGGGGTTGACCATTCTTTGGATCGGCGTGCTCTGCGCGCAGGGTGAGCGCGGCGCGCTGAACGGCACGGTAACGGACCCGACCGGGTCGGCGATCCCCTCGGCGACGGTGAGGGCGGTCAATGTCGAAACCAACGTCGACACCACGGTGAGAACCACCGATGCCGGCGTGTTCCGTATGCCTTACCTGCCGCCGGGCACCTACCGGATCACGGTCTCGGCCGCGGGCTTCAAGGCCGGTGTCCGTGACAACGTGGGCCTGGCGGTGGCCCAGACCCTGACGGTCGATTTCAAGTTGGAAGTGGGCCAGATCACCGAGCAGGTGACCATCTCGAGCGAGCCGCCGCTGATCGAGACCAGCTCGGCCGAGATCGGCCAGTACGTATCGAAAAAGGAGTTTGACACCTGGCCCATCCTGGTCGGCGACGGCCGCCGGCAGATCCAGCAGTTCATCTTCACCAGCTTGCCGGGGACCGTGGGCGGCACGTTCCAGGGCTCGATCAACGGCGGGCAAAACTACACGCACGAGATTCTGGTGGATGGCCTGCCGCTGGGCCGGTTCGACCTGCAGGGCGGATCGAACAACGAGTTCAGCCCCAGCGCCGAGGCGATCAGCGAGATGAAGCTGCAGACCGGTCTGGTGGGAGCGCAGTACACCGGCGGGCAGACGGCCATCGCCAACTTCGCCACCAAGAGCGGCACCAACGATTTTCACGGCAGCGGCTATTGGTACGTGCAGAACGACGCGCTGCGCGCCAACGGCTTCAATAACAATGCCGGCAACATCCCGCGCCAGCCCTTCAAGCAGCACAATTACGGCTACTCGTTTGGCGGGCCGGCGTGGATTCCCAAGGTCTACAAGGGCACCAACCGGACCTTCTTCTTTAACAACCTGGAACACACGCGGGTGCGCGACTTCCGCTCCACCAGTTTCAGCACGCTGCCGGTGAAGGACTTCAAGAACGGCGATTTCTCGCGCCTGTTCGATTCGCGGTTCACGGGCCTGGCCTCGTCCGGCACAACGGCCGGCGCCGACGCCATGGGGCGCTCGGTGCGGTTCGGAGCGATCTACGATCCGTCGACTACCCACACGGCGAACGGGCAGACGGTGCGCGACATTTTCCCCAACAACATCGTGCCCAAGTCGCGCTGGAGCCCGGTGAGCTCCAAGATCCTGGACGTGGGCATTACCGACCCCCTGTTCGACACGATGCTGAACAACATCCCCGCCATCGGGACCTGCTGCCCGTTCTTCGATGAAACCATGGCCACCGTAAAGGTGGACCACCTGTTCAACACCGCACATCGGATTTCGGCGCTGGCGAATCGCAACTTCCGCGCGCGCAACAATTCGCCGGGCGGACGCTGGGGCGTGCCTCCGGAGAAGCCCACCGACGTCTACCAGAATCAGGATACGCCGGGCCTGATGTACCGCCTCGCGCATGACTGGACGGTGCGGCCCACGGTCCTGAACCACTTCGCCATGGGCTACAACCGCTTCGGCAACCTCAACGAGAGCGTGTACGTGGACCAGGACTGGCCCTCGAAGGTGGGCCTCCAAAACGTGGCTGGGACGCACTTCCCGCGCCTGAATTTCACCAGCGGCCAGCCGCACCAGGGTAACGGAATTGGCGCCGGCGGCCAGTTGGGTTCCAGCAGCCGGGGCGGCAGCTACAACGGCAGCACCATCGCGCAGGACGACGTGACCATTATCCGCGGCAAGCACAACTACAAGGTCGGATTCGAGAACCGCGCCTATTACCAGAACAGCCGTGGTAAGTCCGGATCGGGCGACTTCAACTTCTCGCCGATCCAGACCGAGCAGATCGGCTTCCGCAACGAGACCGGCCATGCCTTCGCCAGCTTCCTGCTGGGCGCGGTGCAAAGCACCAGCCGGGGCATCACCGCTGCCAACTTCGGGCACCGCTGGCGCCAGACCGGCTTTTACTTCGTCGACGACTGGAAGACCACCCGGAAGCTGACCCTCAACCTGGGCTTCCGCATGGAGACCGTTGGCGGCGAATACGAAGTGGCGGCGCGCATGTCGGCGCTGGGCATCGGCACTCCCAACCCCGGCGCGGGCGGCAGGCTGGGCGCGCTGGTCTTCGCCGAGGATCTGGGCCGCAAGGGTTTCATGGATCGCAACTGGAAGCAGCTCTCGCCCAAGTTTGGACTCGCCTACGCCTTCAGCGAAAAACTGGTGATGCGCGGCGGATACGGCGTTAACAGTTCTCCGCCGGTGAGCAACTTCGGCAGCCTGGGCGGCACGCTGGGCTTCAACGGAAGCATCTCGCGGAACTCCGGGAACACGCAGCTCCGCTTCGCCGAGGATCCGGTGATGTTTCTGCACGAGCGCTACCCGGACTTCACCTCCACGCTGCCCAACAAGAATCCGGCGCTGGCCAACGGCCAGGGCATCGACTATGTCTCGCCCAACGCCAGCCGCCTGCCCTACGTGCAGAATTGGAGCCTGGGGTTCCAGTTCCAGTTGCCGGCCTCCTTCGTGCTGGAAACCAACTACATCGGCAACAAGGGAACGCGGCTCCGCGCCGCCGGTTACGACAGCATGAATGCGCTTCCGGTGGGCGTGCTGGCTCGCGGCAATTCTCTGGGAGATCCGTGGACGGCCGCATCGGGCGTCCCATTGCCCTACCCGGGATTCACCGGGAGCGTGTTCCAGGCGTTGAAGCCCTACCCGCAGTTTACGGGCGTGGGTCAGGCTTTCCCCTACCTGGGCACCTCGAATTACAACGCGCTCCAGGTCCAGGCCACGCGCCACTGGCGCAAGGGTCTGGCCATTCTGGCGGCCTACACCTGGTCCAAATCGACCGGACTGACCGACGACGCGATTAACTCCGAGAGCATTGCCGACGTCTTCAATCGCGGCCTGGAGAAAGCCGTCACCAACTACCACTACCCCAGCTTCTTCAAACTGACCTGGATTTACGATCTGCCGATCGGGCCCAACAAGTTCATCCACGTTCCGGGAGTGCTGGGCAAGATCGTGGGCGGCTGGAACCTCAGCGGGATCCACAACGCCCGGTCGGGCGACCCGCTGTCGATCGGCGGCGGGCCGATCTCCAGCCCGATTGGCACGGCCCGGATGGACCTGGTGACCGGCCAGCCGATCATCACCAACAGCGACGCGGCGATTGCCTTCCGCGGATTCGCCGGCGGCCAGACCTTTCTCAACAAGGCCGCCTTCGCTCCGCCTCCGGTCAGCCCCGGCGGGCGCAATTACCTTACCCGGCTGGGCACGCTGGGTCCGGTGCTGCCGAATATCCGCGGTCCCATGTTCCACAGCCACGACATCGGTGTTCAGAAGCAGTACCGCTGGACGGAGACTCGCGTCTGGGAGCTGCGCGCCAACTTCACCAACATCATCAACCGGGCCGGGAGGGGTAATCCGGTGACCAACTGGGCGAGCCCGTTTTTCGGCCAGATCACCGGCGCGCAGGTCGGCGGGCGGAATATCGAAATGTCGACGCGGTTTGTGTTCTAGTCTCAGGTGCTAGGTGCTAGGTGCCAGGTGTTAGGTGGTGGGGCGCGGGGTTGCTGGCCTGCGCCCTGTGGGCGGATGAGTGTTCATCCCTGCTGGGGAGCGCCCAGCGGGCCTACCAGGCGCGTGGATTCGACCAAGCCGCCGTCGGCTTTGAGCAGGCCCTGAAGGGCTGCCCGCAGCGCGCTGCGATCCTGCTTGCCCTGGGTCAATCGCAGCTCATGGCGCGGCGCATGGAGGCCGCTGTCCGGACGCTGCTTCAACTGGTTCAACTGGAGCCCGCGAACGTGATGGCCCGCAAGCTGCTGGGCGACGCCCAGTATCTGGCGGGCCGGGAGGAAGAAGCCGAGAAGTCCTTGAAGGGCGCCCTGGCGATCGATCCTAAGCACGAGCCCAGCCTCTACGCCTTGGGCCGGATCTACTACCAGCAGAGCCGCTACCCGGACGCCGTGGCTCAGTTCGAGATGGTCGTCGCCGGCGATCCCGGCAACTACCGCGCGCACGACAATCTGGGGCTGTGTTTCGACGCCCTGCATCGCGATTCCGAAGCCCTGCGCCATTTTTTCAAAGCGCTCGATCTGGTCCAGAAGGACCATCCGGAGTACGATTGGGCGCACGCCAATCTGGCGGACTTCTTCCTCAAGCGCAACGAGCACGAGAAGGCGTTCCAACTGGCTGCCGAGGCGGCGCGTCGGAATCCGGAGTCGGCGCGCAATTTTTTCCTGACGGGAAAAGCGCTGTCCAAGCTGAATAAGGAGGAGCTCGCCCCGCGCTGGCTGGAACAAGCCTGCAAGCTCGACCCGGAGTACCCAGAGCCGCATTACCTGCTGGGCCAGATTTACCGCAAGCAGGGCCGCCGCGAGGATGCCGACAGCCATTTCCGGCGCTTTCAGGAACTGAGCCGGAAACCGCGGCCGCAGCGCTGACCGCGCTATGCTAGGGACATGGCAACCACTCGCGCGTCCATTCTAGCCGCCGCGGCGATTTGCGGCTTGTGCCTGGGATCTGAAACCAAGGTTCAGATGAAGGACCTTCCGCCGGCAGTGCAGAAGACGGTGGCGGAACAGAGCAAGGGCGCGATTGTGCGCGGCCTGGCCAAGGAAGTCGAGGACGGGAAGACCTTCTACGAGGTCGAGCTGAAGGTCAAAGGACGCACCCGGGATGTGTTGATCGATCCCACCGGCGCAGTGGTGTCGGTGGAACAGGAGGTCGCGCTGGACAGCATTCCGGCGGCGGCGCGGGCGGCCATCGAGAAGGGCGCCGGGAAGGGCCGCATCGTCCTGGTCGAGTCGGTAACGGCGGGCGGCAAGGTCTACTACGAAGCGCACGTGAAGACCGGCGCCGCGAGCTCGGAAGTCAAGGTCATGCCCGACGGCGGACCCGTCGCGAAATAGCTGCTGCCGGTGGCCTGCGCCACCAGCGCGGAGATTATGGCGCCTCGACTTCTCCTGCTGGCCGCAACTACCGGCTATTCCACACGCGTTTTCGCCGACCAGACGCGCCGTCTGGGCTACCACCTGACGCTGGCTACGGACCGGTGCCGCGTGCTGGACGATCCGTGGGGCGATCACGCTTTCCCCGTCCGCTTCGAACAACCGGAAGAGGCCGCCGTTTGCCTGGCGCTGGGATTTGAACTCGCCCAGGGCTTCCTGTATGGCAAGCCGGCCACGGCGCGAGTCTGCAACCGCTTGCAAAAGTGATGAAGTGAATACCGGGCAGGCGTCGGTTGACGCGGCCGCGGATCCAGGAGACGAGCGACAGTGACTTCCACGATCAGCGAATCTCGAAGTTCCCTCATTGCCACGTTGCTGGCTGGCGAAGCGTTCTGGCCATCCGAGCCGCGCAACGTGCAGGAAACGGGGCTTTCCGCGCCGTTTATGGAA
>JACOSH010000434.1 GCA_016178945.1 Acidobacteriota bacterium
TCACGAACTGCAGAAATCTTTCTTGCTCTCTCGTCATGGGCATGGCTTCCTCCGTCAGTAGTTGATGAAAAAATCGACCTTGTTCAGAAGCGACCACAGCAGGTTCTCAACCCGCTGATTGCGGTTCGACAACTTCAAGCTGGCCAGCGCCGCGCTCTTCTCTTGCGGCGATGGATAGCGCGAGAGCGCGTTGAGATACAGCGTGTCGACCAACGAGTCGTCGGGGAGGCCGAGGTTCTTGCGGACCAGCGAAGTGGCCGGCGACCGTGTTGTGCTCACACGGTCGGTGACAAGCGGGTCGTTCATCAGATTCAGCGCCTGGAGCAACGAGCCCTCCCCGCGGCGGTCCTCCGTGTCGCGGTCGCCGCGAATGAAGGCGTCCAGGAATGGCCCCATCGGAGTGCCGGTAACGTCGGGAAACTGCATCGCCCAGGAGACGTTCCCATAGGACGGATAGGAGGCGAAAGGCGAATTCGCCGGCCAACTGCTGAACCCGGCGACGTTGTAGCTGGGGATCACGCCGGTGGCCTGTGCGATCGCGTCGTGGACCTCTTCGGCCCACAAGCGGCGCGCCAGCTTCCGGGCGAACAGCTTCTCGGCCTGGCCCACATCCGGGCCGGTGTAGATGGCCGAAAGCTGGTAGGCCTCGGAGGTCGCCAACTGGCGCATCAGCTTCTTCAAGTCGTAGCCGTTGTCGATGAAGTCCTGCGCCAGGGCGTTAAGCAAGCGCGCGTTGGAAGGCTGCAAGGCCCAGGGTTGATCCGTGATCGGATTGATGGCCGTGGGCGGATTGTCCGGATCCAGACGCGCCGGATCGAACTGGTTGGCCGGCTCCACCATGCCGCGGCCGAAGAACTCCTTCCATATGTAGTTGACCGCGGCACGGGCAAACTGAAAGTCCGAGGTCACCTCCCGGGCCAAAGCGTCGCGGTAGTTCTCCCCCGACTTTGGACCGCGTCCGCTGAAAGGGTAGAACGCGTCAACGTTGCGCATCGTGCCGTAGGAGCGGATCGGGCGATTGCCGGTAGTGGTATTCAGAGGATAATCGCCCAGTCGCGGGACCACGTCGTCCAGCCGCCAGTAGTAGAGGTTGTTCTGGGGATTCTGCGGATCGAGCGGCGCACGCACCGTGTTGGTGCGCGACAGGAAGGAAGACAGCCCCCAGGCCTCCACCCGATTGGCCGACTTGCCCCACAGGCTCAGCGAGTCCAGGTGCCCGCGGCCGTTGTGGCAAAGGATGCAGTTCATGTGGCCGATGCCCAGGAACGTTTCGGCGACGTTGGCCGTCTGCTGATCCCAGTTGTCCTGAACCGGATTGTTGATCACCCAGCCGCCGACCAGCCAGTTGATCTCGCCCTGCACGTAGCTGTTGGCGCCCCGGGCCCCGATTAACTCGCGCGCCATCTGATCGTAGGCCTTGTTGGCGGAGAGCGAATCCCGGATCCACTTCCAGAACGCGTTGCGCCCGGGCTGGAACCGTTGCAGGCCGACGCTAGGTTTGGTGACGTTGTTCTGCAAGAAATCGCCAAAGTACATGGTCCACTTGTCCACCCACTCCGGCTTGCCGAGCAGCTCGTCGACCAGCTTGCCGCGCTTGTCCGGCGCGCTATCGGCCGCGAAGGCCAGCACGCGGTCCGACGCCGGGATGCGGCCGGTAAGATCCAGCGTGACCCGGCGGATGAATTCAAAATCGTTGGTCTTGTCGGCGGGAGTCACGCCGGCCGCTTCCATGTCCGCGAACAAATACTTATCAATCGGGCCCAGATTGTCCAGATCGCTGAAGCTCTTGGTGCGGCTGCCACCGGGGACAAAGGAGAGCTGGTTGACCGCCCACTGGGTGAATGACTGACCGGCCTGCCGATTAGCCTGGGTCTGCTTGTCGCGGGCCGCCAGGAAGTAGCTGCACTCCGGGTGTTCGATATGGGTGACTTCGCGATCGACCGCCGGCGGCTGAACCTCCTGGACCGGGTCCTGAGCCCGGGACAGTAGTACACCGGACAGTAATAGGGCGAATGCCCCACTCCCTGCTGAAATGGCCTTCGTTCTCATCTATCACCCTCCATCCCCAATGCCGGGTTGAACCCCGCCGCCGCCGCGGAGTTGCGGCGCCTGCTTCCGCCAAGGTCGATCCGCTTCGTTCTCATAACAACATCCCTCAGTATGAACTTGCTAACCCTCGCCAATCCAGAGAGTTTCTACCCTAGACATTAAGGAAAATTATTGGACGGTCAAGGGTGGGGATTCGGCAATCTAAGTAGTAACTCCAGGCCGTCTGGCGGGTTGGATCGGTTAGAATCGGGGACGTATGATCGCTCGCCGCGCATTTGTCGGATGGCTTCTGCTGGCGCCCCTAAGCCACGCGCAGACGCTGGGCAATGGGTCGCTGAGCGGGAAGTACTACTTTCGCCACCTGATGATCTCTTCCTCCGCCTCCGGCAATTTCACGGAAGTGCGAAGCCTTCTGGGGGCCCTGATCTTTGACGGCATCGGAGGCTACACGTTCAGCGGGCAGCAGAACATTGGCACGGCCGCCCCGGCGGCCATCTCCGGCGCCGGCACGTACGCGGTGACCTCCGCGGGGCTGGTGACAATGACCAACCCCTCGCGCAGCAGCCTCCAGGTCAGCGCGCGCCTGGGCAGCGGGGCAGTGATCGGATCCACGACGGAAACCAGCGAGAATGTTTTTGACCTGCTGGTGGCTGTTCCTTCGCCCACCACCACGCAAACGGTCGCCTCGCTGGCGGGATCCTATTGGGCCGCGGGACTGGAGATTACGGGCGCCTCGGCCTCGCAACAGCGTTCCAGCCACTTCCTCCTGCGGGCCAATGGTGCGGGGGCGCTGCTCGATCTGTCGCTGGACGGGCATGCGGCCAACCAGCGGGGCGCCGCGCCCTTCGCCGAGACGGTGACCGGCGGCTCCTACTCGATCAACGGCGACGGCACGGGCACGATCGCCTTCCCCAATTCCACCTTGCTGGCGGGCAACAAGGTCCTGTATGTCTCGCGCGACGGCGCGACGGCGCTGGGCGGCTCCACCAGCGCGGGAGCGCACGACATTCTCTTCGCCGTCAAGACCATTCCCGGCGCGCTGTCCAATCTGAGCTGGAAAGACAAGTTCTGGGGCGCGGGCTTGCGCATCGAGGGCCGGACCTTGAGCAACTTCGCCGGATCCGTGAACGCCGACGGCGGGGGCAAACTGGTCTGGTCGCAGCGGGTGCGGCAAGTCGCCAACCTGGCCATCGACTTCACCGGCGTGGCGCCCTATACCGTGTCCTCGGGCAATTCGGTGACGCCCGGTGGCACGGGCCGGTCACTGGCCTCCTGGACAGCCATCGGCGCGGCTGGCGATGCGTTTGTGGGAACCACCGTCGCGCCGGAGGCTGTCTCGACCTACGAGCTGTTCCTGGGGAGTCGAATGCCGGCGCTTTCGGGACCGGGCGCCTTCCTGAATCCGCAGGGCGTCTTCAACGCGGCCAGCTACGCTGGCGGCTCGATCGCGCCCGGTCAGTTTGTGAGCCTGTTTGGCTCCGGACTGGCCTCGCAATCCGCGCAGGCGTCGACCGCCATCTACCCGTCCTCGCTGGCCGGTGTGCAGGTTCTGATCAACGACCTCGCCGCTCCGGTCTATTCGGTCAGCCCCGGCCTGATCGCCGCCCTCGTGCCCTTCGCGGTAACGGGCGCCAAGGCGACCCTGGTCGTCAACAACAACGGAACGCGTTCCAATCCGGTGGAGATGCCGCTCGCCAAGACCGCGCCGGGCATCTTCACCTTGAGCCAGACGGGCACGGGCCTGGGAGCGGTCCTGCACACCGACTACTCCATTGTGGACTACGCCAAGCCGGCCAAACGCAACGAAACCTTGCTGGTGTTCCTGACCGGTCTGGGCGCGGTGTCGCCCGCGGTGGCCGATGGAGCCCCTCCACCCGCCGGCACGCTGGCCAACACGCTGCAAACCCCCACCGTGCGGATCGGCGGCAAAACCGCGCAGGTTTCCTTCTCGGGCCTGGCGCCCTGCTGCGCGGGCCTGTATCAAATGAACATCACGATTCCCGCCAACGCCCCGTTTGGCGGCGCGATCCCGCTGTCGATTGAGACCGCCGAGCATTTCCACGATCAGGTGGATCTGCCCATCGTGCCTTAGCCAAGCCGCGTCATCGGTTCCCCGTAACGATCTGGCCGTACATCTGGCCGCCGATCTTCTTCCCGCTCCAGGTCCCCACGTACTGGCCGCGGTAAATAAGGACCCGCGCCGTGTAAGTTCCCAAGCCCGGGATGCTCAGATCCGTAAGCGTGATTACCGGGGTGTCGCCGGCCCACTTCACGGTCAGCGGAAGAGGGACTGTCACGTCGCGTCCGCCATACTGGATGCGGGCATGGAACAGCCAGGTCTCCCCGGCAAGCTTGGAGACCTTCTGGATGTAGTACTTTTCCTCCGAGGTTCCCGGCTTGTCGTTGCGCGTGAAGTGTCCGGCCAGCGTAACATTCGTGAGCGACTGCTCGAACTGTCGTTCGCGCGCCGCGGTGGCGTCTTCTTTGCGGCCGCACCCAGCCGCCAGCAGCGCCAGCGCCAAAGCCAGGCGTCTCATTCCGCGCGGTACAGCCAGATCGTCGCCGGGCGGCTGCAGATCGGCACGCCCGGATTGATGGTGGCAAAGCCGCAAACCAGGATTTCGCTCTGCATGGCCGGCAGGTCGTCCGGGATGGGCACGTTGATCTGGTTAATGCCGATCAGCAGGGGCGCGGGTCCGGCATAGAGCGGCTTGGGGAAACGGTCGTGCAGCTTCACCTGGACGGGGCCGGGCTGCACTGCGATAGCGCCGGTGGTGAAGATCTGGAAGGCGCTGCCAACCAGCGCCGGATTCCCCAGCGAGTTGACCGAGTTATCGGCGTTCAACACGCCGTCGGGGTAGATCGCCGGAGCGACCTCGGCCAACGGCGCCGTCTTCGGCCCGCTCTTATCGGAGTCCACGATCACTTCCAGGATGGCCGAAGTCTTCATGCCTAGCAGCGGCGGCACCTCCAATTCGATGCGGGTCGCCTCCACCGACAACAGTCGCGCCACAATTCCGTCGAAGGTGACCACCGTGGACTGGCCCACGAATCCGGAACCCTCCAGTCGTGCGCGCGAGCCGGGCGCCACGGTGGATGAATCCGGCCGCGCCGAATTGCCGATGCTGGTGACCACCACTTTGGGAGCCGCCGGCGGCGGGGGCGGCGGCGGAAGCGCGGTCACCACCATCGTCACGGGCACATTCTTGGTTCCGGCGATCGGACCCGCGTCCACCACGATGGTCGCCTCATAAGTGCCCGCGGCGAGCATGCCCGGATTCGCGTCCACGCGCAGCGTGCCATCGCCGAAGCCCGAATCCGGCTCGATGCGGAGCCAGCCCGCGCCGTTCTTGTAAACGACGGTGGCGGTCCAGTTTAGCAGGCCGCCGCTGATGTTGTTGATCTGCAGATAGCGGGTCTGCGGCGCCGATCCCTGCAAGGCCACGCACTGTGGAGGGAAACCGTTAACCGTCAGGCGCGGGACATAGCGGGCATCGCAGTCCTGCAGGGCCGTGCAATCGCCCGGCGGCGGGTTGGCCGTGAAGCGCGGCGCCGGCGCGACGGCCGAGGCGGTCGCGACCGTGGAGATGGGTCCCAACGAGAGGTCTTGGCGGGCCACCGTCCCGATGCCGGAACTAAACGGCGACAGTCCCAGGAAGGTCGGAAACTGCGCGGTTTCGAGCACGCTGGGATTGGAGTCCACTACCTCATAGACGGCGATTCCGGCGCCGTCCACCAGCGGCACTTCGGTGGCGCCATCGAAGCCGACGGCACCCGATCCCGGAGGACCGGGCGCGTAGACCAAGGTCCCGCCGGCCCCGTTCGAGTCCGTGCCGGTCACCCGGACCAGCAGGAGTGAGCCGGGGGCGCCGGGCATGTAGATGCCTCCCGACTGGGTCACGCCCAGGTCGCCACCGCCGGTCGGCTGAAACGCGCTGCTCCCGGCCACGACATCAGGGACGAACAGGCGCGCCGCGAACGGGAATCCGGAATAACGGGCCACGATACGCACGCCGGAGTCGCCGAAAGCGTCCTTCTTGGTGAAGGCTTCGGCGTGACCCTCCGTGACGCGCGTGGAAAAAAACCGGGTGCCCGTCGCAAACAGATTGGACAGCCCGATCGTAGACGGGAGCGGCGAGCCCGTGCAGCGGACGCCCGTGCTGGAATAGCTGGCGAGTAACCCGCGGTAAGGATAGCCGACGATCACCTGGCTGGCGCTCAGCGCGAAGTTCAGCGTGCCCGCGAGGTTGGCCGTGATGGGCAGCGGGAACCCAAGCGCCACCTGGGTGAGATTCCCGCGCAGATTGCTCAAGCGTGCGGCGGCCCTGCCGGAGGCGGGCAGGGTAAAATTGACTCCCAGAAAGACAATCGAGTTGGAGGACACAAGCTGCGCCGCGGGCTGAGCGACGGGACCCGAGCCGCTGTCCACAGTCAGGACGGCATCCACGGCGCCGGATGCGGTCAGCTTATTGGTGATGTTTACCGAAAGGAAAACCGTCAGGTTCCCGTTGATGACGGAGCCGGGAGTGCCGCCCGCGCAATCCATCGCGATGTCGCCCATTCGCTCCGCGAGACCTTCGCCGCGCAGCACCTGGGGAATCGCGCTCGGCGTGCAGACTAGAGCGCCCGATTGAGGCCAAGCGATGCCCATCGCGACCACCCAGCCCGGCAGCAGCATCCGGTGCATCGGAAACCTCCGATCCCATTATGCCAGGAGTAGAAGGCGGCGTTACGGCGCGCCGGCCGTGGCGTAGTATCCCCGCCGCGCCTGAACCTTCAGATTCTTGTCGCCAGCCCGGATCTCGATGCGCCGGAATTCACCGCGGCGCTCGGAGTTGGTGGACTGATAGGCCAACGAATACTGGCTGCGCATTTCCTGCTGGAGCTCGTCAAACACATCCTTGAGCGTGTGCCGCCGGTCCACGCGATACAGCCGCCCTCCAGTCTCCTCGGACATGCGCCGCAGGCTGGAGTCGCTGGGCATACCGAGGCCGCCGCGGCCGTAGTAGAAGCCGGGGTCGACGTACTCGATGCTGTAGATGATGACATCGGATCGCTGGGCCGCCTCGATGGTGCCCTGCACCGTAGTCCGGCTGCCCTGATCGACGCCGTCGGTGATCAGGATGATCACCTTGCGCCCGACCTCCTTGCGCAGTTGCTCGGCGGCGGCCAGATAGGCCGCGTCATAAAGAATGGTCCCATGCGGCCGGTTGGCGCTCGGCACCGGGCCCGGATGCATGCCCCCTACCTGGGCGTTGACCCGGAGCTTGCCCAGCCCCTCCCGCAGCAGCGTGGAGGAGTTGGTGAAATCCTGGAGCAGCTCGGCCTCCGCGCCGAAGCTGATCAGAAAAGCCATGTCCTTCTTGCGCAGGACCTGTGTCAGGAATTGGTGGCCCGCGTGGCGTTCGTCCTCGATCAACCGGCCCTGGCTCACGCTGACATCGATCAGCAGCCCGATCGTCAGGGGCAGATCCGTCTCCCGGGAGAAATACTTGATGGTTTGCTGCTTCCCGTCTTCAAAGAGAGTGAAATCGTCCTTGGTCATGTTGCCGATGAGCGCGTTTCTTTTGTCCCGCACCGCGCACAGCACGCTGACCAAATCCACGTCCACCTTGATGGTGGAAGGCAGGGGCTCTTCCAGCGGCCTCTGCTCCTTCCGCTCCTGGCCGGGCGCCGGCGGAAGCGCGAAGAATGCAAGCATCCAGAGAAACCGCATATACTCACGTTACACTGTTAGAGACGCGCCCGTCACACCAGCCGGTACACCATGCGTGAAGCGATTTTACACCTGAAGAAGAACGACCCTGTTCTGGCCCGCCTCATCGAGCGGGCCGGTCCCTACCGCATCCAGTACCGCGAGCCGGATTTCGAGAGCCTGGTGCGTTCGATCGTCTACCAGCAGCTCAGCGGAAAGGCCGCCGCGACCATTTATGGACGTCTGGAAACCGCGGTGGGTGAGGTGACGCCCCAGACCGTGCTGCGCCTTCGCCCGGCGCGGATGCGCAAGCTGGGACTGTCCAAGCAGAAAACCGAGTACATCCGGGACTTGGCGCGCCACACCCAGGCCGGACAGCTCGACTTCATCGAGCTGCCCAGCATGGACGATGACGGGGTCATCCAGCGGCTGACACAGGTCAAAGGGATCGGCGTGTGGACCGCGCACATGTTCCTGATCTTCGCGCTGCGGCGGCCCGATGTGCTGCCGACCGGTGACCTGGGCGTCCGCTCCGCGATCCGCCGGGCCTACGGGATGGCGGAACTGCCCGCTCCGGCCGCAATCGAGGAGCTGGCCCGGGCGTGGCGGCCCTACTGTTCGGTGGCGAGCTGGTATTTGTGGCGCAGCCTGGACGGCCAGGCGGCGCTCTGAGGGCTCAGCGGCGCCCCCTGCTTGGCGCTATCCTTGGGGCATGAGACGAGCACTCTTCTTGATCGTTTCCCTGCTCCTGCTCCCTGCGCACAGCTTCGCTCAAGCCGTGGCCGGCATGGGGGGCATCTCCGGCGTCGTGCGCGATGCCAGCGGCGCCGTGGTTCCCAATGCCGAAGTCGTGGTGACCAATGCCGCCAAGGGCATCCGCCGCACTCTGGCCAGCAATGATGCCGGCCTTTTCGGCGCTCCCGCCCTGCCGCCTTCGACCGGCTACCGCGTCAAGGCCACCGCCCAGGGTTTCCAGCCCTTCGAAGCCAAGGAAATCGAAGTACTGGTGGGCCAGAACGTGAGCCTGAACATCACCCTGGACGTCGGGACCGCCACCACCCAGGTCAATGTATCGGAATCGACGCCGGTGATCGAGACCACCAAGACCGGCGTTTCCCAGGTGGTCAACAGCGCCCAGATCCTCAACCTGCCCATCAACGGGCGGCGCGTCGACTCCTTCGTGCTGCTGACTCCGGCCGTGGTTTCGGATGGGACCTTCGGACTGGTCTCTTTCCGCGGAATTGCCGGGGGCAACTCCTTCCTCACCGACGGCAACGACACCACCAACCAGTTCTACAACGAGAACGCCGGCCGCACCCGCATCTCGACCCAGATCTCCCAGGACGCCGTGCAGGAATTCCAGGTCTTGTCCAACGGCTACTCGGCCGAGTTCGGGCGGGCCTCGGGCGGCGTCATCAACACCGTGACGCGGAGCGGAACCAACGATATCCACGGCACCGGCTACTGGTTCTTCCGCAATCGCACGCTGAACGCGCGCGACCGTTATGCCAACTTCAATCCGCCCGAGGTCCGGCATCAGACCGGGGCCAGTATTGGCGGGGCCATCAAGAAGGACAAGCTGTTCTACTTCTTCAATGCCGAAGCCACCCGGCGCCGCTTCCCGCTGATCGCCTCGCTGACTCGCCCCCCCTTGTTTGACGGCAACGGGAAGTTCGTGGGACGTTGCGACGCCACCGCCGCCCAGTGCGCCGCGGCCCTGAAGTTCCTGGACCGCCAATTCCAGGTGCTCGACCGCACGGCCAACCAGGAGCTGGGATTCGGTAAGCTCGATTGGCGTCCCACCGAGCGCCACTCCTTCGGCGCCAGCTTCAACTACCTGCGCTGGCTTTCGCCCAACGGCATTCAGACCCAGGCCGTGCTCAACAACGGCAATGGCGTCGGCAACAACGCCAATTCCACCGTGCGGACCCGCTACGCGCGGCTGTCCTGGACGGCCATCCCCACCAACTCCCTTGTCAACGAGGTGCGCTTCGGCTGGTTCAAGGACCGCCTCTTCGACGACGTCGCCGAAAACCTGATCCCGCCCGAAACCGGGCGCGCCCAGATCGTCGTGGAGAGCCAGCAGAACCTGGGCGTCGCCGACACCTATCCGCGGCTCAACCCCAGCGAGAACCGCTACCAGGTGGCCGACAACCTCACCTGGACCAAGGGCAAACACACCTGGAAGGGCGGGTTCGATTTCGTCAACACCCTGGACTACAACGTCATCTTGCGCAATCGCAATGGCACCTATACCTACCCCACCTTCACGGCCTTCGCTCAGGACTTCAGCGGCAACACCACCGGAGCGAAACGCTGGCAAAACTATTCCCAACGCTTCGGCAACGATACGGCCGACCACACCGTCCGCGACTATGATTTCTACGCGCAGGACCAGTACCGCCTGACCCGCGCCCTGACGTTGAACTACGGCCTGCGCTACGAATACGCCCAGCTTGCCCAACCCAAGCTGACCAATCCGGATTACCCCCAGACCGGGCGCATCCCGTCGGCCAAGACCAACTTCGCCCCGCGCCTGGGCCTGGCGTACGCGTTCAACAATGCCAAGACCGTGCTGCGCACCGGCTACGGGATCTTCTACGCTCGCTACCAGGGCGGGCTGGTCAACACCTTCCACCTGGAGAACGGCGTCTATCAGAAGCTGATTTCGCTCAATGGCACCGTCGCCGCCGACCAGGCCATCGGGCCGGTCTTCCCCAACCGGCTGGCCGGAATCGACCGCAACCCGCCGGCCGGCACGGTGGACGTGACCTTCGCCGCGAACGATATGCGCAACCCCTACACGCAACAGGGCGACTTCGGTATCGAGCACGAGCTGACGGCCAATCTCGGGCTGACGGTGACCTACTTGTGGAGCCGCGGTCTGCACCTGTATACCGTGCGGGACCTCAACGCCGGGCCGCTGGGTCCGGAGGTCACCTATCGCATCCTCGACTTCAATGGCAACCAGACCGGTACTTACACGACGCCCACCTATCGCCGGGCCAGCCGCGTCGATCCGCGATGGAACCGCGTCAATCTGGTCGACAACGGCGGCAACACCTACTACAACGCGATGGTCGTGCAGTTGCGCAAGCGGCTGTCCAAGGGCTGGGAGGGATCGGTCGCCTACACCTGGTCGCACGCCATCGATTTCAACCAGGGTGGCGGCAACAACAACATCTTTTTCAGCAGCGGCCCGACTTCGCTGTTCAACGGCGACTTCCGGGGCGACAAGTCGTCCTCGGCGCTCGACCAGCGCCACCGTCTGGGCTTGTCGACGATCTGGATGCCGGCCCTCAGCAAGAGCAGCGGCAAATTCGCGCGCTATTTCCTCAATAACTGGCAGCTCTCCCAGCTTTCCACCTTCGCTTCGGCGTACGCTTCCACGCCGGTGATCTCCGTCTCGGGGGCTCCCTTCACGGGTGCGGCCTTCAATGGCTCGCTCAACGGGCTGGGCGGATCGTCCCGCGTGCCCTTCCTGCCGGCCGCCAGCCTGGACATTGACCAGGTGGCCCGCACCGACGCGCGGCTGAGCAAGATCCTGCCGTTTGCCGATCGCTACCAGCTCTATCTGAATTTCGAGGCCTTCAACGTGTTCAACCACGTCTCCAACACCAGCGTCAACACGCAGGCCTATCAGGCTTCCGGCGGGGTTCTGCGCCCCACCGCCCGGCTGGGCGAAGGGTCGGCCTCCCAGGGTTTCCCGGACGGCACCAACGCCCGCCGCGCGCAGGTGAGCCTGCGGTTCGTCTGGTAGGGCATGGGCTAACCTCCCGGCCTGCCGGGAGTCTAATACAGGATGCTACGGTACGCCCTCCGGACCTTGGCAAAGTCGCCCGTATT
The DNA here is from genome assembly GCA_016178945.1 of Acidobacteriota bacterium. Lineage (GTDB taxonomy): Bacteria > Acidobacteriota > Terriglobia > Bryobacterales > Bryobacteraceae > JACOSH01. Next base: position 11,591 of record JACOSH010000434.1, read on the forward strand.
CTCCCTGGTGGCGATCTTCTCGCTGGCGCTCGGCATCGGGGCCAACACCGCGATCTTCACGTTGGTGGACCAGGTCCTGCTGCGTCTGCTGCCGGTGAAGAACCCACAGGAGCTGGTGCTGTTGACCTGGCGCGGATCGCACTACTGCAGCAATACCGGATCGAACGCCCTGTCCTACCCCATGTACACCGATTTCCGGGCCCGCAATCAGGTCTTCAGCGGGCTCCTCTGCCGTCATGCGGCGCCGCTGAGCATGGGCTACCAGGGCCAGACCGAGCGGATCGACGGCGAACTGGTTTCCGGCAACTACTTCGAGGTGCTGGGCGTGAAGCCCGCCATTGGGCGCACCTTCACATCCGATGACGACCGCACACCGGGCGGCCACTCGGTCATCGTGCTGAGCCACGACTTCTGGCTCAACCGCTTTTCGGCCGATCCCAAGGTTCTGGGCCAGACTCTCGCCGTCAACGGCCACTCCCTGACGGTGGTGGGGGTCGCCGAGAGCGGGTTCTACGGCGTCGAGATCGGATTCTCGCCCAAAATGTGGATTCCGGTCATGATGAAAAAGGCCATGACCCCGGGATGGGCGGATCTGTATAACCTGGAGAATCGCCGCGCCCGCTGGGTCAATGTGTTCGGCCGTCTCAAACCCGGCACGACGCTGACCCAGGCCAAGGCCTCGCTCCAACCCATCTTTCACTCTGTCCTCGACATGGAGGTCAAGGACAAGGAATTCGCGAACGCCACTTCCTATACCAAAGAGCAATTCCTGAGATCCTGGATCGACGTTCTGCCCGCTGCCAAGGGCCGGTCGGGATTGCGGAGGCAGGCGGAGACGCCCTTGTGGGTGCTGATGGCGATCGTCGGCCTGGTGCTGCTGATCGCCTGCGCCAACGTCGCGAACCTGCTCATGGCCAGGGCGGCGGAACGCGAGAAGGAGATCGCCGTGCGCCTGGCGCTGGGCGCGGGACGCGGCCGCTTGATCCGGCAATTAATGGTGGAGAGTCTGCTGCTGGCCTTGATCGGCGGCGCGTCGGGACTGGCCCTTTCGGTGTGGACCGATCGCCTGCTGCTCGGGCTGCTGCCCGCGGGCGACGCTCCGCTGCAGCTCTCCGCGGCGCCCGACCCGCGCATCCTGGCCTTCGCGCTGGCGGTCTCGCTGCTGACCGGCCTGTTGTTCGGGCTTGTGCCGGCCCTGCAGTCGACGCGCGCGGACTTGAACACCACCCTCAAAGAGCAGGGCGGGGCCCTAGCCGGCGGCGCGCACGTGCGGTCCCGCAAGGCGCTGGTGGCGGCCCAGGTCTTTCTCTCGCTCCTGCTGCTGATCGGAGCGGGCCTGTTTATCCGCTCGCTGCGCAATCTTCGAGCGCTGGACCCCGGCTTCCGGACGCAGAACGTGATCGCCTTCTCGATCGATCCGGTGCTCAACGGCTACCCCAAGCAGCGCAGCAGCCTTCTCTATCGCCAGCTCAAGGAACGGCTGGAGGCCACCCCCGGCGTGGAATCCGCCGCTCTGGCCGTGGTGCGCATCCTGGACGGCGACGAGTGGGACAGCACCGTCAGCGTGGAAGGCTACGAGCCCAAGCCCGGCGAAGACATGAATCCCTTCTACAACTCGGTCTCCGCCGGCTATTTCACGACGTTGGGCATCCCGTTGGCGGCCGGCCGCGACTTCCGCTCCAGCGACGAAGGCAGCAAGCAGAAAGTGGGCATCGTCAACGAGAAGTTCGCGCGGCGCTATTTCGGAGACCGCAGCCCGGTCGGCCGCCATTTCGGCTTTGGCGGCAATCCGGGAACCAAAACCGATATCGAGATTGTGGGCGTGATTCGCGACGCCAAGTATATGAACATGCGCGAGGAGATCCAACGCCAGGTGTTCGTGCCGCATTTTCAGAGCGACTGGGTCATCGCCATGACGGTCTACGTCCGGACGCGCTTCGACCCGGCCAAAATGCACACCGTCCTTCGGCGCGCCGTGCACGAGCTGGACCCGAACCTCCCGGTCTACCAGATGCGCGGCATGGAAGTGCAACTGGACCGTGCCCTGATCGTCGAGCGCATGATCGCCTCGCTGGCGGCCGTTTTCGGACTGCTCGCCACCCTGCTGGCGGCAATCGGCCTGTACGGTGTGATGGCGTACAACGTCGCGCGGCGCACCCGCGAGATCGGAATCCGCATGGCCCTAGGTGCCCTGAGCCGCAACGTGACCTGGCTGGTGATGAAAGAAGTTCTGCTCCTGCTGGCCGTGGGCGTGGCGCTGGCCTTGCCCGCCGCCTTCGCCTTGACGCGCCTGGTGCGCACCCAGCTTTACGGCATCACGCCCAGCGATCCCCTCACCATCCTGGGCGCCACCCTGGCGTTGGCGGCGGTGGCCGTAACCGCCGGCTACGTTCCGGCGCTGCGGGCCACCCGCATCGATCCGATTCGGGCGTTGCGATATGAGTAGCGAACCATCTAGTCTCTGAAAGAAATGATTCCTGCGTTCGCCGTCATAAGCTCCTGTCTCCAGGCAGCACTTCTTGAAACCGGCGACCGGAACCACACGGACAGAGGTCGTTTCGGCCGAGTTTTTCCAGGAGTTCCTTATCGCCGTGTACGATCCTGAGACCGCTCTTGACGTGGGTTTCTGACGGGAATCCTTTGCGGCGCTTACGGCTGCGCTCGAAAGGAGGACTGGTTGGTGTTCACTGGGTTCCGCACGGTGTACCGCCTTGCAGGTTCTTTCATGATAACACGGCTCTCGGTTGACTGCCTTCCGATGTGAGTGCAGGCCGGAACCCGGCTGGGTCCCTACGAGATCGTCGCGCCGCTGGGCGCGGGCGGTATGGGCGTGGTGTACCGCGCTCGCGACACCAGGCTCAACCGCGAAGTTGCGCTCAAGACGCTGCCCGATATTTTCGCCAACGACCCCGAGAAGATGGCCCGCTTCGGCCGCGAAGCCCAGGTGCTGGCCTCACTCAACCATCCGCATATCGCCTCGATCTACGGGCTGGAGGAGTCGGGCGGCATCCGGGCGCTGGCGATGGAGCTGGTGGAAGGACCCACCCTGGCCGAGCGCATCGCAGGCGGGCCGGTTCCGTTGGTCGAAGCCCTGCCCATCGCACGGCAGATCGCCGAGGCGTTGGAAGCCGCGCACGAGAAGGGCATCATCCACCGCGATTTGAAGCCCGCCAACGTCAAACTCACCCGCGACGGCGCCGTGAAGGTGCTCGATTTCGGGTTGGCCAAGGCTCTCGACGGCGATCCGGCTTCGTCGAGCGCGGACAACTCCCCCACCATGAGCCTGGCCGCGACCCGGGCCGGCATGATCCTGGGCACGGCCGCTTACACGTCGCCGGAACAGGCCAAGGGCAAGCCGGTGGACCGCCGCGCCGACATCTGGGCGTTCGGTCGTGCTCGTGGAATTGCCGACCGGCCGGAGGATGTACGCGGGCGAGACGGCGGCCGAAACGCTGGCCTTTGTCATGACCTGGGATCCCTCGATCGACTCCCTGGCCACGGACACCCCGGCCACGGTCCGCTCGCTCTTGCGGCGTTGTCTCGACAAAGATCCCAAGCGCCGCCTGCGGGATATCGGCGAAGCGCGCATCGCGATTGACGCTCAGCGGCGCGCCCGCCCTGCCGGCGGCGTCTCCGCAGCTCGCCCGAAGACCGGTCGGATGGATGGCGGCGGCCGGCGTGCTAGGTGTTCTGCTGCTGGCCGTGGCCATCGCGCACTTCCGCGAGGCCCCGCCGAAAGCTTCCACGATCCGCTTTCAGATGACGATGCCTGAAAAGACCTCCTTCCGGCCCTGGGATTTTCCCGTGGTTTCGCCCAACGGGGAATACCCGGCCATCACCGATTCGGCCGGGGGGCGGAAGAGGATTGCTTTGGGTTCGCCCGCTGGGATCGTTGACCGCCCAGACCCTGCCCGGAACCGAGGACGCCTTCTTTCCGTTCTGGTCGCCGGACAGCCGGTCTATCGCCTTTTTCGCCCAGGGAAAACTCAAGCGAGTGGACATCTGGGTCTTTGATCTGGTGCGCTGAACGGGCAACCGGCTGACCTTCGATCCTGCCGATGACCTCAACCCGGTGTGGTCGCCGGATGGGACGCGCATTGCATTTACTTCAGAATGGAAGGGGCATCGCGACATCTACTGGAAACTGGCCAGCGGCACGGGTCCCGATGAGGCGCTACTGGAATCCACCGATCGCAAGAGCGTGGAAGACTGGTCCGGGGATGGGCGTTTCCTGGTCTACAACACCGGGAATAACCCCAAGACCCGCGACGACCTGTGGGCGCTGCCGCTGTCGGGAGACCGCAAGCCGGTCCCGATTCTGATGACGCCGTTCACCGAGGGCCAAGGTCAGCTCTCCCCCGATGGCCGCTGGATCGCGTACCGCTCGTCTAAATCGGGGAGACCTGAGGTCTATGTTCAACCCTTTCCTCCCTCCGGCGGCAAGTGGCAGATCTCCACCGCGGGGGGCCACGAACCGCGGTGGCGGCGCGACGGGAAGGAGCTCTTCTACACCCTCGGCCAGAAGATCCTGGCCGTGCCGGTGAAAACGGAGGGCGCGACATTCGAAGCCGGCATCCCGTCGCGGCCACGACGCTTTTCAACGTGGTCGTCAACTTGCCCGCTGGAATCAAGCGATGAGCCTGGCCGCTAGAACGGCGCCGGAGATTTTTCGACTACCTGACGCCTCAGTGTCCCCACACCGGGGATGTTAAGATTGATGTGGAAGTCTGGTCTTCAAGACGGGCGCGCGGCATTCTGTGTCGTGTCCGCTGGCTTCCACAACGCTTGCGAATCGGTTTATTCACGGAGGGCCTGGAGCCCGTGAAAAGGAGATGAGAAGAATGCCTCGAGTGATTCGGTATGAGATCGCCGCCGACGATCCCGACATGATGGCTCAGTTCTACGGCGGGCTTTTTGGCTGGGAGTTTCAAAAGGTAGGGGATCAGGACTACTGGGTGATCAACAGCGGCGAAGGTCCCGGCATCGATGGGGCCATGATTCGCCGCATTGAAGGCGGCCCCGGCGTCATCAACACTCTGGACGTACCCTCGGTGGACGACTTCTGCCAGGGCGTCGCCGAAATGGGCGGCCAGGTGCTGCTGGCGAAGACCGCAATTCCCGGGGTCGGTTTTTTTGCGTACTGCCAGGATCCGGAGGGGAACACTTTCGGCGTCATGGAGCTCAACGCGGGTTAGCGATCCGGATGCGCCGCCGTTGACGCGCGACCGGCGCGATGGGTGTGTCGGGCCGGTCGCGGCCGTGCCTGCTGTCGATCCACTCCGCCATGGAGGCGACGGTGGCCTTCTCAAAGATCGTGGTCAGCGGCAGATCGACCCCGAAGGCATCGCGGACGCGGGAGACGATCTGCGTCGCCAGCAGAGAGTGGCCGCCCAGATCGGCGAAGAAATTGTCGAACACGCCGACCCGTTCCAGGCCCAGCACGCCGCTCCAGATCGCGGCCAGCTTCTCTTCGATCGGGTTGCGCGGGAGCGTCTCCGCCCGGCTCTGAACCGCGCCGGCGGACGGCGGCGCCGGCAGGATTCGGCGATTCACCTTTCCATTCGGCAGCAGCGGCAACGCATCCAGGAAGACGAAGGCCGAGGGCGTCATGTACTCGGGTAAGCGCTCCAGCAGAAAGCGGCGCAATTGGGCGGCATCCGGCGCCGGATTCGACGGAACCAGATAGGCCAGCAGACGCTTGTGCCCGGACTCCTCGTCGCGGGCGATCACTACGGCTTCGCGCACGCCGGGATGCCGGGTCAGCACTGATTCCACTTCCCCCAGCTCCACCCGGTATCCCCGGATCTTCACCTGATCGTCGCTGCGTCCGACAAACTCGATATTCCCATCGGGCCGGTAACGCGCCACGTCCCCCGTCTTGTACAAACGGCCGCCGGCGTGGAAAGGATCCGGGATGAACCGGTCGGCGGTCAGCTCCGGACGGCTCCAGTAGCCTCGCGCCAGTCCCGCGCCGCCGATGTAGAGATCGCCGGGAACTCCGGCCGGGACCGGTTGTAGATGGCGGTCCAGTACGTAGATCTGAACGTTCGATATCGGACGTCCGATGGGAGGAAGCGCCGGCCACTGATCGGGAGGCCCGGCCAGCGTGTAGGCCGTCACCACGTGACTTTCAGTGGGCCCGTACTGATTGAACAGCGTGCACTCCTTCAGGCTCCCGATCCATGCCGCAATCCGCGGCGTGATGCGCAAGGCCTCGCCGGCGGTGATGATTTCTCGAATAGGTGGACGGACGGTATCGCGGCCAAACGCGGCCTCGGCAAGCTGGTTGAGAGCTACAAAGGGGACGAACAGCCTCTCGACGCGCTGTTGTTCAAGAAACCGCAACAGGAGAACCGCGTCGCGTCGCGTCTCTTCGGATATCAGGACCAGAGTCCCTCCCGAGCCCCAGGTTGCGAACATCTCCTGGCAGGAAACGTCGAAATTGAGCGAAGCGTATTGCAGGGTGCGAGTGCCGGGTCCGGCGGTGGAATTCCGCGCCTGCCAGGCCAGCAGATTGACCAGGGCGCCGTGGCTCATGGCCACGCCCTTGGGCACGCCGGTGGACCCGGACGTGTAGAGCACGTAGGCCAGATTCGCCGGGGAGGGCTCCGGGCCGGCGGCCGCCGCGGGAACGTCATTCTCGCGCTCGATCCGCTCCCATTCGGAATCCAGGCAGACCAGCCTGGACGCATGCGGCGCCAGCGCTTCCCGCAGACGTTCCTGCGCCAGCACAACCGGGGACTCGAGATCGGCCAGAATCAGGGCTCGCCGTTCTCGCGGATAGGCGGGGTCCAGGGGCACGTATGCTCCGCCCGCTTTAAGGATGCCCAGCACGGCGGCGAACATCTCGGCGGAGCGCTCCATCGAGACCACCACCGGCACATCCGCCCCCACGCCCAACTTCCGCAGGTAAGCCGCCAGTAGATTGGCCCGCCGGTCCAGCTCCTGGTAGCTCCACTGAACGCCCTCGCCCGCCAGCGCCACCGCGCCGGGTGCGCGCGCCGCCTGGGCCTCAAACAGGTGGTGGAGGCAGCCGGGGCCGGGATACTCACACTCGGTTTGGTTCCACTCCACCAGCACCCGCCGCCGCTCGGAATCGTCCAGCAGACGGAGTTGCGAGATCGGCCGGTCCGGATCTGCGGCGATTCCCTCCAGCAACCGCTCGAGATGGGCGCTCATCCGCAGGATGGTGGCCCGTTCAAACAACTCGGTGCTGTACTCCCAGTTTCCAACGATCCCGTGAGGACCCTCTCCAGCGTGCAGAGCGAGGTCGAAGATGGAGGTGCCCCTCACGACGTCGAAGGCCGGCTCGGTCCAATCGGCCCCCTCGTCGCTGGGCATCTTGATGAGCTGAAACATCACCTGGAACAACGGATTCCGGCTCAGGTCGCGCTCCGGCTGCAGCTCGCCCACCAGCATTTCAAAGGGCAGGTCCTGATGCGCGTACGCGCCCAGGCAAACTTCGCGGACTTGGCCCAGCAGCTTGCGGAAACTAAGATCCGCCGAGAGGTCCGTGCGCAGCACCAGTGTATTGACGAAGAAGCCGATCAACGCTTCCACCTCGACCCGGTTCCGGCCTGCGATGGGCGTGCCGACCGCGACGTCTTCCTGCCCGGTGTAACGGCTGAGCAGAATCTGGAAGGCCGCCAGCAGGGTCATGAACAGGGTCACCCCTTCCGCCTGGCTCAGCGACTTGAGGTCCGCCGAAAGACCCGCGGGCAGCTTGATCAACTGAAAGGCTCCGCCGTAGGTTTGGATCGGCGGCCGCGGATGATCGCACGGCAATTGCAGCGCGGGCAGATCGGCCAGTTGCCGCTTCCAGTAATCCAGTTGAGACTGGAGCACGTCGCCTTGGAGCCACCCGCGCTGCCAAACGGCGAAATCGGAATACTGGATGGGGAGCTCGGGCAGGGGCGAGGGCTTGCCATCGGTGAACGCGTCGTAGATCGTGCTGAGCTCGCGAAAGAAGACGTTCATCGACCAGCCATCGGCGGCGATGTGGTGGAGGGTGAGCAACAGGATGTGGGCGGCGTCCGCCAGCTTCAGAAGAGTCGCGCGGATGAGCGGTCCGGCGCTCAGGTCGAAGGGCCGCTGCGCTTCCTGGTTAGCCAGCCTGTGCGCCTCGGCCTGGCGCTCGGGCTCCGCGAGCGCCCTCAGGTCGACCACCGGCAGGGTCAAGTCCAACTTGGGCGCGACGATCTGCACCGGCTGTCCGTTCTCCGCCCGGAAGGTGGTGCGCAATCCGGCGTGCCGGCGCACAATCTCATTCAGGCTCTTCTCCAATGTTTCCGCGTCCACCGGCATGTTGAGCGGCAAGGCGGTGTCGACGTTGTAGAACGCGTTGCCGGGCGAGAGCTGGTCGAGGAACCAGAGCCGCTGCTGCGCAAAGGACAGGGGAACCGTCTTTGGCGCGGCGGCCTTCCTCCTCATGAGCTCGGCCAGCCGGACGCGCTTCTCCCCGGGCGAGAGCTCCGCCACGGACTTGTTGGAAGGCCCGGCGGCCGGTCTCACGGCTTCGCTCATGCCGAAGTACCCTCCTCGTTGAGCAGGCCACGCAACATCGCGTCCACCTCTTCGTCGGAGAGCTGATCCAGGTTGAGATCCTCCGGGATTTCGGTGGCGGCGCGAGGAATCTGGGTGAAGGACTTGCCGGGCTCCTTCGGCAGGCTGCTGGTTACGAAGCCGGCCAGATCCGCCACGGTGGGCCCTTCGAAGAGCCGGCGCAGCGGCAGTTCCACGTGAAGGGCACTGCGCACGCGGGAGACGAGCTGGGTAGCGAGCAGAGAATGGCCCCCCAGCTCGGTGAAGAAGTTGTCATGCACGCCGACGCGTTCCAGGCCGAGCACTTCCGCCCAGATTCCCGCCAGGACCTCCTCGACGGGCGTGCGCGGGGCCATGTAAGCGCCCTCGGTATCCGGCCGCAGCCGTTCCGGGGCGGGCAGAGCGCGATAGTTGACCTTGCCGTTCAGGGTCAGCGGCAAGGCGTCCAACAGGACCAGCGAGGAGGGCGTCATGTAATCCGGCAGTTTTTCGCGCAGGAAGCGGCGCAGCTCGGGCAGCAGCTTATGGGCCAGGCGGCCCTGCATGGGCAGGTTGGCGTAGTCGCACAGAGGCCGGGCGGCGCCGGCTGGCTTGGCGGCGCAGAGTCGAAGCGGCGAAGCCCGCTTGGCGCGAGGCCGGCACACCAGGTCGAAATAACCGCGTGCGCCGTCCTCCCGCCATCCGATGGCGATGTCGTAGGGGACCTCCTCCCGCAAGCTCCAGACCTCCTCCGGGTCCCATCCCGAAATCCCGGACAGGGCTTCCCGCAACGCTCCGGCCGTAGCCGGACAGGCGCTGCCGTTCAGAAGCTCCGAAAGGGTTGCATCCTGGATCGCGCGGGCGTCCGGCACGCGCCGCAAGCCGATCCACCGGGGTTCTTCCTCGATCAAGCGCTGCCGCAATTGGGAAATGCTCGGGCGGCGCTGTTCCCAGTCTTCCCAGGCGCAGCTTTTCGGGAGGCCGCTCCAGCGCGTCCGTCCCAGCGTCACGTCGTAGCGGAACTTGGTGAGCTCGTTCCGGAAGCGGCCGCGCTTGGGCTGGATTTCCACCGTGCGGATTCCCGGCAGCCTTCGCGGAAGCCGCCGGAAGAACTCCGGATCGATCGCCAACTCCTGCTCCTCGAACATCCGCTTCTTGACCTTTTGGATCAACTCCGTGGCGGGCGTGGATGCGGCCGAGCGTTCCAGCTCCACGGAGGCATGAAAGGCATTGAGCAGCGGGAGCCCGCGCACATCGCCCAGAAAAATAGAGCCCCCCGGGGCCAGGACGCGGGCCGCGCCTTCCAGCACGGCCGCCAGGTACTCGATGCCGGGAAAATACTGGACCACCGAGTTCAGGACCACCGTATCGAAGTAGCCTTCGCGCAGGCCGGCGAAATCGTCCGCCGCACGCATCAGGAGCTTCACGTGCGCTAGCTCCAGCTCGTTCGCCAATCCGTCCAGATAGTCGATCACGGGCGCCGAGAAGTCCGTACCGCAATACTCCTGGCACTCGGGAGCGATGCGCACCAGCAGAAGTCCGGTGCCGCAGCCGATCTCCAGCACGCGCCGCGGCCGCAGCACCCGGATCCGCTCCACCGTCTGCTCCACCTGTTCGCGCATCTCCTCGGCGGGAAAGGGCAGGCCGGTGTAGCTGCTGTTCCAGCCCAGGATATTGAACTTCGCGTCCTGCGGAACGTCCAGAGATTTGGCCAGGTCCCTGTAGATGACCTGGTCGTAGACGCTCAGCCAATGCGCCAGGTGCTCCTGTGTGGCCGCGGTTCCGGGCAGCGGGTCGGGGTGTTGCAGGCCCCGGCCCGGCACCACGTACCCCACCAGCCTGGCATCGCCCGGAGTGTCCTCGCGCGCCACCACCGCGGCTTCCCGCACGGCCGGATGCTGCGCCAGCACCACCTCCACTTCCGATGGCTCCACCCGGAATCCACGGATCTTCACCTGGTCGTCGATACGGCCCAGAAACTCGAGGCTGCCGTCCGCGCGGGCCCGGACCAGGTCCCCGGTCCGGTACAACCGGGCGTGAGGATTCTCGTCGTAGGGGTCGGGGACAAACTTCTCGGCCGTGAGCTCGGGACGCCTCCAGTAGCCGCGCGCGACCCCGTCGCCGCCGATGTAGAGTTCGCCGGGAATCCCGGCCGGAAGCAGGTTCCCGGCGGGGTCGAGCACGTACAAGCGCGTATTGGCGATGGCGCGCCCGATGGGAACCGTGCTTTCGTCAGCCCGTACCTCGCGGACCAGGTGCCAGGTCGCAAACGTGGTGGTCTCGGTGGGACCGTAGACGTGGAGCAGCCGCTGGGGAGGGTCCTCCTTCAGGACCTTCCGCACATGCCGCGGGTCGACGGCGGAACCGCCGAAAAGAAGCGTTCGCAGGGGGCGGAAGGCGCCCGGCGCTTCCATGGCGAGCTGATTGAACAGCGCCGTGGTGAGGAACAGCGTGGTGATGCCCCGCTCGCGCAGCTCGGCGGCGAATTGCTTGGGAGAAAGGGTCAAGTCGCGCGTCACGATCACCGTGCGGGCGCCGTTAAGAAGCGGTCCCCAGATCTCGAAGGTGGCCGCGTCGAAGGAAGCATTAGCCGCCTGCGCCACCCGGTCCGAGGGGTCGAGCTGAATGTAGTTGGTGTTCATCACCAGCCGCGCGATGTTGCGATGCGTCACGCAGACACCCTTAGGCCGGCCCGTCGACCCCGAAGTATAAATGATGTAGGCCAGGCTCTCGGCCGTGGCGCCGCTGTCCGGTTGGGTCAGGGGCCGGCCGGCGATCTCGCTCCAGTCGCGGTCGATGCACACGATCCGGGCATCGCGGCCAGGCGCGGCCGCAACCGGAAGCGCGTCCAGAAGCTTTTCCTGCGTGAGCAGGACGGGAGCCGCGGTATCCTCCAGCATGAAGGCCAGCCGCTCTTTGGGATAGGACGGGTCGAGCGGCACGTACGCCCCGCCCGCCTTGAGGATGCCCAGCATGCCGGCGATCATGTCCAGCGAGCGCTCCATGCACAGCCCCACCATCCGGTCCTGACCCACGCCCAGCCCGCGCAGATAATGGGCAAGCTGGTTGGCTCTGACGTTCAGCTCCCGGTAGGTGATCTGGCCGGCCGCGTCCACCGCCGCCACGGCATCCGGCGCTCGCCTGGCCTGCTCCTCGAACAACTCGTGGATGCAGTGGCCGCGCGGGTATTCGGTGTCCGCATTATTCTCAACGGTCACCAGCCGACGCCGCTCGTCCTCGCCGAGCATGGGCAGCTTCGAGATTCTCTCATCCGGGTTGGCGGCGATGCCTTCCAGCAGATTCAGAAAGTGGCAGCCCATGCGCGTCATGGTCTGGCGGTCGAACAGGTCGGTGCTGTATTCGAACTGTGCTTGGATGTGGTTTTGCTGCTCGGCCATGTGGAAGGCGATATCGAAGTTGGCGGTCCCCCGCCGCACTTCGAACTCCATGGCGCCGGTGGCGGGGTCGAGAGCGCTCCCGGGGGTGTTATAGAGCTGGAACATGATCTGAAACAGCGGATTCCGGTTCAGGTCGCGTTCGGGCTGCAATTCCTCGACGATCATCTCGAAGGGCAGATCCTGATGGGCGTAGGCGCCCAGGGCGATCCGGCGCACCCGCCGCAAGAGCTCGCGAAAGGTGGGATCGCCGGACAGGTCCGCGCGCAGCACCAGGCTGTTCACGAAGAAGCCGATCAGGCCCTCCAGCTCCGGGCGGGTGCGCCCGGCGATGGGCGAGCCGATGGCGAAATCTTCCTGGCCGGTATAGCGGAGCAGCAGCGTCTGAAACGCCGCCAGGTAAGTCATGAAAGAGGTCACGCCCTCGCTCTGGCTGAGTTTCTTGAGCGCGGCGGCGAGCGGGTCGGGAAACTTCACTTCCTCCATGGCGCCGCGATAGGTGGGCGCGGCCGGACGCGCGCGGTCGGCCGGCAGTTGCAGCGCCGGAAGGCCCGCCAACTGGCGCTTCCAGTAGTCCAGTTGCTCCTGAAGCCGCTCCCCGCGCAGCCACTCCCGCTGCCACACCGCGAAGTCGGCGTATTGGACGGGCAGCTCGGGCAGCGGTGAGGACTGCCCCGCGCCCAAGGCCGTGTACAGGTTGGTCAGCTCGGTGAAAAACACCACCATCGACGTGCCGTCGGAAACGATGTGGTGCATGGTCAGCAGAAACACATAGTCCTGGTCGCCCAGGCGCATCAGATGGGTGCGCAGGAGCGGGCCGGCGCCCAGATCGAAGGGACGCAGCGCTTCTTCCGCCGCGATGTTCCGCGCTCGGGCTTCGCGCTCGCCCTCCGGCAACTCCCGCAGGTCGATCTGCTGGAGAGGGCAGTCCAGCCCGGCCGCGATGACCTGCACCGGCTGCCCGTTGACGGAACGGAAAGTGGTGCGCAGACCCTCATGCCGGCGCACGATTTCGTTCAGGGTTCTCCGGAGCAGCTCCACGTCGAGCGGTATGCGGAGACGCAGGGCGTTGTCCACGTTGTAGAACGCGTTGTCCGGCACCAGCTCGTTCATGAACCACAGCCGCTGCTGTGCGAATGAAAGCGGCCACGGACCAGCGCCTTGCCGTCGTGGAATGACCTCCGGCAATTGAGTACGCGGCTGTCTCTCCTTCATCAGGCGATCCAGGTACTGACGCTTCTCGGGAGAGAGTCCGGCCAGCCGGTCCCGCACCGACCCGGTATCCGTTCCGCCTTTTGCGCTCATGTGTCCCCTCCGGTTCGCTGCGGCGCCCGCCGCCCCAGCCGCTCCCTCTGCTTCTCCGCGCGCTGCTGGACGGGCTTGAAGGTCGCCGCCGTGCCGGACACCGCGCTGAGATGCTTGGCTAGCGCGCTCACCGTGGGATAGCGAAACAGATCGATGATCGGCACGTGGGTGTTCAACGCCGCGCCCAGACGGCTCTGCAAACGGACCATCAGCAGCGAGTGCCCGCCCAGGTCGAAGAAGTTGTCGTGCAGGCCTACCTTCTCCAGGCCCAGCACCTCCTGCAAGACGCCGCCGACTGTGCGCTCCAACTCGGTGCGCGGCGCAATGTAGCTCTCGGGCAGCTCCGGCCGCGCGTGATCCGGCGAAGGAAGCGCGCGGCGGTCGACCTTCCCGCCGGGCGTCAGCGGCAGGGCCTCCAGGAACACGAAACTGGACGGGACCATGTAATCCGGCAGCTCCTGCCGCAGGAACCTCCGCAGATCGCCGGCCGCGTCCGGCTTCCCGAGAACCACATAGGCGACCAGACGCCGGTCCGGAGGGGACTCGTTGTCCTCCCCCTCGGCTGCGGCATCGCCGGCCGCGATGACGACGGCATCGGCCACCCCGGAATGCTGCTTCAACCGGCTCTCGACTTCGCCCAACTCGACGCGGAATCCTCGCACCTTGACTTGATGGTCCACGCGTCTCAGGAACTCGAGGTTGCCGTCGGGCAGGTAGCGGACCAGGTCGCCGGTCCGATAGAGGCGCGCGCCGGGCTCGCCGGCGAACGGATCGGGCACGAAGCGTTCGCTGTCCAGATCCGGGCGGCTCAAATAGCCGCGTGCCAGGCCGTCTCCCCCGATCGCGAGCTCGCCGGGCAGCCCCGGCAGGGTCAGCCGGCCCTGCGGGTCGAGCACGAAGACCCGCGTGTTGGCGATGGGACGCCCAATAGGAACGGAACGGGCCGAGGTCCGGCAGGTCCAGAAGGTGGAGGTGATGGTCGTCTCGGTGGGACCGTAGACGTTGACCAGTTGCGCTCGCATGCGCGCCTGGAAGCGGCCCTGGAGGCCCGCGGACATCGCCTCGCCGCCGCAGAACACCAGCCGGAGGTGATCGCACGCCGCAAAGCGCGGCTCGCTGAGCAATTCCTCCAGCATGGAGGGAGGCGCATCCAGGACGGTCACCTTCTTTCCCGCGATCACATCAACAAGGTAGCCGCGGTCCAGATGACCGCCGGGTTCGGCGACCACCAGCCGTGCGCCGGCCAGCAGCGGGCCCAGGATCTCCGCGGCCGAGACATCGAAGCTGAGCGAATACTTCTGCATCACGCAGTCATCCGTGTTGAGCGGAAAGGCCGACTGGATCCAGCACATGTGGTTCACCAGCGCCCGGTGCGGCGTCAGCACGCCCTTGGGCCGTCCGGTGGAGCCCGAAGTGTAAATCACGTAGGCCAGGTCTTCGCCGCTCGCTTCCGGGAGAGGATTGGCGTCGCTCTCCCGCTCGATCCGGTCCTGTTCGCTGTCGAGACACAGCACTTGAACGGAGTCGCCGGCGGGAACAGATCCGCGGTGCCGCTCCAGGGTGATCAGCAGCGGCGCGCCCGAGTCCTGGAGCATGAACGCCAGCCGCTCCCCAGGGTAGGCCGGGTCGAGCGGGAGATAAGCGCTGCCGCTCTTCAGGATGCCCAACACCGCGACCACCATTTCGACCGAACGCTCCATGCAGAGTCCAACCAGGACGCCGGGTCCCGCGCCCAGCCTCCGCAGGTAGTGTGCCAGTCGATTGGTCCGGCCATTCAGCTCGCGGTACGTCAGCCGCGTATCGCGAAACTCTACCGCTACCCGACCCGGCGTGCGCTCGACCTGTGCTTCAAACAGTTCGTGTACCGGGCGGTGGAGCGGAAATGGCGCGGCGGTCTGGTTCCACTCCTTTACCAGCAGGCGATACTCACCTTCGCTCAGTGGCGGCAGTCCGGATAGGCGCAGATCGGGATCGGCGGCGACGGCCTCCAGAACCCGCAGGAAGTGTTCAGCCAGACGGGCGATGGTGGACTCTTCGAACAGGTCCGTGCAGTAGACCAGGTTGCCGCGGATGCCCTGCGGGCCCTCCACAAGGTCCAGGGAAAGATCCAGGTTGGCCGTCACGTGCTGCGAGGTGAGCGGCGGCGGGGCATCGGGCGCATCGGGCGTCTGGCGCGCCGCGCCGGGTGCGCTGAAGAGTTGGAACATCACCTGAAACAAAGGATTCCGGCTCAGGTCGCGCTGGGGGTGCAGCTCCTCGACGAGCATCTCGAACGGCAGGTCCTGATGCGCGTAGGCCTCCACCGCCACTTCGCGCACCCGCGCCAGCAGCTCCCGAAAAGTGGGATCGCCGCTCAAGTCCGTCCGCAGCACCAGGCTGTTGACGAAGAAGCCGATGAGCTCTTCGGTTTCGGCGCGGTTCCGGCCGGCGATGGGCAGCCCCAGCGCCAGGTCGTCCTGCCCGGTATGGCGGTGCAGCACGGTCTGGAAGGCCGCCAGCAGAGTCATGAACAGCGTGACCCCTTCGTTCTGGCTCAGGGTTTTCAGAGCGCGCATCAATCCGCCGGGAATCGTAACCGCGTGAAGGGCCCCGCGGAAACTCTGCAACGCCGGCCGGGGATAATCTTCGGGAAACTGCAAGGCCGGCAGGCCAGCCAGTTGCTTTTTCCAGTATTCCAGTTGGGCCGTGCGCACCTCTCCTTGCAGCCATTGCCGTTGCCAGACCGCAAAATCGGCGTACTGGATGGGGAGCTCCGGCAGCGGCGAAGGCGCCCCAGCCCGGAAGGCGGTGAACAGAGTCTTCAACTCGCGAAACAGCAAGTTGATCGACCAGCCGTCGCCGATAATATGGTGAAGCGTGAGCAGGAACACGCAATCGTTCTCGCTTAGCTGGAGCAGCTTGGCGCGCACCAGCGGCCCGGTCGACAGGTCGAAGGGGAGTCCGGCCTCTTCCGTGATCATCCGCTGCGCCTCGGCCTCACGCTGGTCCTCGGGCACGCCCTCCAGGCGAGCGACCGGCAAGGTCAGATACAAGGAGGGCAGCACGACCTGCACCGGACGCCCCTCGTCGGCGCGGAACGTGGTGCGCAGCGCTTCGTGACGGCGGATCACCTCGTTGAGGCTGCGCTCCAGGATCTCAACATCCATTGCTCCCTGGAAGCGATAGGTTGCCGCCATGTTGTAGAAGGAGCCGCCCGGCGACATCCGGTCGAGAAACCAAAGCCGCTGCTGCGCGAACGATAAAGGCGCGGTCTTCGGCTCGGGCGGCTTCTGGCTCGCTTTCCTCCGCACCAGCTCTTCCAGCAGGGCGCGCTTGTCGCGGGCCGACAGACCGGCGATCACTTTGGGCACGCTCATTTGCGGAGTTTCCATATGTGGTACACCCGGCCGCCCGATTTCAACTCTTCATAAACCCCTGAGCCGGGTACGGCTAGAAAGTCGTTGAGGATGCCCCCTTCGCTGCCGAACGCCTCGCGGCGCCGGGACGCGATCTCGTCGCAGGACAGCAGCACGTTGGCCGTGATATCGGTCTCGCGAAGAAGCTCGAAGCCGATGCGGCGCAGCGCGGCGTTGATCCCCGGTCCGGCGCCGGCAGTCGCCGAATCGGTGTACAGAAAGTGGCCGCCCGGCCGCAGCACCCGGTACACCTCCGCGTAGAAGGCCTCGATATCGGGATAGCTGTGCGAGGACTCCACGTTCGAGACCGCGTCGAACGACTCCGCGCGGAACGGCAGCTTCTCCGCGTCCCCTTGCACGAAAGCGGCCGCCGGATAACGATGCGCCTTCCGGCAGAACCGGACCGCCTCCGGCGACAGATCCATTCCCGTAGTGCTCCTGGGCTGGAAGAACCGGTTCATGACGTAGATGGCCCCGCCGCGGCCGCATCCGGCATCCAGCAGGTCGCGCCCGTCCAATTCGCAGTCTCCGATGGTCTCCAGCACCAGCTTCAGGGAGTTGCGGTTCAAGGCGTGGTCCGGTAACGGCGCCGCCGCGTACTGCGGGTCTTGGTTGGCGACGTACCCGTAATTCAGGAAAAAGGAGAACTCCCCAAACCCCGACGCGGCGAGCTGCCGGTTGACCGAGTTGTAGAAGCGCCGGAACTGCGCCTTCACTTCCTCCGGCGAAGACGCTTCGTCGAGGGATAGAGCCTCCGGCGGATCCGCGGTTATCTCAGGCGGGCCGCTTTCCGGCGCGCCCGCGGTTTTCTGGCGAAGCAGCCGCTCGAGCAGCTTGCGTCTCTCGGGAGAAAGGCCGGCCAGGCGTTCGGAGTTCTCCGGCATTCTCGTTATTCCTGGCCTTCCTGCCGGGCCAGCATCTCGCGGACCTCGCTTTCGGAAAGTCCCTCGACCAGCTCCAGCAGCTCCGCCATGCCCTTCTCGTCGAGCTCCGGCGCCTTGCGCTCCCGGTCGATAGACTCCGCCAGCTCGGCGATCGTGGGGGCCTCAAACAGCCGATGCGGGGATACTTCGATCTGGAAGGCGGCGCGCAAGCGGAAAACAAGTTGGATCCCCAACAGCGAGTGGCCGCCCAGTTCGAAAAAGTTGTCGTGCACGCCCACCTTCTCCAGGCCCAGGAGCTGCTGCCAGATTCCGGCGATGGTCTCCTCGGTCGGATTGCGCGGAGCGGTGTAGGCGCTGCTCAGGTTCGGCCGCGAATGGGCCGTCTCCGGAGCGCCGGCCGCCTCCTTGGGCTCCCGCACCGAAGTGAGATTGAGCCACTGCTCCACCCGGGACTCGAGGTCCTGCGTGGACACCACTACCGGCTGCCGCGGCCGGCAGTGCAGGATGCGGTGAAAAGCCTCGGCGCCTTCGTGGGGAAGCAGATAATTGGACAACGCGGCCTCTTCCGAGAAATCCCACCCGTCCCAATTCACGCTGATCCACGGCACCTCGCCCTCCTGGTTGCGTTGAACGGAGAGGGCATCCAGGAAGGCGTTGGCGGAGGCATACGCGGCAAAGCCCAGTCCTCCCAGAACGGCCGACAGAGAGGAGAGCTGCAGGTAGAAGTCCGGCCGAATGCCGTCCAGTGCTTTTTCCAGCGCCAGCAGCCCGTGGGCCTTGGGCTGAAAGTGCCGCTCGCACATCTCGCGATCGGCCTCCGCCATCGGGCAGAAAGAGTCGTCGCTGGTCCGGCCGGCGCCGTGGATCACGCCGTGAATCTGGCCGAACCGAGCCACCGCCCGGTCAACCAGCTCTTTCAACCGCCGCGCGTCCGACACGTCGGCGCTGGCCGTCATCACTTCCGCTCCCAGCTCCTCGAGTTCGCGCAAGCTGCGGATCTTCCGGCTCACGGCGTCTGTCTCGTCGTGGGAAGCGATCCAGGCGTCCCATTCCGGAGGCTCGGGAAAGGCGGAGCGGCCGGCCAGCACCAGCTTGGCCTGCACGGTTCGCGCCAGGTACTTCGCCAGCGTCAAGCCGATGTTCCCTAAGCCGCCGGTGATCAGATAGACACCGTTCTTTCGGAGCAGCGAGGGAGCCTCCGGCGTCTCATCCAGTCGCATCGGCTCGAAGGTCTGAGCCCATCGGCGATTGCCGCGATAGGCCACCACGGAGGCAAACCGCTCTCTGGTGAATTCGGCCAGCAGCAGGTCGACGGTCCGCTCCTTGTCCCGCACGGTCCCGGCGTCAATCGTCCGGCAGGTGATCCGGGGGTGCTCCTGCGGTATTACCTTGGAAATCCCCAAAACCGTGGCCTTGCCGGGACAGATCTTGTCGCCTTCCAGAACTTCGTGAAGGTGGTTGGCGACCACCCCGATCTCGACCGGCGAGCCATCGCCGGTTGCCCCGAGTGACTGAGCCAGGTACAACAAGCTGTAAAAACCCCGGGTCTGCATGGCGGCCAGAGACTTCGGGGCGTTGGGGGTCACGCCCCAGAGATGGACGATAAAGTCCGGCAGGCGGCCGGCGGCGCGCAAATCGTCCAGGAGCGCCTGGTAGTCGCCGCGGGCGCCAACATCGATGGAGAAACTGTGGTCGTCATGCCGGGCAAATCGCGCTGCCGCGGTGACCGACGTCGCGTCGCATCCCATCTCTTTGAGACGCTCCACCAGGCGAGCGCCCAACCCGCCGGCGTCGCAGAACACCAGCCATCGCGACCCCGCCGGGTCTAGAGTCCTGGACGGCAGGGTGCGCTTCCACGAGGGGCTGTAATACCAGTGGGCGATCTCCCGCTTGCCCGTGACGGACGTTTTCCGGGTCGAAGCCGCGGAGGCCTTGGGGAGATCGATCCAGTAACGCTCCCGCTCGAAGGGATAGGCGGGCAGCGGAATTCGCCGGCGCTTTTCGTGCGCGTGGAATCCGGCCCAGTCGACGGGAACGCCCAGCGTCCAGAGGCGTCCCAGCGAGCGCAACAGGAAAGGCAGGTCGTCCTCCCGGCTGCGCGCCGGACGAAGGGAGGGCAGCGCCACTTGCTCCCGGGCGCGATCCGGGTGCTGGGCGGCCAGCCCGATGAGGGTTTGGCCGGGACCGACCTCCAGCAGAACCCAGTCCGGATCTTGGACCAGCTCCTTCAGGCCGTCGGCGAAGCGAACCGTGCTCCGCAGTTGCTGAACCCAATAGTCGGGATCGGTGGCCTGATCCTCTGAAATCCAGGCGCCGCTGACGTTGGACAGGAACGGGATCTTGGGCGGGTTCATCCGGACCGCCCGGCACTCCTCGCCGAAGGCCTCCAGAATCGGGTCCATCATGGGCGAGTGAAACGCATGGGAAGTGTGCAGCCGGCGGCAATCCAGGCCGGACTCGCGAAGTTGCGTCTCCAGCCGGTCCACCTCGTCGAACGGCCCCGAGACCACGCAGGAAGAAGCGCTGTTGACCGCGGCCACCGCCAGCCCGCGGCCCGCGACGGCTCTGGTCTCGGCCTCCGGCAGCGGAACGGCCAGCATGGCGCCGGGAGGCATCGACTGCATGAGCCGGCCCCGCGCCGCCACCAGGGCCAGGGCGTCTTCGAGCGAGAACACCCCGGCCAGGCAGGCCGCGGTGTATTCTCCGATACTGTGGCCGATCAAGGCCTGCGGCTGAACTCCCCACTCCAGCCAGAGCATCGCCAGGGCATATTCGATGACAAACAACGCAGGCTGTGCAAGGGCGGTTTGGTCCAGGCGCCGGGCGGCCTCCTCGCTGTGCGCCTCGGCCGGGTAGAGGGCTTCCCGCAGGTCGAATCCCAGGTGGGGCTTGAGCAGTTCCGAGCACAGATCCACCTGCTCGCGAAAGGTCCTCTCCACCTGGTACAGCTCCCGCGCCATGTTCACGTACTGTGTGCCCTGTCCGGAGAACATGAAGATAACCGGCCGTTCCATGGGTTCGCCGGTTGCGATGAGCAGCCGCCTGGCATCCCCGGTCTCCAGCACACCGATCGCTTCGTTGGGATCGAGCGTCCGGCAGATCACGGCGCGCCGGCGCGGGAAAGCTTTTCGCCCCACCTGGCAGGTGTAGGCGACGTCGGCGAAGTCGGCTTCCGGATGCTGCCGGAGGAAGCCTGCCAGGTTGCGCGTAGCCGTCTCCAGCGCCGTGTCCGTTCTGGCAGACAGCACTAGCAGTTGCCAAGGCCGCGACTGAGCGGGAGCCGGAGGCTCCGGCGATTCCTCCATCACCACGTGGGAATTGGTTCCGCCAATTCCGAACGAGCTCACGCCGGCCCGCCGCGGCGTTTCGCCCGCCTTCCACTCGGCCAGTCTGCTGATCACATAGAAGGGACTGTTGGCGAAATCGATGGCCGGATTGGGCTGGCTATAGTGCAGACTGGGAGGCAGCATCTTGTGCTGCATCGCCAGCACCGTCTTGATCAGGCCGGCCACGCCCGCGGCCGGATCGAGGTGCCCCAGATTGGACTTCACCGAGCCAATCGCGCAGAATCCGGTATCGCTGGTGGAAGCTTGGAACACCTGGTTCAGCGCGGCCAACTCGATGGGATCGCCCAGCGGCGTGGCCGTGCCGTGAGCCTCGATGTAGGTGATCGTGCGCGGATCCACTCCCGCCACCGCCTGCGCCATCGCGATAACTTGGGCCTGCCCTTCCACGCTGGGCGCCGTGTAACCCACCTTCAGCGAGCCGTCGTTGTTGGTTGCCGAACCCTTGATGACCGCCAGAATCGAATCGCCGTCCTCGATGGCCTCCGAAAGCCGCTTGAGCACCACGATGCCCACGCCGTTGCCGGGCACCGTTCCCAGCGCCTGGGCGTCAAAGGTCCGGCAGTGGCCGTCGGGGGAGGAGATGCCGCCGGGCTGGTACATGTAGCCTTTTCTTTGCGAGGCGTTCACCGCCACGCCGCCGGCCAGCGCCATGTCGCATTGAAAACTGAGCAGGCTCTGGCAAGCCATCGAGACCGCCACCAGCGATGTGGAACAGGCGGTCTGAACGGCGACGCTTGGCCCGCGCAGATTCAGCTTGTAGGAAACCTGTGTGGTGAGGTGGTCCTTGTCGTTCCCCAGGGCGATCTGGTACGGATCGACGAATCCCATCCGGTCCAGGTTGGCGTACACGTGGAACAGGTAGGAGCTCATGGCCGCGCCGGCGTACACCCCGATCAGCCCGGGATACGTTTCCGGGTTGTAGCCCGCGTTCTCCAGGCTCTCCCAGGCGCATTCCAGAAAGATCCGGTGCTGCGGATCCAGGATCTCCGCGTCCCGGGCGCTGAAACCGAAAAAGCCGGCGTCGAACAGCTCGATATCGTCGAGCGCCCCTCCCGCGCCCACGAAGCCGGGAGTGGCGCGCATGGCGGCGTCGATTCCGGCGGCGGCCAGCTCTTCATCGGAAAAGAACCGAATACCCTCGACGCCCTCCTTGAGGTTGCGCCAATACTCCTCGATATTCCGTGCGCCCGGAAACCGGCCGCTCATGCCGATAATGGCGATGCCTTCGTATCCGTCCGGCTGACTCATCTAGCTGCCTCCCGCTTTCTCCGCTCTCTGCGCCGCGTCATCGCGGCCTTCTGCTTTTCGGCGCGCTGCCGCTCGGGCCGGAACGCGGGCGCGCCGGACTGCTGTTCGCCCAGGCTCTTGGCCAGCGCTCCCACATTCGGATAACGGAACAAATCCACAATCGAAATCGGGCCCAGGGAAGGCAGCCGCTCTTGCAGCTTGCCTTGCAGTTGAATCAGAAGCAAGGAATGTCCCCCTAGATCGAAGAAATTGTCCTCCACCCCCACCCGTTCCAGGCCCAGCACCTCCTGCCACACGGCCCCGATCCGGCGCTCCAGATCCGACCGGGGCGCCAGGTACCGCCCGTTGAGGCTGGGGCGCGCGTGATCCGGCGCGGGCAGGCGCTGGCGATCGACCTTGCCGTTGGGCATCAGCGGCAGCGCTTCCAGCGGCACGAAGGCCGAGGGGATCATCTGTTCGGTCAGATGCCGCTGGAGAAAGCCGCGCAGATCCTCCACGCCCGGCGCCCCGCCGGCGGGCACGATATAAGCCACCAGGCGCTTTTCGCTCCCATCCCACAGAGCCAGCACGACGGCATCGCGCACGGCCTCGTGCCGCCGGAGCACCGCCTCGATCTCTCCGAGCTCGATGCGCACGCCGCGGATCTTCACTTGGGTGTCCATCCGTCCCAGGTACTCGAGGGCGCCGTCCGCCCGGTAGCGCACCAGGTCTCCGGTCTTGTACAGCGGCCCGTTCGCTTCGAGCGAGTGGGAAATGAACTTCTCCTCCGTAAGGGCCGGATTGTTCAGGTAGCCTCGCGCCAGCCCGGCGCCGCCCAGATACAGCTCGCCGGGGACCCCGGGGGGAACAAGCTGCAGGTTGCGGTCGAGAACGTATGCCCGCAGATTGCCGATCGGGCGGCCGATGGGCACGAATTCGCCCGCGTCCGAGGCGCTGTAGCTGGCCCAGGTAGCGTCGATGCAGGCTTCGGTCGGCCCGTAGAGATTGTGCAATCTTGCGTCCAGCACGGAGCCCAGGCGCCGTCCCAGTCCGGCGGGCAGCGCCTCCCCCCCGCAATAAATGTCGCGCAGGCAGCGGCAATCGGCGAACTCTTCCTGCTGCAGGAGAATTCGAAACAGCGAGGGCACCAGTTGCAGCCGCGTGATGCTGTGCCGGGCGATCGTGCGCGCCAGCAGAGCGCTGTCCAGATGCGCGCCGGCCGGCGCCAGGACCAGCCGCGCGCCCGCCAGCAGAGGCGCCCAGAACTCCCACACGGAAGCATCGAAACTGATGGGAGTCCTCTGCAGCACGCGATCCGCAGGCGAGAGGGGAAACTGCGCCTGCATCCAGCACATGTGATTCGAGACCGCCCGGTGCGGGATCATGACTCCTTTCGGCCGGCCCTGAGAACCCGATGTGTAGATCACGTACGCCAGGTGATCCGCCGTTACTTCCGTCGCCGGGTTGTGGTCGTCGCCCGCCTCCGGCTCGGGCTCGCATACGTCCAGACAAATCACCTCGCTTGAGTGCGCGGGCAACCGCGACTGCAAGTGACGCTGCGTCAGCAGAACCGGCGCGTGCGAGTCCGCCAGCATGCTGGCCAGTCGCTCGCGGGGATAGGCTGGGTCCAGGGGCACGTAGGCGCCGCCCGCTTTCAGCGCGCCCAGCAGCGCCACGACCAGCTCCGGAGAGCGCTCCATCGCCACCCCCACCAGCACATCCGGCCCGACGCCCATCCCCTTCAGGCGGCGGGCCAGCCGGTTCGCCCTCCGGTTCAGCTCGCGATAGCTCATCGTCGAGTCGGCCGAGACGACCGCCGCCTCGTCTGGCGTCCGCTCCACTTGATCTTCGAACCACTGATGCAGGCAGCGATCCAGCGGCCAGGCGGTTGCCGTATCGTTCCACTCCACCGCGATCCGCCGGCGTTCCGCGTCACCCATCAAGTCCAGCTCCGACAGCCTGCGATCGGGATCGGCCACGGCTGCCTCCAGCAGCCGCGCGAAATGCACTGTCATGCGCCGGACCGTCGCCCCATCGAACAATTCGGTGCTGTACTCGATCCCGCCGCTCACCTGCCGCGTGTCGTCCCACAGGTGCAGCGCCAGATCGAAGACAGCGGTTCCGCGGTTGCCATCCAGCTCGGCGGGCGGCGCTTCCTCCTCGGGCTTCTCCGGCTCGTCAGGCTGGTCGGGCGGCGGCGTGCTGAACAACTGGAACATCACCTGGAACAGCGGATTGCGGCTGGTATCGCGCTCCGGCCGCAACTGTTCCACCAGCATTTCAAACGGCAGATCTTGGTGCGCATAAGCGCCCAGCGCCGTCTCCCGAACCCGCCCCAGCAGCTCGCGAAACGTGGGATCGCCGGATAGGTCCCCGCGCAGCACCAGGCTGTTCACGAAGAATCCAATTAGCCCTTCCAGTTCGGCGCGGTTGCGTCCCGCGACCGGCGACCCCACCACGATATCCTCCTGACCGCTATAGCGGCCCAGGAGCGCTTGAAAGGCCGCCAGGAGGGTCATGAATAGGGTGGTCCCTTCGCGGTGGCTCAAGGTCCTGGCCATTTCGATCAGGGAGCGGGGTAGACGGAGCGGATGAAAGGCGCCGTGGAAGGTCTGGATAGCCGGGCGCGGCCGGTCCGTGGGCAGTTGCAGCACAGGCACACCGGCGAGCTGGCGCTTCCAGTAGGCGAGCTGCGCCTCCAGCGCCTCTCCTTGCAGCCGCTCCCGCTGCCAGACGGCGAAGTCGCCGTACTGAATCGGCAGGTCCGGCAGCGGCGAGCTTTGTCCCATGGCGAAGGCCGTGTACAGCGCCGTCAACTCGCGGAAAAACACCCCCATCGACCACCCATCCCAGACAATATGGTGCAGGGCCAGCACCAGGACATACTCGGCCTCGCCCGTGCGCAGCAGGCGCGGGCGCAAGAGGGGTCCCCGGCTCAGATCGAAGGGCTGCCGGAACTCCTGGAGGGCCAGCTTCCGTGCTTCGTTCTCCGGCTTCTCGCGATCGCGCAGGTCCGTCACCGTCAGCGGCAGCCTCAGCTCGGGAGCCACGATCTGCACTGGCTGCCCATCCACTGCGCGAAAGGTGGTCCGCAAGGTCTCATGACGCCGGACGATTTCATTCAGGCTGCGCTCCAGGACCCCGGCATCCACGGCAAACGACAGCGGTGTCATGGCGCCCAGGTTGTAGAACGTCCGGCCCGGCGTCATCTGGTCCAGAAACCAGAGCCTCTGTTGGGCGAAGGACATGGGAAACAGGAACGCCTCTACTTCCATTCGCCTCGCCTCTTGGGCACACACCCCTCCAGCCTTGTTATCGGAGGCCGGACCCTCATTGTTGCTTGACCTAACCGAAGCTCGCCTGGCCGCGCCGTCATGTCCCAAGGCTCCCGTTGAGGTATTGAAAGGCCGGCGAAAGGTCCTGGACAATCGCCTGAAGCAGCGGCTTGCGGGCATCGTGCAGGAAAAAATGGTTGCCCGGAAGGATGCGGAGCCGGAAAGGGCCCTGTGTCTCATGACGCCACGCGGCCACGTCGCGACGGCTCACTTTTCGGTCGCGATCGCCGCCGAATGCCGAGATCGGGCAGTCCAGCGGGTATTCCGGCGAATAAGCGTAGGTTTCGCAAAGCGCAAAATCCGCCCGGATCGCCGGTAGAACCAGCTTCATGAATTCAGGATTCTCCCA
This sequence comes from Acidobacteriota bacterium, assembly GCA_016178945.1. GTDB lineage: Bacteria > Acidobacteriota > Terriglobia > Bryobacterales > Bryobacteraceae > JACOSH01. Next base: position 37,348 of record JACOSH010000434.1, read on the forward strand.
GATCTCTCCCGGCACGCCCTGATAGCGCCGCAGCTTCTTGAGGAACAGCGGTTCAGGCAGGTGATGGATGGGTTGTTCGTAGTCCGGCTGATGGGGAGCCCGAGCGGCGGAAACGAACAGATGGATGGGTACGGCTTGGTACGATCGGCGCAGTTGGCGGGCCAGCTCAAACGCGATCAACGCGCCCATGCTGTGTCCGAAGAAAGCGAAGGGAGCGTCCAGATAGGAGCCAAACGCCCCGGCTACCGCCTCCACCAGAGGCGCCAGATGCCGGTACGGGGCCTCCCACCAGCGATCCTCCCGCCCGGGAAGCGTGACCGCGCACACCTCGAAATCCGCGGGCAGATCCGCCGCCCAGTGCCGGAAGACCGACGCGCCGCCCCCCGCGAACGGGAAACAAAACAGGCGTATCCGCATCCTCCCGCCACTGGCCGTGGAATCTGCCGGCAATTTGAAAAAGGGGCTGCTCTGCGACACGTAAAACCGCTCCCTGAGAAGCTGTGAAAGAATCGGATTTCGCGCCACTTGCTTACGCGCGCGGCTCTGCAAGTGCATTCGCTTCAGCACGAATGCGAAATCCGATTTGCTGTTCTTCTTGGCGATCTTGGCGTTCTTTGCGAGATAGATCCTGAGCCCACCAAGGACTTCACGCCTACCCTCAGCCACCTTGCGAGAATCGCCTTGGCCTGTTTGGTTCCGGCTTCGCCGGGTCACGGATCTTCACACCTCCTGACAGTCGCGGCTCCGCAACCCAATCGACTGCGCCGCGCCCGTCAGCAAGCGGTGGCCGCTAGGCCACGGCCAGGGCGGCTTCCTCTTCCTCCACCGAAGCGTCGGTCAGGGCGGCCGCATAGTCGCTCATGCCTTGGTAGTACGCGGCCTCTTCCGGCGTCGCCTCCTCCTCCTCAGCCGCGGTGGCTTCGGCGAGGGCGGCTGCGTAATCGCTCATGCCCTGATAGTGGGCGATCTCTTCGGGGCTCTGCCCGGCGTCTTCGGCCGCCGGCTCGGTCAAGGCCGCCTCGTAATCGCTCATCCCCTGATAGTAGGCCGCCCTGGCGGAGGTGTCAGCGACAGCAGCTTCGGTCAACGCGGCCTCGTAGTCGCTCATCCCTTGGTAGTAGGCGGCCTCTTCCGCGGTCGGCTCATCGGCCTCGACCGCGGCTTCGGTCATGGCGGCTTCGTAATCGCTCATGCCCTGGTAGTAGGCGGCTTCCTCCGTCGTTATTTCCGAATCGCCGCCGGCCGGCTCGGTCAAGGCCGCCTCATAATCCGCCATGCCCTGGTAGTAAGCCATCTCTTCAGGAGACTGGCCCACTTCCTCGGGAGCCTCGGTTGCTCCGGCAACTTGGCCCATGTAGTCGGTCACACCCTGATAGTACGCCTGCGTTACAGAGTCCATACCAACCTCCCAGTTGTTGATGCCTCCACCTCAGGAACCCGACTCGCCCGACCCCGCGATCGCGGCCTCGCAGTCGGCCATGCCTTGATAGTACGCAAGCTCTTCCGAGGTGCACTCCGCCGCCTCGCCCTCCACAACAGCCGTTTCGAGAGCCGCCTGATAGTCGGCCACCCCTTGATAGTAGGCCGCCTCTTCAGGCGTCGCTTCGGGTGTCGCTTCCGCGCCCACCTCGGCAGCCGCATGATAATCGGTGATCCCTTGGGCGTACCCGGCTTCGTAGGGATCCTGGGCGTATGCGGTCTCTTCCACATACTCCTCGTCGTAGCCTTCCTCGTATCCGGCGGCGGCAAACACCTCCGAATATTCTTCCTCGCTCAGCTCGGTGCGGGCTCCAGCCTGGTCCATTTTCTCCATCTTCAGGATATCGCCCGTAGTCGTGCTGACGGTGAGCACATACTCTTGCGTCTCGTCCGCCGCCGGCTCGGGGGCGGCCTCCACTGCGGCCTCGGCTTCGGCCGGTTGGGCGGCTGGCGGCTCTGACGCCTGGGCCACAGGCTCTTCGGCTTTCACGGGCGAAGATTCCGTCGCCGCGGTGCTTGCCCCTTGGTCTTTGCCGGACGTCGCTTTGTTTTTGGATTCACCCATTGGTAGCTCCTTGTAAATTGACTACTCCCCGGCAATTCTACTATGCCGGCCAGGACCCTGGCAAATCGGAAGCGAGCACCTGCTCCGCCGTGAGGCAGGGTCGCGCTTGCACGATCGGTTCGCAATCCCGCAAAGACAGTGCGCCGGCGTATCCGGCCGCCGGTATCAGGTGACGCATGGACCAGCGGCCGGCTTCGTCCGGCTGGCCCCTTACCTCCAAGAGAGCCGCTGGCTGCTCCGGATGCAAACTCACGCGGAAACTGTCCAGTGGCAGGGACAGTCCGTCGCCAAGCGCCTTAATGTAAGCCTCCTTGCGGGTCCAACAATTGAAGAAAGCCCGCTCGCGGCTCGACTCATCGACCACGGCCAGATCGGCGCACTCCTCGGGACAGAAGAACTCGGCCGCGATCCGCTCCAGGCCGGGCATCGGACGCAGCTCCTCCACGTCGACGCCCAATTCGCAGTCGCGCGCAAACGCGTAGATCGCCAGATCGCCCGAACGCGACAGATTGAATCGAAGCCTGCAATCCGCCCGCGCCAGCGATGGCTTGCCGTTCGGCCCATAACGAAACTCGATTCCTGCAGCGGGCGTGTCGAGGTAGCTCCCCGCCAGCGCCCGCAGGACCCCGCGCGCCAGTGTATAGGTCTTCCGGAGACGCTCAAAGTGAAATCCGCGGGCCCGGACCTTCTCGTCCGGAGAGAGCGTCTGAAAAAAGGCCCCCTCGCATTCCGCCGAGCCTTCCAGCCGCACATACCAGAGGTGCACCTCCATGTCGCGACGCGTCTCCCTCAGCAGGATACCATTGCGAGGTTGGCGGACTCGGGAGCGCCCGCGAAGTGCTATGCTGCATGGGTCGGCGGACTCATGATTGGCAAGGAGCTGGAGATCGTGGCCACCAACTGGCCCGCTGGAGTCCGGCCATGAGCCTGGCCGCCGGGACCCGGCTGGGACCGTACGAGGTGGTCGCGCCGCTGGGCGCGGGCGGCATGGGCGAGGTGTATCGCGCCAAAGACGCCCAACTGGGCCGCCAGGTGGCGCTCAAGGTGCTGCCTCCGGCGCTGGCCGTCGATCCCGACCGCATGGCGCGGTTCCAGCGCGAGGCGCAGGTGCTGGCCTCGCTGAACCATCCCCACATCGCGGCCATCTATGGGCTGGAGGGAAACGCGCTGGTGATTGAGCTGGTCGAGGGCCAGACGCTCGCCGGACCGTTGCCGATGGAGACCGCGCTCGATTACGCCCGCCAGATCGCCGACGCACTGGAATACGCCCACGAAAAGGGCATCGTGCACCGCGATCTGAAACCGGCCAACGTCAAGATCACGCCCGAGGGGATCGCGAAGGTGCTGGATTTCGGGCTGGCCAAGGCGGTCGAGCACACGGCTGCCGCCGGGGATGCGTCCAACTCGCCGACCCTGACCATCGCCGCCACCCAAGCTGGGGTGATCATGGGCACCGCGGCCTACATGGCCCCCGAACAGGCGCGCGGCCAGACCGTGGACCGGCGGGCGGATATCTGGTCGTTCGGCGCGGTGCTCTTCGAGATGCTCACTGGCCGGCAATTGTTCGGCGGCGAGACGGTCAGCGACACGCTGGCGGCGGTGCTCAAGAACGATCCGGACTTGAACGCGCTTCCCCCCGCGACTCCGCCCGGAATCCGCAAGCTGATCCGGCGCTGTCTCGAGCGCGACCGCCGGAAGCGCCTGCAAGCGATCGGCGAGGCCCGCATCCAAATCGAAGAGGCCCTGGCTGGGACAAGCGAGCCGCCCCCCGCGCCGGCAAGAACCGGCTCCCGCGTGCCGCTGTTTACGCTCGCCGGACTGCTGATCGGCGCCGCCCTTACCGCGGCAGTCTTCCTCGCGATCCACCGGAATGTTCCACTTCCCCAGCCAGCGCATTTTGTGATCTCCACGCGCGGGCAGTCGCTGGCCTCTCGGCCCGCCATCTCCTCCGACGGCAGGCGGCTGGCCTATTCCAATCAAGACAGAGCTGGGGGGATTTTCCTGCGCGATCTGGAGCAAGCCCAAGCGCGGCGCATCCCGGGAACAGAAGGCGGTTCGGCGCCGTTCTTCTCGCCCGACGGCGCTTCCATCGCCTTCTTCCAGGTGGCGAAGCTCATGAAGGTCGGTCTGAATGGAGCGATGCCGGTTGCGGTCGCGGAGTCCTTCGGTTCCACGGCCGGCTCCTGGCTGAGCAGCGGAGCGATTCTGTTCCCGGACAACGTCCGTTACGGTGTTCAGCGAGTTCCGGAGTCCGGGGGCCCTCCGGAAATCGTGATCAAGACCGGCCTTAGCGCGCCGCATGGATACCCGGCTCTTCTTCCCGGCGGCAGAGCGGTGATCTTCAACGTCGGTAGCGCGTACTCCGGACGTATTTACGCCCAGCGGATCGGTTCCGGCGAACCCAAACTGGTGACGGAAGGCAGCAGTCCACGATTCACTCCGACCGGCCATCTGATCTATCTCTACTCCGGCGATTTGATCGCCGCTCCCTTCGATCCGGAAGGCCTGCGGCTTACGGGCGCGGCGGCGCGCCTTGCCGCGGGTGTGCGCGGATACGACTTCTCGGAAACGGGCACGCTGCTGTACGTCTCCGGAGAGGTCAGCTCCACTACCGCCGAGCTGGCCTGGCGGGATCGAAATGGCCAAGCCCTAACCGCCTATCCGCTGCCGCTTCCGTTCACCCAGTTCCGGCTTTCACCCGACGGGCGGCGGGTCCTGCTGGGGATGGCGGGCGCGGACACGGATGTCTGGTCCTTCGACCTCGAGCGCGGGACGTCCACGCGCCTGACCTTCGAGCCGGGTGAGGACGAAACGCCCGTCTGGTCGCCGGATGGAAAGCGCTTCGCTTACTCTTCAAATCAACTCGGCAAGCGCACGATCTCGGTGCGGGCCGCCGACGGAAGCGGAGCCGCCGAGACCATGTGGACCGGCGTCGAGCATGTTCACCTGACCGCCTGGTCGATAGACGGAAAACAACTCCTCCTATATACCGCCGGCGGCGCTCAGTCCGACCTGTGGATTCTTCCGCTCGAGGGGGACAGGAAGCCCCGGCCCCTGTTGAGCACCCCCTTCTCGGAAAGCGACGCGGCACTGTCTCCCGACGGAAAATGGATCGCCTATACCTCGAACGAGACGGGGCGCGATGAGATCTACGTCCGCGCCTTTCCGGGGCCGTCGGGGAAGTATACCATCTCGACCGCGGGCGGCCAGCTCGCGTCCTGGAGCCGCGATGGCCGGGAGCTTTCTTTCATCAGCGCCCAGAAGGTCATGACGGCGCCAGTCGAGTACCGGCCGGAGTTCCGGGCCGGAACACCGCGCCCGCTGTTCGATGCGCCAGGCGTGCGCTCGATCCAACCCGGGCCGAAAGGCGGCCAGTTCCTCGCGCTGCGGCTGATGGGCAGCCAGGATCCCGGCGAGCTGCACATCGTGCTGAACTGGTTCGAAGAATTAAGAGGGATGTCGAAGCCGAAGAGGTGAGGCGCCCGGCGGCTGATCCCTGACCGCTGATCGCTGACCGCTCGCGGCTCCGCCGCGTTGTGATACAAAGGGAGTTCCCATGAAGGCACTCCTCCTCAAACAGTACATGGAGCTGGAGGTCACCGATCTGCCCCAGCCGGAGATCGGCCCGGCCGACGTTCTGGTGCGCGTTCAGGCCTGCGGCATCTGCGGCAGCGACGTCCACGGGCTGGATGGCTCCAGCGGCCGCAGGATTCCGCCGCTGGTGATGGGACACGAAGCGGCCGGGGTGATCGCCGCCGCCGGCCGGGACGTAAGCAAGTGGCAGGCGGGCGACCGCGTCACCTTTGACTCCACGGTCTCCTGCGGGCGCTGTCACTTCTGCCGCCGCGGCGAGATCAATCTGTGCGACAACCGCCAGGTCCTGGGGGTGTCCTGCGGCGACTACCGCAGGCATGGGGCCTTCGCGGAGTACGTGGCGGTGCCCGAGAATATTCTCTACCGGCTCCCGGATTCCCTTCCCTTCGAGCACGCGGCCATGATCGAGGCCGTCTCGATCGCCGTGCACGCGGTGAACCTCACGCCGCGATCGCTGGGCGATACGGCGGTGGTGGTGGGCAGCGGAATGATCGGGCAGTTGACCATCCAGGCGGCCAAAGTGGCCGGTTTCGGGCGCGTCTTCGCGGTGGATATCGACGACGCCAAGCTGGCGATGGCGCGCAAGCTGGGCGCCGACGAGACCTTCAACTCCAAGACCTGCGATGCGCCGGCCCAGATTGCGGCGCGGACCGGCGGGCACGGCGCGGACGCGGCTCTGGAAGCGGTGGGCGCCACCGACCCGATCCGGACGGCCATCGCCTGCGTGCGCAAGGGCGGTACGGTGACGCTGATCGGCAACATCACGCCCAAGATCGAGCTGCCGCTCCAGCCGGTGGTGACGCGGCAGATCCGGCTGCAAGGATCGTGCGCCTCGGCCGGCGAGTACCCGGCCTGCATCGAGCTGCTGTCCAGCGGCGCGATCCGCGTCGATACCATGATCAGCGCCCGGACTCCCCTGGAAGAGGCCCCAAGCTGGTTCGACCGCCTCTACCGCCACGAGCCGAACCTGATGAAGGTGATCGTCCAGCCGTAGCGCGGGCTCACGGCTCCGGCTCCCAATACAACTCCAGGTCCTGCGCCGCTTCCTGGCCCTCGCGCAGCGTCGCGGTCTTGGCGCGCGCCGTAATGAGCATCTCTTCGGTGGGGTTGTCCCATTCGAAGGTGCTCAGGACCAGGTACTCGCCGGGGGACAATCCCGTGAACCGGTACACGCCCTGCGCATCGGCGCGCTCCACGCGAAGGCCGTTCAGCCGTTTGCGCGCGACCGGGTCGAGCGCATACAGAAACACCGGCGCGCCCGGCGATGGCCGGCCCGCCGATCTCACCGTGCCCCGCAGCCGGGCCGGGCGCGCCGACAGAGTCACGCGCACCTCCGGATAGCCGCCCTGCACAAGATAGATCTCCAGCGGGTTCTCCGCCTGCTCCCGGCGCAGGCGGCTGCGCCGGTACGCAGTCGTTGCAAGCGACGCGAAGTAGAACTCCGGCGCGGTGACGGCGCTGATCTCCCAGATCCCGGGGCCCAGGCGCGCCTCGGAGTCCGGCAGGCGGATCGCGGGGCCGTCGCCGGCCAGGTCCTTGCGGCGGGCAAACAGCGTCGCGCCTTCTCGCAACGCCCGCCCGCCGTCGCGATCCTCGAAGCGAAGGCGCAGGCGCGGAAAGGGCACGATCTCCAGATGCACCTGGGCGTCGCGGTCCACGAAGAATTCGTGGTAAGCGCCCAACTGGCCGGTCAGCGGCGGTGGCGGCCCGGAGCTCTCCACGAAAATCTCATAGTTGCCCGGAGACAGTCCCTCGAAGCGATAGTCGCCGGGAACCGCGATCGACTGGTACAGCCGCCCCGTGTCGGAAACCAGCGTGACCTGCACCTGCGCCGGCGGGCCCTGAATCCGGCCGCCAAGCTGGAACAGTTTTCCGGGCAGCGGCTCGACATCCACGTCGCTCGAGTCCGCGTCCAGGCGGACTTCCACCAGTTTCGATTCCGCGATCATGGCGGACTGCGGATGGAAGGTGGGAAGGAAACCCGAGCCGTCGTCCATGAGCCGCGCGGCCGTGCGGACGTAATAGCGGCCCGGCGCCAGGCCTCCCACGCGGTAGACGCCGCGATCGTCGGAGAGGCCCTTGCCGGCCTGGGTCAAGGGCAGCTTCGCCTCGTAAACGACCACACTTTGGCCGGGCAGGGCCACCTGGTTTTCGTCCAGAACGCGCCCGGTGATGGCCCCCAACCGGGACATCCGCAGCTCGGCGAAGAGATTGAAATCGCCGCTCAGCAGGATCACGGACCCCTGCGAGGTCTTCTTGCGTTGGCCGTAGCGCGCCGGGAAGTAGCCGGCCCGCTCGGCGGTCAGCAGGTAAGCGCCGTCCGGAAGAGAGCCGAAGATGAACTGCCCGCTGCGGTCGGTGTGGAGAGTGGCGGCGTTCGCAATGGATGTGCCGCGCAGCGCTTCCAGCCGCACCCGGCTCCGCGACAGCGGGCGGCCCGAAGTGTGCTCCAGCACGATCCCCCGGATCATGCCCGCCGGCCAGGCGTGAGCCGCCGCCAGCGCCAGCATCCACGCCACGCGCGCCCTCATTTGCACAGTATGACGGAGGGATGCGCCGCGGCGTGGAGGCGTTTCTCAGAGCCGCCCGCTCAATCGTGTCGCCGGCCACCAGCCCGGCGCGCGCGGCGCAGCGCTTTCAGCTCCTTGTCAGCCTCAGACTTGGGACGGACCGGAATGCGCGGCGCCAAATCGTCGAAGAGGCGTAACAGGCGCAGCCGCTCTCGCTCGCTCAGCTTTCCAGCGCGTTTCATGAGAATCCTCACCGACGCCTTTACTCACTGTAGCTGATTTCCAGCGTCCGGACCTTGCGGCTGGCGTACATCAGAAGCGCCGCCGACAGGAGCAGCAGGCCGGTGACGGCCAGCTCTGGCGGGGCCGGCTCGACCGCCACCGCGATCAGGGCCAACGGGCCTTCCGCGCCGAGCTGCACCGGCGTGAGCGATTTCAGATAGTAGCTCATGCTCATCTTCTGCAGCAGCGTGGGGAGGTAGCCGCTGATCGCTTCCCAGATCATCACCAGCGCCGCCGGGATCATCGGGTTGCGGTAGAGCAGTCCCAGCAGCAGGAACACCGACCCATAGCCGATCGAGGCCAGCACCGTCACCGCCACGTAGGATTGCAGTTGCGCCAGGCCGGGACCGCGGACCAGGTAGTCCTGGAACACTTGCCCCAGGTGCATGCGGATGAAGAAGAACGCCAGCGTCACCGCGCTGGTGAAAATGATCAGCGAAGCCGCCAGGCCCGCCAGATACTTGCCCCACAGCAGCACCTCGCGGCGCGCGGCCGTAAGGAAGTAGTAATGCAGCGTCTTCTCCAGCATTTCGCCCCGGATCAGGTTGGAGAAGATCCCCAGGCAGCCGAAGAAAATCGCCAGCTTCAGATAGTAGAACTGGAAGATGCCGGCGAAGATCATGGTGTCTTCGGCCAGCTCGCCGCGATGGCGGGCCGAGGCGCCGTGCACGAAGCAGACCAGCGTGGGACCGAAGGCCAGCAGGTAGACCCACCAGGAGCGTTTGGAGAAAAAAGTCTTGCGCAGCTCCAGCCGCAGCACGGCCAGCATCTGTTGATATTCCCTGGGGCTCATGCCGTGCTCCCTTCCGGCCGGATCAGGTATTGATACACCGAGTGGACGTCGTCGTCGGCCGGCGCGACCGATTCGATGTCCAGGCCGTCCTCGGTCACCACCTTATTCAGCATCAGGTACAGGCCATCGGCGTCGCGCGTCCGGACCAGCAGGCTCCGGCTCTCCTCGTGAATCTTGGCCTCCACCAGGTGGTTCAACTGGAACAGGCGCGAGGCCAGCATCTGCGGCCGGTCGCAGCGCACCAGCACCTGGACCGGCTGCTCCTTCACCTCGCTGCGTACGCCCTGGATCTGGCCCTCGGCCACCACGTAGCCGTAGCTCAACATGATCACCTGGTCGGAGATGCGGTCGACTTCGTGCAGAATATGGCTGGACACGATCACGTAGCGGCCCTGGCGGCCCCACTCGCGGAACAGCGCAATCGTCTCGGCGCGCGCCATCGGGTCCAGGCCGTTGAGCGGCTCATCCAGCACCACCACCGGAGGATCGTGCGCCAAAGCCAGCGCCAGGCGGATGCGCTGCCGCATGCCTTTGCTGTATCCGGCCACCTTGCGATCGGCGGCCTCGGTCATGTTGACCCGCTCCAGCGCGCCGCGGGTTAGCTCGCCCGCCTCGGCGTCTCCGTAGCCTTGAACGCGCAGAAAGGAGTACAGAAACTGGCGGCCGGTGAGCCCCCTGGGGCAGGCGTCGTACTGGGCGCAGTAGCCCAGCTTGAGCATCAGCTCTTCGGGCCGGTCCGGCGGGATGCCCAGCACCCGGATCGTGCCGCGAGTCGGGCGGATGAGGCCGGTCATCAGATTCATGAGCGTGGTCTTGCCCGATCCGTTGGGACCCACCAGGCTGGTCACCCCGGGCGGGATCGTCAGGTTCACGCGGTTGACTCCCAGCACGTCGCCGTAAAAGCGCGAGACGTTGTCGAAGACGATCCGGTCCGCGCTCATCGGATCACCTCCGCGCCGCGGATCTTGCGGGCCAGCAGGTACAGGCACAGCAGGCACATCGCGGTCAGCGCAGCCCAGGCGCACCACACCGGCAGCGCCATGTTGGACGAGACGCGGAAAAATACCGCGCCTTCGCCGCGCCTGGAGGGTTCCGAGAACAGCCACTCCCAGATCGTCCCCATCAACAACCCGATATTGATCAGGCCGCCCCAGCGCGTTCGCAGGATCCCGCTGATCACGAAGCCGAATCCGGCGGCCACGAAAAAGACGCCGAACAGCATGGCGCCGGCCACCGGCTTCCACTTCACCCAGGCCGAGATCGCCAGCGCCAGCAGCGACAGGACCAGGATCCAGATGCACGACCCGAAGAAGATTCCCGATGCGATGCGCAGATTCTTGCCGAACCAGCCGGTGTTGTCCAGGTAGCTCTGCAGGCCGAACAGCAGCAGACCGGGGATCCAGGTCATCACCGAGA
>JACOSH010000435.1 GCA_016178945.1 Acidobacteriota bacterium
ACCCGCGACGGCCAGTTCGAGGATGTGGTGCCGCCCTCATCCCAAAGATTTGGCCGTCACAAGTAGTAGATCTGCACCCACTCGCAGACGCTCAGGAACGCCTCGAAGAACCGCAGACGCTCGCGAGCATCAGCGGCGCCTTCTTGAACAGTGCCTTGCGCCCCAGCACGTCTTCATACTCGATAAACAGCGCCTGACCTACGAGCCGCTTGAGGCGGTCCTCGAAACAAGCTCGAACCACGCCTCGGTTCTGCCCCATGCGGAGTTCCGGATGCGAGTAGAGCGGCACGCACTAACCTTCCCGAACGCTAGGCCGAGCTTGTCGCACGGTCCTTGCAGTCATGACTCTAGCCTACCGCCGCAGATCCACACATGGCAGCGTGGCCCCTGCCTCTTCGACGGGAATGCGGTGGGACCACCAGGGCCCTCAACCAGAGCGCGGGAATTTTGATTGCCTGGACCTGAACCCGGCTCTTCTGCCCATACCTGAGCTTTCCGAGACTTCGGTGCAGGTTATTGACGGGCTCAGCGGCTAGACCGCCGAAGTGGTCAACGGGAGGTAGCAGACAACTCAATCCCCGGGGGGCCGGCGGGGGCGGTTTGTGTTGACCAGGAGGCCTCAAGTGGTAGCCCTGAGAGGGGGGTGAGGGACTGCCTGGGACTTGGACGGCTGCCTAGGGCGAGGCTCTGCGTGCCACGTCTCCAGGCCAAGCATTTCGCCGGCCTAGGCTGAATTGCACCGCTCTGCGTGCTAGAGTGACAATTGAGATATGTCTGCCGTTGTCGACGCAATCCCATTGGCCAGAGACGCCCACGGTGTCTACCGCGTGGGCGGGACGCGCGTAACGCTGGATCTGGTGGTACGAGCATTCAACCGCGGCGCAACGGCGGAGGAGATCGTGCAGGATTACCCCAGTCTCCAACTGCCTGATGTTTACCAGGTCATCGGATATTACCTCAAGCACAGCGCCGAATTGGCGGAATACTTCGAGAAACGCGAGCGTGAGGAGAACGAGCTTCTGGCAGCTCATCCCGAGTGGTCGCCGAAGGGTCTTCGTGAGCGCTTGCTGGCGCGCCGGAACAGCTAAGCGATTCTCCGAGGCCTATGGCGGCGATCTCCTGAACTGGATATCGTCCGGGCACAGGACGTGCTCCAAATCGCCGGACAAGATGATCTGGCTTTGCTCGCCTGGGCTACCCAGAATGATCGCGTCCTTCTGACCCATGATCTATCGACGATGATCCCCGCGATGCGGCAACAGCTTGAACGCTCGTCCCATTGCTCGCTGATCGTTCTCGTGCCTGACTCGCTCCCCACCGGGATGGCGATTGAGGACATTCTCATGTTGGAATCCGGTGGCGTGGAGTCCGACTGGACCGCGGGTGTGGTATACCTGCCGCTCAAGTAAGCGGTGCAATCGAAGGAGGACGATGAAGCCACATGCTCTCCGGCCCGTGCCGCTCGGAAAGAACATGTGGATCGGATTGATGTGCTCACCGGCCGGACCATGAGAGCTGGCTGTTATGCCGGATAGTCGTCGCGGTCGAAGCGCTGATCCGGGCGTCGCGGCTGATGACGGGCACTCTCAAATGGAGCCCAGTAGCCGCCACGACTTGGTCGGGCAAGGTCTGGTAGGTCTGTCCGCGAGCGGCTGCCCTGTCGATGCCGCTCTGACAGCCGTGTGCGTGTGCGCTACGAACGCTATCACTCCCCACGCGCAAAGCCCTGAACATCTCAGCCCGGTTCTCATCAATCTCTTCGGCCGGACGGAGCCGGGCCGTGTTTGGCAAGCGCTCCGTAGAGCGACTTGAGAGGCCGCCCGTTGGGCCGTTTCGTCTCGACTTCCCGCTTCAGCATCCGGCGGACATAGCCTTGCGGGGACACACGCTCGGCCCTTGCAGCGCCGCCAGGTCTGGCGGAGGCGGAAAATCCAATACCTGCGGGTCCGTGTACGTCCGCCTGTCAAACATGCCGTCGAGCACGCCCGCGGCCCAGATATTGGGACCGGGCCTGGGTGTATAGTTAAGCGTGCGCTCCTCTATGAAGTAGGTGAACATCGATTTGCTGTTGATTGCCGTCCGGGGAGGACCTGAAAATGAACCGTTCGGTGTCTTTAAGTCGCAGTCCCGATGCCCTGAGACCCGTATGGGTTCTGATGGCTTTCTCGGTCGTCGCCCTCAGGGGCCAAGTTCCTCAAATCCCCAACGCTTCCGAATTCACCGGAACCCTGGAAGTCACCGTCAAGGAGCACGGCTCTTTCAGCTCCTTTGGAATTACCGAGGAGTACACCTTTGACCTGAGCATCAAGGGTCAACTCAAGCTCGACGAGCTCCGCGCGGGGCCGGTCTGGTCCGGAAAGTACGATGCGACTGTGGCCTTTTCAGCCGCGTTCACGACCACCTTCCCGCAGGCCACCTGCACCCTCGCCCAGAGTTACAACGGCCCGCTCGCCGCCGCTGGGTTCGGCAACGTTTTCGAGCTCGAAGTATCGAACAACACCTATATCCTGAGTCCCCGTTCCCCCCTCTTCTTCTCGGACGCCAAATTCACCGGCACTTGCCAGAGCCCGGCGGAGCGCGGCCAAATTGTCTGGTGGCCGTTCCGCCATGGTGGGACGCCGTGGCTCCAGGGTTCGACCTTTCAATTCACCCTGCCCCCGGCCGGGCAGAACTACAAGGGCCAATCTGATGTGAAAATCCCCGGCCCCGGCTTCGGGGTCATCCCCACCGCACCGGTCACTTTCTACACTTACACCGTCAAGTGGGACCTCAAGCCGGACGAGATCGAAGTGGTCATCGATCCGGAGGGGTACGACCAGTGGCGTCCCGAAGCCGGATCGAACGAAGACACCATCGGAAACACCATCAACGTCAAGGTCAAGCTTCAGAAAACGGACGGCAGCACGCCCAAGGCCGAAGCCACCAAATTCAAGTTCGAGCTGATAGAGACATCCAAGGAGCCTGGGATCGCCATGAACTACCCGCTGGCCGCCAAAGCCCAGAAGACCCACGACCTCCAGATCAGCCCGCTGAACAACAACACCCAGAGGCTGGACATTAAGGATTTCGAGGGTCAGAACGCGGAAACGAGGGGCCCTCCGCTGAGGGAGTATACCTTCACGATCTCCTCGTTCGACTGGGGCGGCTGGAGCAAGCTGAAGGTGACCGCGGTGGTGACTGGCCTCCCACCGATCGTCGGGTATCTGAAGGGCGACAAGAGCATGAAGGAGGTCCGGCTCCCCAAGCGCGCGGCGAATTCAATGATCGCCGAAGCCTGGATGAAAGGCCAGGGCGGCAACAAACCCGACGACGACGACAGCGAGAAAGATCCCTTTGGCCAATCCGGCTGCGATGGCGACGGCCTCACGCTCTACCAGGAGTACCGCGGCTTTATTGAGAACGGGACGCACATCGAAGGTAATACACAGAAGAAGGACTTCTTCATCCTCAACCTCATCGGGGCCGACGCCGAGGCCGGCCTGTGGCTATTCACTGTTATCTCCGGCCTGGAGGTCCACAAAGACCTGACCGAGGCGGAGTTCTCCCCCCAGGACCGGCTGATCAACGGCAATTTCGACAAAGGCCCGCGCCGCAAAGACCAGCACGGCGTATTCATGATCACCGATGAGGCCGTGGACGGCGCCGTAACGAACTTCACGCAGTCCGGAGTGGCTGGCCGCCCGGGGACCACCACCGGAGTCAGGATTCAGCCGCGCGACCTGAGCGGCAAATCCTTGAGCAGTCCCTACAACCTGAGATCGATCGATCAAACTCTGTCTTACGATGTCGCCATTGCCCATGAGCTGCTCCATTCGATCGGCGTCGATCACCATGGACCCCAAGACAAATCGGAGGAATTCGAGCTGGTGCATGTGGACGATCCGGCGAACACGCAGGGTCGCCCGTACTTCCTGCTCAAAGGCTCCCAGGTCGAGCTGATCGATGAGAAAACCGGGCAGGACAGGGCAGCGCTGTTCGACCAGACATACGAGGCAATAAAGCAGACCTTTGCCGGCGACCCCCAAGCCTGGGCGTTCATTCAACCACTAATGAAGAACTACCCGTTCAAGATCGGGGAGAAAGGCTACGAGCACAGCGGGGACGACAGTTGCGTGATGCGATATTTCTTCGCCAGTATTTATCTGGCCGATGGCATGCCGAACCGCTACTACTGGGTGCCCCCGGGAACCGAGCCGCTGGGATTCTCTATCTGCGATGTGGCGAAGGGTACTGGCGTGAACGGACCCCGGACGCCGCAACCCCGCTATGGGGACGCCAACCTGGGCAAGTGCCGCTCGCAGATGTGCCCTAACGACGCGGTTCCTCCGGTCAAGAGGTGACGTGACATGAGCATTCGAACTCCCCTGATCTTCTGCGTGCTGGCGGTTGAAGCCGGCGCGCAGCCCGCGACGAGCCCGCGTCCTGAGTTGGCGATCTCGATCAACGGCTCGGCCGCGAGCACCGTGATCGCCGGGTGGCCGCTCCTGGTGCGCGGCACGGTGATGCACTCCGGCCACCTGAATCGGGCGGCGGTGGTTCCGCCGCTCGTTCTGGCGCCAGCCGGCTTGGCGTGGCCCGACGCGATCGAGTTCCAGGTGCTGGCAGCCAATGGCTCCGAGCAGAACTGGATGTTGACGCTGGTCCGCCCGCCGGAGCAGCCCGGCCTGACCCTGCCGCACCGCCAGTGGACCGAAGTCCTCTGGCAAATGAGCCCGGAGGCCTCGTCCCAGATCCAGGCTGGAGTCTATCGCCTTACGGCGCGACTCACCATTCGCGATTCCCAAGGCTGGAACGGCACGGTCCAGTCGAAGCCGGCCACGATACAGATCGTGACCGAGGCGGAACCGTCCCCGGAGCAAACGACGCGCCGGGCACTCGCGTTCTCTCAGTATGCCGCCTACAACGGCGAGATGGGGAGCGGTCAAGCGGCGCTCGACGAGGCCCTCAAGGCGGAACCGCGCTCCGTCCCGCTGCTGGCTGCCAAAGCACGGCTATTCGAAGCGGCCGGGGACTTCCTAATGGCCTACCTGTCCGCGGCCCGGGCGCTCCGTATCCACCTCGAAGCCGACCCGCAGCCGCGGGAGTCAGCCAGGGAAATCATGTACCTGCGCAATCGCCTGCTTGGAAAGCTGCTCGATCAGCCGCCCGTAGTCCCGAACCCCTGATCCGTGGGCTTGAGATCATTCCCGCAGGACGCGGGCGACGAGCTGGCGCTTTGCCAAGGAGAACGGCGTCACCAGCCGCGCTTGAGGGTTCCCCGGACACGACCTTGATTCTCTTCCGTTCAACGATCAAACCCCACACGAGTTCGTAAGCGCAAGCGATTTGAGGCGCGCTCCTACGGCTGGTCGCCCAGTTTGGTGAGCAGTTTGGCGAGGTCTTGGCGGGGGAACCTCCATTCGAACGGTTGAGCCGCTGTTTCCCAGCAGTATTGAAAATCGAGTAGACGCTCCGCCAATGCGTCGAGGCTGGCGAAGTCATTCGGGGAGAGAACCTTGCGCTGCACGATAGAGAAGTGGATCTCGACCTGATTGAGCCAACTGGCGTGAATGGGCGCGTGCACCAGGTAGGCAGCGTGAACGAAGGAGGCCACTCGCTGTCCGGCGCCTGCCTGGAAAGGACATGTGGTTCGGGGTAGAATTGCGCCTGCACACGAAGTTCTGGCCACCAAGCTGTGGCTGTTGATCCTTGGAACGGGTCGGATGATCGAGAACGCTCCCTGAGCACGTTTTGCCGTCGCGGCTTACCACACAGTCTTCACGGTCGAAGCGCGAATCCTGGCGTCGCGGCTGATGACGGGCACTCTCAAATGGAGCCCGGTAGCAGCCACGACCCGGTCGGGCAGGTCTGGTACGTCAGTGCGAGGAACCCGGATCATTGAGAACGCCGGTCAAGTCTGTGTAAGCATCCATGGGGATGCGGCCCTTCTCCACCAAATAAACTACTTCGGCAAGACTGATGGACGACAAAGCAACTCTCTGCCCGCGAGGAGCTGCACTATCGATGAAGTGCCGTGCCGCGGCCGACAGCCGCGAGTCGGCATAGAGGTACCACAGAGCCGCGTGAGTGTCCGCTACTGCCGCTATCACTCGTCCCCACGCGCAAAGTTCCTGAACATCTCGGCCCGGTTCTCATCAATCTCTTCGGCGGACGGGGCCGGACCGTGTTTGGCGAGCGCTCCGTAGAACGACTTGAGGGGCTGCCCCTTGGGCAGTTTCATCTTTACCTCCCGCTCCAGCATCCCTCGGACGTAGTCTTGCGGGGACACACCCTCGGCCCTTGCAAGCGCCGCAAAGTCAGCTTCTAGCTCCGGAGGGATGTCGATGGTCATACGACCTCCTTATCCGATGGTACCAAGACATCAAGTGGACCAGCCCGTTTTCTGGCGATGAGAGGCGGAACTACTGGCGCGGCTCGCCCAGGGTCTCGGCCACTGGCGTCCGCCAGGGCTGCCAGCGCAGCGCTTCCGGCCGGGCGCTCCAGGCGGCCAGCGTGGTTTTCGCCACCGACAGGGCCACCATGCCGGCGATCACGGCCAGCGTCGCCGCGGTGGCCGACACGTTGTCGAGGCTCTCCTTCCAGGCCCCGAACCAGCGTCCGTACACCAGCTCGATGTGGACCCAGTAGACCAGCAGCGAGGTGACGCCCAACTGCCGCACCCAACTCCAGCCGGGGGCGGTGGCGTAGCGCGTCCACAGGTAGGCGAAGGCCATCATCCACAGCAGGACGCCCAGCTTGATCAACACCTGCGACGGGCTGTTGAGCCAGAAGTCGGAGCTGGGCAGGAGGCTATAGGGGATCTCGGCGAAGTAGCGCCCGCCGATGACCAGCACGCCGCCCAGCAGCGTGGCCCATTGCATGGCGCGCTCCATGTGCTGCTCGCGCAGCAGGCGAATCAGGCTGCCCGCGCTGACCCCGAATGCCAGGAATGCCGCCCAGGGAAAGAAGCTGAAGTACTGATAGTCGGGCGCCAGATAGCGCTTCGCCAGTTCAGGCGCGGCTGCCCAGTCCAGGCGCGTTACCAACGGCCCGGCGAAAGCCACCGCCAGACCCAACACGGCGCACAGCCGCACGCGCTCCGCCGTGCGGAATACTCCCATGGCCGCCATCACCGCCGCCGCCAGCGCCATGCAGTTGAGGATGTCGACCTTGAACAGGTCGGTCCACGGGCTGCCCGGCCAGGCGAAGGCCCAGAGTTGCAGGCGGAACAGGAACGCCACCGCCAGCAGGTAGCCGGCGCGCCGCAGCGCCCCCAGGACCCGGGCGCCCGCGGATGCGCCCCGGCGCTCCAGGCCGTCCAGGCGGAAAGCCAGCGTCATGCCGGTCAGGAACAGAAAAATGGCCGGCGGCATGCCGCCCGCGAACTGCGACAGCACGTACGCGGAATCGCCGCGCAGATCCGGCCGGGTGAAGGAGTGAAAGACGTGGCCCTGCAACATCAGGACCGCGGCGAGACCCCTCAGCCAATCCAGATACTGCAGGCGGGGGGCGTTATTCTGTTCTGTCATTCAACAACTCTCTATAAATGATTCTACTGTCTGCCAGGGAATTCCCGCTTGACGGTCTTGGGCAGCTTCAGCCGCAGGGCGGCGTCGGGCAGCTCGGGGTTGATGATGACGTTCGTATAGACGGCCAACTGGTAGTCGCCGCCGGACTGATAGAACTTCTGCTGCAGCGGATAGCCGCTCGATTCCGCGATCCATAGCTCGATCTTCTGAATGTGCTTCAACAACTCCTCGGACTTGGGGATCAGCTCCAGCTTGCTCGTCTTCTGCCCGGCCAGCGTATCCGGACCCAGGAGCCTGAGCGCGTAGTCGCGCTCCAGATCCTTGCGCGGCGTGCCGAAGCCCAGCAGGAAGAACTGCTCCGCCATCGCGCGGTGCTTGCCAACGTCGTACTCCTGAACCGTCTCGATCTTGGGGTAGTAAATCTCGAACTTCTTGCCCTGAAACGACAACGACCGCGGGCTGGGCTCGGTCTGATCCATGAACATGCGCAGGTCGCCCGCTTTCACCCGCTTCGCCAGGATGGTCCCGCCTTCGACGTTGTTCTCGTTGAGGACGGCGGTGTGCTGGATACGCTGGACTTTCGCCGACATTCCCTTGAAGGCGGCAGCCGCCTGGTCCATGCGCGCCAGCAGCTTGTCGAAGCTCTCCGGTTGAGCCGGCAGCAGGGCGGCCACACCCAGAAGCGCGAGGCCGCATCGAATCCCCATGCTTTTGTAGATGCGGCGACTCACGGTTTGGTAAACGCCAGATAGCCCTTGACCTCGGCTTCCTCGTCGTCAATGATGGGCTGCACGCGGGCGATCCTGGTTTTTACCACCGCGCTGGCGCGGGCCACGCGCTGCTCTTCCGGAACCGATTCCAGCAGCGCGGCGTCCACCCAATAGACACCGGGATCGCCGGGCAGCATGGCGACGTTGCTGGCTCTGGGGATGCGGGGTTGATCGCGAAACCAGGCGCGCGGCGTGAAGAAGATAAACGCCAGGATGAGCCCGACCATCACGTCGTACTGCCAGCTCCCGCGGTTGTACTCCCACCAGATGAACCGCTTCAGGCCCGCTGAGAATCCGCTCGCCATGCCAACTTATAGGATACCATTGCGCGGCTTCTACCTGCTCTTCTCCCGCCGGTAGGTCATCAGCGTATGGCCGCTGCCGGGCTGGGAGCTGAACTCGGAGGGCCGGGCTTTCCCCGGAGCGGCGCGACAGATCGTCAGCACGTCGTCTTCGATCTTGTAGATCCCCAGCGCGGTTCGCCCCTTCGGGTCGCCCTCCGTGTAGGCCATGTCGATGGTCATCGGATTCTTGTCCGGATCGATCTCGGTGGCCGCGGCGATGAAGACCGTGCCCTCGCGGCGAGCATGAGCCTTGCCGCCGGCGTCGATCGTGAGCTGGATCTTCTTCATATCCTCGTCGCTTGCCTTCTCGCCATCCAGCCAATACGAAACGGCCCATCTCGTAGATTCCCAGGAAGGTCTGGCCTTTCGCGGAACCCTCGGTGATGGTGACGTCGTAATGCTTGGGCGTCTGGGCCGGGTCCAACTTCAAGGCGCCCCGCGTAATCCTGGGACCCTGCACGACGATGAACCGGCCGTCTTTCGAGAGGATGAGTTTGTTGGTTTCAAACGGCGCCTCCGGCTGCTGCACGCCCTCGACCTCGACCAGCGCAAATCGCCAGACGCCCTCAAACTTGGCATACTCGTCATCACCGCCCAGGAGCAAACCACAGACCAGCGCCAGCCATACGCGCCCTGTCACGCCACACCTCCCTAACCCCGGGCCCCCTGCTTCACTCGCGCCGCCAACATCCCCACCCCTTCGATTCGCGCCCGCACCCGGTCGCCAGCCTTGATGCGCGCCCCCTTGGGACACCCGGTCGAGATCAGATCCCCGGGATGAAGCGTCATGTAATCGCTGTGGAATCGCACCAGCTCCAGCGGCCGCGTCCGCATGTGCCGCACGAAATCGCGCGAGCAGATGCTGTCGTTGTGCTCGGTGATCACCTCTAGCGCGTCGACGTCTTCGATCTCGTCGGCCGTCACGATCACCGGCCCAAAGCTGAAAAACGTATCGAAACTCTTGGCCCGGGTCAGGTAGCGCGGATTCTTGCGCAGCACGTCCAGCGCCGTCAGGTCCAGCGTGGTGGTGTAGCCGAAGATGACCTCGCGAACGCTTTCGGCGGGGACGAACCGGCAGGTCTTGCCGATCACCACGCCCAGCTCTCCCTCGGCGTCCACGTCGTTGGTCAGATCCGTGGGCGGCAGCACAATATCGCCGCCGGGATGAAACATGCACGAGGCGGGCTTCATGAAGCTGCCGGGCTCTTCCGGCTGCACCGCCTGGATGTCGTCGGCGTGGGACAGGTAGTTCAGTCCGATGCACCAGATCTTGGGCGGATTCTCGTAGGGCAGGCGCGGCTGGGCTTCGGCCAGCGGCAGGGGCCGGACATCGGCTGTCTCGATCCCGGCCGTGCCCGACCGGATGATCTCCAGCAGGTCGTTGGGAATCCGCGTCCCGTGCCGGGCGTTGATTTCTTCGATCGGCGCGATTCCCTGCGCGGTCAGGACGCCGGCGTGCGTCGCGCCATCGTGCAGGAAGGTGAGAAGTTTCATATGCCCGCGACCGCTCCGCCGTCCACGCGAATCACCGAGCCCGTCAGATAGGAAGCCCGCTCGGATGCCAGAAACGCCACCATCGCGCCAAACTCCTCCGGCGTCCCGTAGCGTTTCAGCGGCACGGCGGCCACACGCTCTTTCCGGATCTCCTCGATGGGCCGTCCGGTTTTCTCCGCCGCGGCCCGGTCCAGCACCTCGGTGCGCGACGTCAGGATGCGGCCCGGAGCGGCGCAGTTCACCAGGATGTTGTCGGAGGCCACTTCCGCCGCCAGGGTCTTGGCCCAGCCGGCGATGGCCGGCCGGAACGCGTTGGAGACGATCAATCCCGGGATCGGCTGCTCCACCGAGGACGAAACGATGTTAATGATGCGCCCCCATTTGGCCGCGCGCATCATCGGCAGCACGGCGCGCGTCAGGCGCAGGGCGCTCAGAAAGACCTGCTCGAACGAGCCGGCCCATTGCTGCTCGGTGATAGCGTCAAAAGTTCCCGCCGGAGGGCCCCCGCAGTTGTTAACCAAAATCGAGACCGGCCCCAGCTCCGCCTTCACCCGGCCCACGGCGGCTTCGATCTGGTCCGCGTGGCTCAAGTCGCAGGCCACCGCCAGGGCCGCGCCGATCTCGGCGGCCACCCGCTCCAGCTTCTCCTGCCGGCGGCTCAGGCTCGCCACCCGAGCCCCCTCTTTCGCCAGCGCCTGCGCGCAAGCCTTGCCCAATCCCTGGCTGGCAGCCGCCACGATCGCCACCCGTCCATGAAGTACTAGATCCATTTCATCCTCGAAAAGATAGTAACCGCAAACTCCACCATGTTACGCTAAAACCTCACAACCGACATACTGACAAACTGACATACTGACTACTGA
>JACOSH010000436.1 GCA_016178945.1 Acidobacteriota bacterium
AAGGTCTCGGCCTTCCGGAGATCGAGAGCATCTCGCGCGGCGCTCATAGGGCGCCGCGCGTTGACGATGTTCAGCCGTCGTGTCTCACAACCACCTCTTCAGCCACGCGTGCACTTCCTGGTAGAAATAGCGGCTGTCTTCGGCCTTGGTGATCCAGTGGTTGGCGTCCGGAAAGACGATCAGGCGGCTGGGCACTTGGAGCCGTTGCAGGACGCTCCAGTTCTCCAGCGTCTGGTTGAGCGGCACGCGGAAGTCGTGCTCGCCGACCGTGAGCATCATGGGCGTCCTGAAATTCTTCGCGCGCCGGATGGGGTTCTGCTCGCGCCACAGGGGTCCCTGTTCCCAGACCGGCCCGCCGTTGGTGATCTCGCGGCTGTAGATCGTGTCGCTGGTCCCCCACTGCGACTCCAGGTTGATCAGGCCGGCGTGGCTGATCAGACATTTGTAGCGCGTGGTGGTGGCTTCCAGCCAGTTCGCCAGGTGACCGCCGTAGCTGGCGCCGCCGGCCGCCTGCCGGGCCGCGTCGATGAACGGAAATCGGCGGATCGCTTCGTCGGCGGCCTGGTTCAGCTCCTCGCCCGGGCCGGCCAGCGGATCGCCCTGGATCTGCTGGGCGAATTTCTCTCCGAAACCCGTCGACCCGGTGTAATTGGTGAGCAGCAGCACGTAGCCGGGCGCGCCGAGCAGGTGATAGTTCCAGCGCAGGAAAAACTGGTCGCGCCACATCGCATTGGCGCCTCCGTGGATCAGAACGAACAGCGGATACTTCTTCGATTCGTCGAACCCGGGCGGCAGCACGATCATGTTGTGGATCTTCCTGCCGCTCTTGCTGGTGAACCAGAAGTGGCGGGGCGGCTGCCAGTCGATGGCCGCGGCGCGCTCGGCGTTGAAGCTGGAGAGCGCGCGATGCCGCCGGGAATCCAGGTCGATGCGCACGACTTCCGACGGGTTGACCGCGCTCTCCCAGTTGGCCACCAGCACCGGGACATCCCGGGCGATCGCCAGGTTGGTGTAGACGCCCAGCGAGAGGTCGTAGGCCAGCCGGGCCGGCCCGCCCGCGGCGGGCAGTTGGTACAGCTTCTCGTGGCCGGCCTCCTCGGCCAGCAGGAAGATGGCGGCGCCGTCCGGAGTCACGCTGAAGGAGTTGACAGAGCGATCGAGACTATCGCTGACCAGCGTCCGCTCGGCCGCGCCGGGCCAGCCGAAGCGGGCGATGCGGGTGAGCGAGTAGACGAAGTCGCTCTTGCGATTGTGCAGCGCGTAGAGCGCCTTGCCATCGGGGGAGAACACCGGGCGCGAGTAGCTGTCCTCGCCGGTGGTGAGGGCACGCGGCTCGCCGCCCGCGGACGGGACCGTGAACAGGCGGGTGTTGGAAAACGCATAGGCGGAGACGTGCCGGTTGGTGGTGGCGGCGAAGACCACGCTCTGGCCGTCCGGCGCCCACGCGCCGCGCAACTCCTCGCCGGAGTCTCCCAGAACGCCGCCGAATCCGCGCTCGGACGCCAGTTTCGTACCGGCCAGCAGATCGCGCGCCTTTGCGCCCAGCTCCAGGGGTTGGACGAACAGGTGCGCCTGGCGCTCGTCCAGCCAGTGGTCCCAGTAGCGGATGGGAAAACCTTCGTAGACACGGGCGTTGTACTTGCGGGCCTTGCGCTCCGCCGCGATGCGGCGGTTGGCCTCGTCATCCATCGCCCCAGGGTACACAGACGAAGAAAACAGCAGCGCCTTGCCGTCCGGCCTCCATTGCGGTGAGCCGGCGCCGCCGGAGATCGAGGTGACGCGCACCGCTTCGCCGCCGCCGGCGATGTCCAACACGTAAACCTGCGGGGCCTCATCGCCGTCCCGCCGGGCGGTGAAGGCGATGCGCCGGCTATCGGGGCTCCACGCTACACCGCTCTCGGCGCTCTTGCTGAAGGTCAGGCGGCGCGGCGCGGCGGCCCCATCGGCGGGAACAATCCACAGATCCGAAATCTCGTCTTTCGCATCGTAGGCCGGCTCGACCACCGGAAAGACCACCCACTTGCCGTCGGGACTCACGGCGGGCGCGCCGGCGCGCTTCATCAGCCACATGGTTTCGTGGGTGAGGGGCGTTTTGGCGGCGAACGCCGCCGGCAACAGGAGCAGTGCGGCAAGGAGACGGCGTCTCATAAGACCACCTAGTCTACGCCAAACGCGAGCAGAACATTCCCCGCCATGCCGGCCAGCGCGCCGTAGCCCGAGTTGACGTACAGCATGCCGCCCACGATCGCCGGGCCGCCCGCGCTCATCGAGCCGCCGCGCGCTTTCACGCCGTTCACGGTCTGAAATTCCTGGAGCGTGTCGAAGTCCCACAGGACCGCGCCGTCGTTGGTGTCATAGGCGCGCAGGTGGCCGTCCATCGATCCGGAGAAGACCGCGCCGGGCATCAAGGTGACCGCCGCCATTTGGGCCGCGCTGCATCCGGCCTTGCCTTTGCAGGCCGGCGCGGGGGCCGGCGTATGCCAGACTTTTTCTCCCGTGGCCAGGTTCAGGGCGAACATCCCGCCCTCGGCGGCCCGGCCACCCGCGTAATCGGAGAGCGCCACGTACACCTTCTCGTCGTCGGCCGCCGATCCCCATTCGACGCCGCCCAGCGCGCCGCCGCGCCCGATGCGTGTCTGCCAGACGATCTTGCCCATCTTGCCGGGATCCAGCGCGTGTACGATGCCCGACTTCTGTCCCACCACCAGCAGATCGCGCCCGCCCACCGTGCGCAAGATGGGCGAAGAGCCGAAGTCCAGGTCCTGGCCGGGGTTCTCCGGACAGCTCGCCTTGTTAGGGTTGATGCAGGACATGTTCCAGTTGTCCTTGGGAGTCATCTGCGCCGACCAGCGCACGCCGCCGGTCTCCATATCGATGGCCAGGATGGCGTCGCTGTGAGTCTCTTCGGGATTGGTGTAGTTGTTTCCGGTGGCGATGTAGACCGCCTTGCGCTTGAGGTCGAGCGTGGGCGCCGACCAGACCGCCGCGCCGGAGGGGCCCCACATCTGGGTCCCCGCGGAGTTCTTGACGGTGGGCCCGGGGGGGTCGGGAATGGTGTGGGTCTTCCAAAGCTGCTTGCCGTCCTTCACGTCCAGCGCCACCAGGCTGCCGCGGAAGGTGCAGCATTCGTACTTGGGATTCTGCGAGGGCACCTCCTCGACTGAAGAGACGGGCACGTACAACCGCCCCTGCGCCAGCAGAGGCGCGCCGGTGATGCGGGAGTAGGGGTGCGTCTCCACCTGGGTCTTCCACACCAGCGATCCGGTCTGCGCGTCCAGCGCGTAGACGCTGGCTTTGGTGTCGCCGAAGTAAAGGACGTGACTTCCGTTGCCGGCCGGCGCCACCGTGATCGCGGTGCGCACCGTGGCGGGGGCCTTGAAGGTCCAGTAGCGGCAGCCGGTCTTGGCGTCCAGCGAGTACACCGTGCCATTCATGCTGCCCAGGAACAGGCGGCCCCCTACCAGCGTGGGCTGGGCGGCGGCCGTGGTCTGGCCCGGATAGCCGAAGGCCCACTTCAGCTTCAGCCGGGCGACCTGGTCGCGGCCCAGGGCGGCGATCCTGGCGGACACCGAGCGGGTGTTGGACGGGTCGACGCCCCAGCCGTTCCAGCCGTCGAGATCCTTGGGCGGACCCGCCGGAGCGGGGCAGGCGCCGGTCTCGGGCTGCTCGTCGGAACCCACCACGCCCGACAGGGTATTGGCGATCGCCAGGCGCTCGGCCCGGGCCAGCGCCGAGCCCTGCGCTTTCATGCTGCCGGATTCGAGCGAGGCCAGGATCGCGTCCTTCGACAACAAGCGCAGCGCGTTGGGCAGCGGCGCCCGCGTATCGCTGCCCGCGCGATGACAGCTCGCGCAGTGTTTCTCAAACAACTCCCGGCCCTCCTGGGACAGCAGAGCCGTGGACACGGCCAGCCACGCGAGACAGAGAGGCATGGCGGAGAGGATAGCATTGTGCGATAACAGTTTTCAAAGTGGACCCGATCCTGGAGCTTCGAGACGTGGTGAAGCACTACCCCGCGCACCGCGCCGTGGACGGAGTTTCGCTCCAGGTCCCGCGGGGCAGCCTGCACGCGCTGCTGGGGCCGTCCGGCTGCGGCAAGACCACCACGCTGCGCCTGATCGCCGGCTTCGAGGAGCCCACCGCCGGGGAGGTCTGGCTGAGCGGCGTGTGCGTCAACCGCCTCCGTCCCTACGAGCGGAATGTGTCGACGGTTTTCCAGAGCTATGCCCTGTTTCCCCATTTGACTGTGCGGGAAAACGTGGAGTTCGGGCCGCGGCGCAAGAAATCGAGCGGCATTGAGCGCCGCGCGCGGGAGGCGCTGGAGCTTGTCCAGCTCACCGGCAAAGAGTCGCGCTACCCGGCGCAGCTTTCCGGCGGCGAGCGGCAGCGGGTGGCGGTGGCCCGTTCTCTGGCGCTGGAGCCGGACGTGCTCCTGCTGGATGAGCCGCTGGCGGCGCTCGATCCCAAGCTGCGCCGGCAGGTGCGCGTCGAGCTGAAGCAGTTGCAGGCGCGGGTCGGGATCACCTTCCTGTTCGTGACGCACGACCAGGAGGAGGCGCTGTCGCTGGCCGATCGCATCGCCGTCATGCATCAGGGCAAGATCGAGCAGGTGGGCGCGCCCGAGGAGGTCTACCTGCGGCCGCGCACCCGCTTCGTGGCCGGATTCCTGGGCGCGGTCAACTGGATCGACGGCGCCGGCGTGCGCCCGGAGTCGCTGCGCATCTCCGCCGCTCCTCCCCCCGCGGATGCGCCCTCGCGGCGAGCGCAGGTGGCAGGCTCGGTCTTCCTGGGCCATTGCGTCCAGGTGCGGGCGCGCCTGGAGTCGGGCGAGGAGGCCGTGGTGGACGCGGCGCGCGACGGCGCGCGGTTCCAGGAGGGGGAGTGGGTGTATTTGTGGTGGAGGGAGGAGGACGAGATGCGGTTCGAGGTGAAGGATGGAAAATAAAAACACAAAACGGCAAAAGGCAAAAGGCAAAAATTAAAAGGCAAAAGGGATTAGGAAGTGGGATTGTTGAGGTTTTGGTTTTTGTTGCCTGCGAGGGTGTGGCTGGGCCTATTGTTTGGGGCGCCGCTGGGGGTGATTTGCGCTTATAGCCTGATGACGCGCGGCGCTTATGGGGGCCTCGATCTGCCTTGGACTTGGGAGAGCTACCGGCGTTTCGCTGATCCTCTGTACGGGAGCATCCTGCTCCGCTCCCTGGCGATGGCGGCGTCGGCCACCGCCATCTGCCTGGTGCTGGCCTTTCCGCTGGCGCTGTTCATCGCCCGCGCGCAGCGGCGCCGGAATCTCTACCTGCAACTGGTGATCCTGCCGTTCTGGACCAGTTTTCTGGTCCGCACCTATGCCTGGATGTTCCTGCTGCGCGACACCGGTTTGTTCAACACGGTTCTCATGGGCCTGGGATGGATCCGCGAGCCGCTGCCCCTCCTCTACAACAACGGCGCGGTGCTGCTGGGCCTGGTCTACGGGTACCTGCCGTTCATGGTGCTGCCGCTCTACGCCACCCTGGAGCGGATCGACCCGGCGCTGCTCGAAGCCGCCGCCGACCTGGGCGCGCGGCCCTTCGCC
>JACOSH010000492.1 GCA_016178945.1 Acidobacteriota bacterium
CCGTCAGGAGCAGCGTGTTAAGGGACTTCTGACGCACTACACTAGCTGGCCAATCTCGCTTGGCTATCCACAACCGAGCACCCTCAACCACCCTCTCTTCGAAGAGGAACGCCTTTCCCCGCGCTGCCCACGCGTCAGCATACCCACCAATGTCATGGCGAACGACAAGTTTTCCATCTGGTGAAGTGAAATGACCCTCGAACGTGTCTGCTCCCTGGTCTACTTGATACTGAAGCCAACGTGTAGGGTCACTTCTCCACCCCACCAAGCAAACGTAGCCGATTTCCGATTTAAGATGCGTCCTGCTCCGAAGACCGTCTTGCGCCGGTGGGTGCGCCTACGGTAGCGGCTCATAGACCACGTAGGCGAACCTCTTGGAATCCGGCGCCCACGAGTTCACATTGATGGTGCCCTGGCCGCCGAAGAATTTCGTCAATACTTCAATCCGGGCGGGCTTCACCGTCTTGCCCGGCGCCGGCATCATGCGCAGCGCGACGCCCTCCATCTTCTCGTTGTGGCCGGTAGTGCCCTTGGGGAACGAAAAAAACACCATCCGCTTGCCGTCTGGCGAGATGTGCGGGAACCAGTCCTCGAGCTCGTCGCTGGTCACCTGCTCGGCCTTGGCGTCGTTGAGACCGGCGCCGTCAGCCGGTATGCGCCAGATGTCCCAGCCGCCGGAGCGGTTCGAGTTGAAGTAGATCCACTTGCCGTCCGGGCTGTAATCGGGACCATCGTCATAGCCTCCTTTCGAGGTGAGCCGCTGCTCGGCGCCGCCCGCCGCCGCCACGCGGTACAGCTCGAACTTGCTGTCGCGCTGGCCGACAAACGCCAGCCACTTGCCGTCTGGCGACCAGCCGTGAAAGTAGCTGGGCGCCGCCGGAGTCATCAGCTTTACGCCTGAGCCGTCAGCCTGCGCCAGGTACACCTGCGACTGCCGCGAAGAAGGACTCGCAGCCGAAAACACCAGCAGCTTGCCATCGCGCGAGAAGTCGTGATCATTGTTGCAGCGATAGCCGCCCTCGCCGAGGTCGATCTTCTCGAGCTTCCTTTCGCCGCCCCCGTTCATCGGGAGCCGGTAGAGATTTCCACTGGTGTTGACCAGCAGGAACCTGCCGTCGCGCGACCAGTTCGGCGCCTCGATCACCTCGTCGGCCTGATAGACGGCGGCGCCGGACCGCGCCGCCACATCGAACACGGTGATCTTGCTGCGGTACCGCCGCTGCGGAGTCCGCGGAGCCTGCTCGAGCAGCCAGCGTCCGGCCTTGGCGAAAATCTCGAAATCGGCCACGAGACCTTCGTCGACGCCCCCTCGGGCAGCCAACATCAGAACAGCGAACAAGGTGAAGCGGATCATCGTTCCATTCAGTCTCCCGTGGCAGGCCCGAGTTGCGCGGTCAGCGTGACGAGCGATCTCGACGGGAGATTCAAGCGCAACGTGGCCCCGGTGGAACGAAGCGCCGCTTTCTGCTGATACTGCGCCGCCTCCGTCGTTTCCACCACCTTCCACTCGCCGCCGGGCAATCCCTCGATGTCGGCGGCGCGCGACGCGCCAAGATTCAGGATATGCAGCGTGTAGCTGGCGTCCTTCCGGAACGCGCTGGCCAGCACGCTCCGCTGGCTGGAATTGGCCGCCAGCGCCTCGCTGTGGTGCGGCGTCAGGTCAGTGAAATGTTTCATCAGCCAGAACCGCGCCGTCGGCTCCACTGTGCCGTCCTGCCCGGCGCGCGCCAGCGCGTAATCATTGGTGAACTGCCAGAACTGCGTGCCCTGGGGGCGGGCGTATGCCAGCAGCTCCTGGGTCATCTTCGCTTCCCGCAGGCCGTAATGATAGCTGTTCCAGGACCGCGTGTGGTACGCCGCCGCGTCCACTCCGAGCTCGGTCACCAGCAGCGGCAGATTGAGCCATTCCGCCAAATCTCCCCATGCGCTGTACTGCTCGGGCGTACCGCCGCCCCAGGAGTGAAACCCCACCGCGCCGACAAACTGCATCGCCTCCGGATCGGAAGCCGCCTCGAGCGCGAACTTGTGGGTATCCCTCGGCCCAGTCGCATCGGCAAGCAGCATCTTCGTCTTCAGGCCGAGTTTGCGGAAATGGGCGCCGATGCGCTTGATCACTTCCGTATGGGTCTCCGGCGTCAAGCCGACATAGACGCCGATATTGGCTTCGTTGAACGAGAACAGATCCGGCTCCACGCCATACTCACGCCTGGCATATTGCAGGTAGCTGCCCAGCAATTCCAGCAACTCATCCCACCTCTCCGGCCGGATGAGGCGGAAATGGGCCGAGCGCGGCTTTTCATTCGCGTCCGTATAGAACCGCTCGGGCAGCCACCAGATGCTGATCACGTACGGCACGCCCATCTGGTGGAAGCGGCGCATCGTCTCGAAGTCCGCGCGCAGTTCCGGCCCTGGCTGCTCGCGCTGTTTGTCCCACTGGAGAACTTTCATTTCGGTGCGCGCCCAGCCAAGCTTCAGATTCCCGAGCGTGTAGGCGGAGATCGGCGAGAGGTTGCTCCAGCAATAATTGCCTCCAAACCCGTCGAAGCGATAGCGCGGCTTCGACGCGTCGACCGACAGTCGCGCCGGCGCCGGAGCCGGACTCTTGTTTGCCAGACGCAGCGTGGCTGCGAGGCTGGCGGTCGCACCCGAGGCGACAGCCCCGCGCACAATGGCAGCACGCACCTGGTAGGAGCGCCCGAGCGTGTCCCAGCGGTCCACCAAGGCCGCCTGGCTGGGCTTGTCGAACGTGATGTCGAGCGCCAGATGGCCGGCCGCGTCCTCGAGACGCAATCTTGCCGCCTCACCGCGGAACAGCACCGGGCCTGGCGGCCTGGCGGCGGCCAGCGCAATCGGCTCGGCGTTTTCCGGGGACAGCCGGCCGTTCACGAGCCCGGCGCGCGGGGCATCAAGCACGAGCTCGATGGCGTCCACTTCGAACGCCGTTTCCGCCGTCATCGCAATCGAATATTTCAACCCGGTCGCGTCCTCTTCCGACTTCCATTCCATGCGCCCCCGTCCGCCATCGGGCAGCTCGAATGGCGACGACCAGTCTGGAGTGCCGCCTTGACGGACCGTTCCCCGGCCGCGCTCGCGCCTCCCGCTCAGCAGCGGAACCCGCTTGCCGCTCGGCAGCACGGCGACGAAGTTCGAGACCAACTCGAAGTCCTCGGCGTCTGAAAGCAGGGCGATGATCCGCCCGTTGCTGTCGTAGGCGGCTTTCTCGGCCGCTCCAGCGGGCAGACAGAACAGAATCAGAATCGTCCAATAGCGCATATCAGGATTGCTCCACGTTGTCTCGACGTTCGCCCGACGTCGGTCAGAACACCAGCTTCATCGCCAACTGGATTACGCGCTGGCCGCTGGCGCTGGTAATCACGCCGAATCCGGAAACCGCGGTCACCGTCGTTCCCGGAAAGCCCCACTGCGGCGTATTGGACAGGTTGAAGGCCTCGCCGCGCAACTGCACGAACATGTTCTCGCGTACAGGGAAATTCTTGAAGAGCGAAAAGTCGATGCTCCTGGTCCCGGGCGCGCGCAGATCCGGCGAGAAACGCGACACATTCCCGAAGGTGAAGTTGCCGGCCTGCGAGAAGACCGACGTGTCGAAGAACCGGTTCAGCCGCTGGTCGATCGGCCCGTCCAGCCTCGGCGACTTGCCGTTGTTGTTCGGCCGCTGGCCGGTCGAAAAGACGTTGGCGTTGTTGCCGCCATTGCTGATCGCAAGCGGCAAGCCCGCCTGGTAGGTCGCGATCCCGTTCACTTGCCACCCGCCGACAACGAAGTCCATCGCTTTGGGAACCGCCGCAAGAAACTTGCGGTTCCTGCCGAACGGCAGCTCGTAGTCGCCGCTGATGACGAGGCGTTTGGAGACGTCCTGCGAGGAAATGGCGCGCTCCCCATGCCGGTTGTAGAAGTCCTGCTTGGTGCCGGCCTGCCCGAGGAAGGTCACCGCTTGGGAGGCGTCGTCCAGCAGCTTCCCGGCAGTGAAGCTGATCAGCGTGCTCAAGCCCTTGGAGAACCGCTTCTCCACCCGCAGCGTGAACGAGTGGTAAACCGAGTTTGCCTGCGGCTTGCGGAAGGCGCCCATGCTGGTGTATTGGGGCCAGGGCCGGAGCAGTTGCGTGTACTGAACGGTCGGCTGGGTTCCCAGCGCCGAGGTCGGATTGGCGATGATGCCGAAGAACGGATTCGGCACCCGGTTGGTGCCCAGCAACTGGTTCCCCAAAGAGAAATACGAAGCCGGCAACTGGTTGTACTGCATGCTGCTCTCGCCGTCCGGCAGGTGGTTGCCCTTGCTGCCGAGGTAACCGGCCTCGACCACGAACCCTCCGCCCAGCTCACGCTGGAGATTCCCATTCCACTGCTGGATCACCGGATTTCGCCAGTCGTTGAAGAGGCTCTCTCCGATCCCGAGACCAAGGTTCGTGCTGGCGCCGCTGGTGGGGCCTTCTTTGCTGCCCGAAGGCAGGTTGAATCCCGTCGGGAATGGATTGTTCACGTAGTTCCTCACCGTTGCGCCATCGGTCGAAACAATCATGCCGGTGCTGCTTTGAAATCCCTCCGTCCCGGAACTTCCCGAGGTTCCCGAGGCCTGGAGCACCGAGCCGGCGTACATCATGGCGTAGGCGCCGCGGAAGACCGTCTTCTCATTGATCCTGTAAGCGAAGCCGAACCGCGGCCCCCAGTTGTTCTTGTCGGTCGGCACCTGGCGGCGATGCTCCGGCGTCACGAACTTCATGGCGCCCTTCAGATTGGGAAAGCCTGGCGCCTTGCCGGCGATCGGCGATGGCGCGTCCATGTCGAAGTAGCTGAGGCGGTTGTAGCGTTCCGTGTGCGGCAGGTCGACGTCGTAGCGCAGGCCCAGGTTGAAGGTCAGCCTGCGGGTCACTTTCCAGTCGTCCTGGACATAGAAGCCGCCGTACGTGCTCGCCA
Organism: Acidobacteriota bacterium; assembly: GCA_016178945.1. Classification (GTDB taxonomy): domain Bacteria; phylum Acidobacteriota; class Terriglobia; order Bryobacterales; family Bryobacteraceae; genus JACOSH01. Next base: position 4,933 of record JACOSH010000492.1, read on the forward strand.
TGGCGGCATCAAAGGTGTGCGAGATCGTGCCGCCGGTGGCCACACCCAGCAGCAGCGAGGCAAAGCCGTTCCCGGCCGTGGTCGATGCCGGCGCATTCGACCTTTGCCGCGTATAGGTTTCGGCGTATGTGAATTGCCCGTCCGGCTGCCCTAACTGCGTGAAGTTCAGGAACATCTTGCGGTATTCACCTCCGAACTTCAGCGTGTGCTTGGAGAGCACCTTCGTCAGGTCGCCGCGCATGTTGTGCGAAAACGGATAATTCTTCAGCGTGGTGAAGGTGGCCTGTCCAAGCGAAGAGATGTTGGTGTTGCCGCTGACGTCGATTCGAGGGAACTCCAGCCCTTGCGTGGACGCCGCGTCGTACATGTACTGCGGAAAACCGAGCGTCCGGATGTCGAAGCCTCGTGAAAACGGGAACCGCTCGTTGTTGAACCGGCCAAAGCCGTAATTGAAATTCAGAATCGTGGTGGGGTTAAAGGTGTAGACCGCGTTGAACGCGACGTTATAGTTGTAGGTTCTGCCCGGTCCGTCACCGGAGGATGTTCCGACGTTGCCGAAGCCGTTCAGCGGCGTGTTGTTCGAGAACCCGTAGGACCCCCGGGACCACACCTTGAACTTCGAACTGAAGTTGTGGTCGAGCCGGATGTCGAATTTGTCTTCGCGGCTTTGCGATTTGCCTTGCAGAAAATAGTTGTTCTGATGCGTGTACTGGTTCACCGGAACGGCGTTCGCCTTCGGCCAGTATGGCAACAGACTCCGGGCTACCGGATTGAACCGGCTCGAGGGAACCTGATTGCCCGGCAGAGGCTGGCGGACAAAAATGCTTTGGCCGGTTCCATCATCCACCGCCGTTTGCGGGTCGTAGACGGTGATCAACTGGCCGTTGCCGTTCCTCAGATCCGAGAAGTCCCCCCTCAGCCACGGCTCGATCGGAACAGTGGCTGTGGCGCTAGCCTGGCTTCTGGTGCGGGTGCTCTGCTCGCTGAAGAAGAAAAAGCTCCGGTTCTTGCCGTTGTAGAGCCGGGGAATCAAGACCGGACCCCCGAAGGTGCCGCCAAACTGGTTCCGCTGGAAAGAGGCCAGCTTTGCCCCGTTCCGGTTGTTCGTCCAGGTGTTGGTGTCCAGCCTGCTGTTGCGCAGGAATTCGAATGCGGAGCCGTGGAAATCGTTTGTTCCCGAGCGTGTCGCCACATTGATGACGCCGCCGCCCGTCCTTCCGAACTCGGCCGCCAGAGAATTGGTGATCACAGAGAACTCCTCGATCGTGTCCACCGACGGCGTGTAGGCCAATTGGAGAATGCTGACGTTATTCTCCGGCAGGATGATCGAGGTTCCGTCGATGGTTACTTCGCTCGAGGCGTTTCTGCCGCCGCTGATCCATCCCGTCGACCCTCCGCCCGGAATCACGCCAGGAGTCAGATTGGCCAGCGAGAACGGATTCCGTCCGTTGAGCGGCAGATCCAGGATGCGCTTGTTCTCGATGACGGTGGACACGCTGGAAGTGGAGGTCGACAGTTGCGCGACGCTGGCGCTCACCTCGACCGTCGTGTTCACTTCTCCCACCTTCAGCGTGATCTCGAGGGCGACCGTCTGCTGCACCGCCACCCGGATGCCGCTGGTCACGTCCTTCTGGAACCCGGCTTTCTCGACCGTGAGCCGGTATTCACCGGGGATCAGAAAGGGTAGAACGAACGCCCCTTCGCTGTTGGTTGCCAGCGTTTGAGAAACTCCCGTTTTCTCGTTCTGAATCGTGATTTTGGCATCGGTGACTGCTGCGCCGGTGCTGTCAATCACTCGGCCCTGAAGAATGCCGGTGGCCGTCTGAGCGGCGGCGGAAAAGCAAAACACGACCGCCGCGGTCGCGAGAATCAGAGACCTCAACATCGCGTTCCCTCCTTTGTGCGCATCCAGGCGCGCTTGCCTCGAAGCGTTTGTGACTGAGACTATGCCTCAAAATTCCGGTGAGACCCAGAATCGACTCTATGGTTTGCATTATACCGGCAGCGGGAGGAAAATCATAGCGACTAACTGAGAGTGCGGCAGAGTGCGGCTGCGATTCAGACACTGGGAGGGCCGCGGAGGTGGGTAAGGCGGGGATGGGGCTGACGAGAGTCGAAAAACGGAGAAACCGATGGCGATGTTGAATCTGCCAGAGGCAATGGGCCAACGGGTTGGGAAACGGCGGCGGGCGGGTGAGCGATATCGATTGAGGAGTCCTCCGAAGGGAATGAGGCGCCCTGTGGCGCCGGAGTGAATCGGCAGCGAGG
>JACOSH010000493.1 GCA_016178945.1 Acidobacteriota bacterium
GGCCATGGCGCGTCAGAACACCAGCCGGAAGTCCAGATAGAAGGTTCGCGGGGGATTGCTCTGGGAGAGCGTCAACTGTCCGAATTGCGAGCTGGTCACATTGCCGCTTTGGAGCTGGGTGAAGTACGGATGGTTGAAGGTGTCGACGGAGGTCAGCCGCACTTGCGCCTTGACCCGTTCGTGAATCACGACATCCTTGCCCAGGTTCAGGTCCCAGTTGTCGAAGCTCATGAAGCGGACGTCCGGGAAGCGGGATGAGAAGTTGCGCAGCGTGAACGGGGCCGGTCCGGCCACTCGGGGGAACAGGGAGGTGTCGTACCACCGGTAGAGCGAACGCTTGTCGGACGGCAGTTTCGCGCTTCTGGCCTCGAGCGGAGCGGCGTTGGGGAAGTCGATGGGGAAGCCCGCCTGGTGGGTGACGTTCCAGCCCAGCGTCCATCCACCGAGGAACAGGTTAGCCACCCAGGGCATTCTGGCCGCATAGCGCCTTCCCTTCCCGAACGGCAGATCGTAGACCCCGATCACGGAGAGCCTCTGGGGCACGTCAAACGGCGTGACCCGCTTGTCGAGGCGGCTCTGCGAGTAGTCGCCGAGATTTACGTCCTGCGCATTGAGGAACTGCAACTGCTCGAGGGTCTTCGAGATCATGTAGTTGACCTGGAAGGTCAGGCCGGCGCTGAACCGCCGCCGCACGGTGAGCTGCATCGAGTCGTAGCGGTTCCTGCCGATGGGCGCGTTGATCAGGCTGAGCCCCGCGTATTGCGGATAGGCGGTCAGCAGCGTCTGGCGCGGAATCGTCGCCCCATTCAACCCGCTGTTGTTCGGCAGCAATCCCTGGAAAGGGTTGGCCACCTGCGTTGTGTAGAACGACGACGTCTGCCCCAACTGACTCGCCGGGAGGAAATTCAGACCGAAGCTGACCGGCAGGTTGGTCGAGTAGTTCCCGACATAGGAGGCGTCCAGCGTCATCGCCAGAGGCAGTTGCCGCTGGAATCCGAAGGAAACCTGGTGCGATCGCGCCAGGGTCCGGGAAAGATAGTTGACACCCAGGCCGAGACCGAGGTTGGTGCTCAAGCCCAGGCTGGCCCCGACCGGCCGGACCAATCCGTTCGGCGCCGGATTAGAGAGGCGGACGCTGGGCGTCAAGCCGCCGTCGGTGGAGGAGATGATGGGGGTGTTCTGGCTGAACCCCAGGGTGCTGCCGCCGTCGGTGTCGGCGATGGCCATGTAGTAGAGGCCATAGCCGGCGCGGATCACGGTCTTCGGAGTCAGCGAATAGGCCAGGCCCAGGCGAGGCTGGAGGTTGTTGCGGTCGGGGTTGAATCCCGTCCTGGGTTGGCCGCCCACACCGGCGAACAGGGGACCGCCCCGCAGATCCGCGCAGGCGGGACAGTTCGCCGCGGCCGGCGAGCTTTTCACCTGGGCGGCAATGGGGCTGGCCTGGTCGAACGCGAATCCGCGCAGCATCCGGTCATGGCGCTCGACGGGAGGGCTCTCGTAATCCCATCGCAGTCCCAGGTTCAGGGCCAGCTTGCGCGTCACTTTCCAGTCGTCCTGAAAGAACAACACGTAGTAGTGATAGGAGTAGGCCGGAGCGACCGGGATATCGAACGACCCGTTTGGGTAGCCGAGCAGCAGCGTGGCAATCTCGTCGCCGGAGAAGGCATCGGCGCGCAGGGGATCGGCTTGCGTGAAGCCTCTCCCGAAGGCCAGGTTCCCGCTGGCGACCCCGCGGTCCAGGCGGTTGCCGCGGTAGTCTCGCACCTCAGCGCCGAACTTGGTCACGTGGCTGCGGATTACTTTTCCCAGGTTGGCCTGGAGGGTATAGGTGTCGAAGGCGGCGAGGTGTTCCACCTGATCCGTGCCGTGGCCCTGATAGAAACCGAAATTGAACAGCGGATAGTTTCGGGCCGTAAACTGGTTGACCAACGCCGCGGGCCACCCCAGTTGAATCGGATCGAATTGCTTGGACAAATCGCTGCCCGCGGTCTCCTCGAAGCGAGCGAAACCGGTTCGCAGGTTCCAGGTGGTGGTGGGGTTCAACGCCGCCGTCCAGTCGAGCGAAAAATGCCGGCCTCCGTCGCCACGCTGGGTGCGCTCGGGCTCGGCCGGACTGGCCGGTCCGAATCGATTGGCGCCGTTGCGATGCTGGTCGGTCACGGTAAAGCGTCCGAACAGGGTGTGCTTCTGATTCAGCCGCAGGTCCAGGCGGCCCGCCCACTGCGCCGTCATGTCGTTCTGAATGCCGGTATTCAGCAGGTTGCGCTCCAATCCCGAGACGCCTCCTCCGGGCTGGTTCGGATCGGGATAGAAGCTGACGATTTTGGCGCCTACCGGATCCACGCGGCCGGCCGGAATCAGGTTGCCGGCAAACGGTGTGCGCAGGTATCTGCCCGCGTCGAGCCGCGTGGTCAATGGGTCGTAGAGGACGATGGGTTGGCCGCCGGCGCCGCGAAGGGCGCTGAAGTTACCGGCCTTCATGGCCGCGGACGGGACATTCGAGAACTGCGTGAATTGGGCATCGCGAGGGCTCTTGTCCCAGGACAGCATGAAGAACAGGCGGTCGCGGCCGTTGAAGAGTTTCGGAATCAGAACCGGACCGTTGGCCTGGAAGCCGTAGTTGTGCAGGCGGGAGGGGTTCTTGGTCCTGCCCGCGAAATTCTCCGCCCAGGTTTTGGCCCGCCACTTGGCGTCGTACTCCCGGTCGAAGACCGCACCGTGGAGCGCGTTGGTCCCCGACTTGGTGATGACCGACACCACGCCGCCGCCGGTATGGCCGTAGGAGGAGTCGTACATGTTGGTGAGGACCTGGAGCTCCTGCACGGTCTCCAGCGCGGGAACGGCTACGATGTCCCGGCTGGCCCGGTTGTCCGCCAGGCCGTCGATCAGGACTTCGGTGTTCCAGCCCCTTCCATTGGTTCCCTGGCTGGCGCCGTTGATGGATGGATTGGCGTTGCCGATGCCGCTGCCGATGTCGAAGGAGTTGCCTTGCGAGGTTGACGGTTTGTAGACGCCCGGCATGGCGAAGACCACTTGGAACATATTCCGGCCATTGTTCGGGAGATCCTCGACCACGCGCTGTTCCACGGCCCCGCCGCGGGAGGCTGTCTCGGTCTGCAACATGGAGACCTGACCGGTGACGGTGACGCTCTCGGCCAGCAGGCCCACCTCCAGGCTTACGTTCAGGGCCAGCTTGTCGTTCACTCCCAGGACGATGTCCTGCCGGATGAATTTCTTGAAGCCGCTGGCCTCCACGGTGACGGCATACCGTCCGGGGAGCAGGAACGGGACCGAATAAAAACCGGCCTCGTTGGTGGCCGCTTCCGACGAAGTGTTCTTCTCCAGGTTCGTCACGATGACCTTGGCGGCCACGATGCTGGCGCCGCTGGGGTCGTGCACGGAACCGCTGATCGCGGCGCGGAACTCCTGCGCAAACCCCACTCCAACCAGAGCCGCGCAAATCACGGCGAGACGGTGAATCGACATGGCAGTTACTCCCATCGAGGAATCGGCCTGGTCACGCCGGACAAGTGAGGGCGCTCGCACGGGTGATATCCCACCTTGGCTGACAAGAGCATATCAGCGGGTGGTTGCGGGTGTCAACGAATTGCGCAGAGCAAAGAGCCACGGCAGCAATTCGGGTTCGTGGTAGGCGCGATCCCAGGAGTTGTGCAGGCCGCCCGGGTACTCGGTGTACTTCGGACTGCCGCCCGCCTTGCGGAGGGCGCCAATCATCCGGCGGGATTCCAGCACCCAGACGACCGGGTCACCGGCGTTGTGGAAGGCCCAGATCGGAAGATGCACCAAGGAGGGCGCCTTCCGGGTGTTGCCGCCGCCGCAGACCGGAACAGCGGCGGCGAATCGCCCGGGAAACGCGCCGATCAGCGCCCAGACGCCGAAGCCGCCCAGCGACTGGCCGGTGAC
>JACOSH010000441.1 GCA_016178945.1 Acidobacteriota bacterium
GTGGTCTCGATCGGCTCGCGCCAGCGCACCTGAAAGTTGGCCAGGTCTTCCGCCGACAGAATGCCGCCGCGCTCGCGCAGGAAGCTGACGATCTCGGCGCCCAGCTCCCCCTTGTACAGCAGATCCGGGCCGTGGAGCGCGACCCGGCGGAACGTGCGGGCCAGATCCTTCTGCTGGAGGATTTGCCCGGCGCGCGGCGCTTTACCGCCCGGAAGGAAGATGCGGGCCGAGGTGGAGAACTTCTCCAGCTTGGGGGCCAGTGCGGCGAACGACAGGGCGTCGTACTGCGTGACGACGAAGCCGCGGTCGGCCAATTCGATGGCCGGCTCGAAAACGTCGCCCAGGCTCAGCGTGCCGAACCGGTCGAGCGCGGCGACCCAGCCGGCCAGGCTGCCCGGAACGATCGGGGCGAGGTACCCTTCGTCGCAATCGCGCTCGGTGAACTTGTCGATAGTAGCGGCCGCGGGACTGGTCCCCATCATGTCCAGTGCATAAACCTTGCGCTCCTTGGCGATGTAGATGAGCATGTAGCCGCCGAATCCCGCCATCCCGGACATATACGGTTCGGTGACGTTGAGGGCGGCGGCTGCGGCCACGATGGCGTCGATGGCATTGCCGCCTTTCATGAGGATGCGGAGGCCGGCCAGCGAGCCGTGCGAATCCGCGGTGGCGACCGCGCCGTTGCGCCCCATCACGGCGCGGTGCGTGGCCCCTTCCGCCAGCGGATCGGCCTTGACCAGATCGCCCACCTGTTGCGCGGCAACGGGGGCGGCGGCGAGAGCGAGAAAGCTGCGACGGTTCATGGCGATCCAGCCTATCGCCGGGGAAGGCAAAAATCAAGCCGGTCCCAAGGCGAAGGCGAACCGGCGATCGGCGCATGCAGTGCAATAAACAAAAGCGCTGTAGGATGGAGAGGGTGACCAGCTCCCAGTTCAAGAAATGGCTGGCGAGGCAAGACTGCACATTCCGGCCAGCCAAGGGCGGTCACCTGCGAGTGGAGCTTGGCGGCAGGATCTCACATCTTCCCATGCACGGTTCCACCAAGGAACTTGGCAGAGGATTGGTGGAGGCGATCAAGAAGCAACTTGACCTCAAAGAGAAATAGGATGCTCCGTTATCCAGTCCTGCTGAAGCGGGACACGAACGCCACGCTTCTGGTTACTTTTCCCGACGTGCCCGAAGCGGTCACATTCGGCGAAGACCAGGGCGAAGCCTTGCGGCGCGCCCTGGACGTGCTGGAAAGCTCGCTGTCATGGTACATGTCGGAGCGCAAGCCGATTCCCGCACCCTCGCCGGTCCGCAAGAAGGGTTGCTACGTAGCCCTGCCCGCGCTGACCGAAGCCAAGATCCGGCTGTACGAAACTATGCGGGCCGCACGAATCAGCAAGGGCGAGCTCGCCCGCCGGCTGAACTGCAACCTGCCCCAGATCGACCGATTGCTCGACCTCAGTTACGGCTCCCGCCTGGAACAGATGGAGGCCGCGTTTCTGGCCTTGGGGAAGCGTCTGGCGGTCAGCGTCGAGGCGGCCTGATAGGCCCCGAGGAAAGCGCCTCAGAAAAACAACTTCAACGCGAAGCGGAACTGCCGCTCGGTGGAGAGCGCCCCGGTGATTTCGGTGTAGCCGTTCAAGTTGATGATCGAGCCGTCGCTGCGGCGCGTGGGCGAAGAGACCGTCGCGCCCGGGTTGTTGAACGCCGGCGTGTTCGAGACATTGAACGCCTCGGCGCGGAATTGCAGCTTCCAGCGCTCCGTCAAGGGGAAGTCGCGGAAAATGCTGGCGTCCAGGTTCACCTGTCCGGGGCCGCGCAGGATGTTCCGGCCGGAGGTCCCGAAGCGGACGGCGGTGACCGGCGCAAAGGCGCTCGGGTCGAAGTAGCTGTTTCCGCGCCCGACGCCGCCGGGGATGGCCACTTGCGGCAGCACCTGGTCCGCGGTCTGGGTGTTGCCGGGCGCATCCAGGCTGGTACCGGCCGAGCCGACGGTGAACGGTGTCCCGGACAGCTTGCTGAAGATCCCGTTGATCTGCCAGTTGCCGATGATATGGCTCGCCAGGCCGGAGCTCGCGAACTGCCGGCCCTTCCCTAGCGGCAGCGTGTAGACGCCGTAAATCTGAAGATTGTGAGTGCGGTCAAAACCGCCCGGGGCGCGGTTGCGGCCCCACATCGCGGGCAGGTTCCAGGTGAGCCCGGAGTCGTTATTGTCGGCGAAGCTGAGGGCTTTCGACCAGGTATAGGAGAGACCCAGCATCCCGCCGTCGGCGAAGCGGCGCGTGAGCTGGTTCTGCCAGGAGTTGTAGTTCGATGTGCTGAACGGCGTGTACATGGTGATGTCGGCGGTGCGCCCCCACTTCTGCGCCAGTACTCGTCCGTTGGTGCCGCCGCCCGGGACTCCGTAGTTGATATTGGGCCGCGCGGTCTGGCGGATGGCGCGCGTACCCACATAGCCGGTCTGCAGGTTGAATCCCGCGGGAAGGTCGCGCTGGAAAGTGAAGTTAAAGCTCTGAAAGTAGCCGCGGCGGTACTGCTCCGGCCAGGTGACGGTGCCCACGGTGCGCGGCAGCGCGATGCGCCCCTGATTGATATCCGGCACTACCAGCACTGGGATGCCGGTCCGCAAGGAGCCCGCGGCCTGGAGCGAGCTGGCGCCTACGAACTGCGACGAGATGGTCGCCGGATAGGAGTCGCGCATGTAGCGGAAGGAGTCCGGATCGATGGAGATGCCGTATCCGGCCCGGATTACGGTCTTCTCGGTGATGCGGTAGGCGATTCCCAGACGCGGAGCGGCCTGAAGCCGAGGCACGTGAACGCCCGTATCCGTGGGCACCCCGCCGACGCCGCCGACCAGCACCACGTCGGTTGCCGGATCATACCGCTCGCCGCCGCGGTGGTCGCGCGTGGCAAAAGGGTAACGCTCCAGGCGGAGGCCGTAGCTGACGGTGAGCTTCCGGTTGGCCTGCCACTGATCGCGGGCGTAGAAACCGTAGCCCGGCATGCGAACGGCGGCGGGGTTGATGTACTGGACGTCTTTGCCCATCCCGTTCGGCAGGCCCAACAGGAAGTCCGCGTAGCCGTTGTAGAGCGTGGGCGCCGCGCCACCGCGGATCGCGGTCAGCCCTCCGGTGAAGTTGAATCCGCCGCGCGGGCCGTAGGCGGCCTGCGGTTGAAAGTGGTTGATGGTGTAGTAGGTGTACTCGCCGCCGAAGCGCAAGCTGTGCGCTCCCTGAATGTAGCTGAGATGTCCCCCGGCGACATACTGGTTGTCGCGGAACAGGAATGGGTTGGATACATTCGGATTCCCGATGCTGGACCAGCCGCTGATGGTGAACCGCGGATAGCCGCCCTGGAGCCGGTCGGCGCCGTTGGTGCCGGGGATCTGCAGGAAGTCCAGGCCGTAGTTCTTGTCGAGATCGACGTTCTGCGCGCCCAGCCGCTGTCGGGTAAAACCGATGGTAGCGTCCACCAGAATGCGCGGGCTCACCGTGTAGGTTCCCCCGGCCGAGGCCGACTGGATGCGGCCTGGCGCCTCGCCGGGTTGCCCGCCGGCCAAAGCGTCGCCGCCGGCGGCGCCCAGCGACGGAGGATCGAAGATCAGGCTGGGCGAGTAGCTGTAGCGCGCAAACATCGAGGACTTGTCCGTGGGGTTGTAGTTGACCTTGAAGTCCAGGTTGTCGCGATTGAACTGGTAGCTGCCCGCCGCGAAATAGTTGGACGGAAAAGTAGCGAGGTTCGGTTTGGGAATCAGCGCGGTCATCTTCGCGGCGGCCGGATCGATGCGGTTGGCCGGAATCGCCTGGCCGGGAAAGAGCTGGCGCGCGGAGCCGTCCGCGCTGCCCGTCATCTGGTCGTAGATCGATGACCCGGTCCCCGCGAAGCTCCCCTGCCGGATGCTGTCGTCGGGCACCGTCCGGAAGGCGGAGCGGAACTCGCGCCGCACGGTTTTCTCCCAGTCCGCGAAGAAGAACAGCTTGTTCTTCCGGACGGGGCCGCCGAAAGTGCCGCCGCCCTGGTTCAGGATGTTTTTCGGAATCCCCGAGGACACATTGAAGAAATTCCGCGCCCGCACGGCGGAGTTGGTGTGAAACCAGTGCGCGCTGCCATGATAATCGTTCGTCCCGGACTTGATCGAAACGTTGATGGCCGAACCGCCGGCCATCCCCTGCTCGGCGTCAAACGAGTTGCTGACGATGTTCACCGCTTCCACGGCATCGGCCGGCGGCACGTAGGCCACGATGTGAGGCAGCCAGGGATACGAGACCGTGGCGCCGTCCAGACGCGTATTGTTGTTGGAGTAGGAGGAGCCGTTCACGTTCGCGCCCAGCGCGCGCTGCGGGTTCCCGGCGTCCGAATGCAGCTCGGCGGGAGGGGCAAAGCCGGGGATGATCTTGTACAGCGCCTGCCAGTTGCGTCCGGCGTTGCCCGTGAAGGGAAGATTGACGATCTGCGCCGTCTGGATCTGATGGTTCACGTCGGCGCGATCGGTTTGCAGCGCCGTCGCCGTTCCGGTCACCAGGATGGCCTCGCTCACCTGCGCCACCTGGAGCTGGATATCGGCGCGGCGGATGGTGTTGGCGGCGATGGGCACGCCCTCCTGGACCAGGGTCCGGAAGGAGGCGGCCGTAAACGTCACCTTGTAGACGCCGGGCTGAAGATCGTTAAACAGGTAGGATCCCGCGCCGTCGGTGGACGCGGTACGCGAGACCCCGGTGCCGGAGTTCAACGCTTCGACCTTGACGCCGGGGATGGCCGCGGCGGACGGGTCGGTGACATTGCCGGTGAGCGATCCGTACAGGACCTGAGCCTGGACGGCACGGGGAATCGCCATCCACGCGGCGGCGATCAGCACACAGAACGCCAAGCGTCGTTGAGACATGGGAGCCTCCAATCTTCGTGCCAGCCAGTATACACAAGTGGAGGCTCGACCTCGGCCAGAGTGATTTCGCGCAGGAGCCTGCGCCAAAAAAGCAAGGTGCGACAAGGAGCGGGGCCTCGTCTACCGCAAGCAGTAGCCCTCCCGGTTTGGCATCGCACGTGCACCCCAGAACTCCTGTAGAGAAAGGAGTAGCCATGCCACAACCACCCACCAGACGAGAACTCGTGGCCGGGGCGGCGGGCGGACTGCTGATCGCCCGGCCGGCGATCGCCCGTGGATCCCGCGCCAACTCGGCGGTTTCCTTCGGGATCATCGGTACGGGCGGCCGCGGCCAGTATGTCGGCGGCATCTTCGCCCGCGATTCGCGCGTCCGCCTGAACGCCATTTGCGATATCTACCCGGATCGCATCGACGCGGCCAAATCCAGAATTCCAACCGCCGCGACGGCCCGGGTCTTCCGCGACTACCGGGAGTTGCTCGCCCAATCCGATATCGACGCCGTCCTGATCGCCACGCCGGTCTAACTGCATCCGGAACA
>JACOSH010000470.1 GCA_016178945.1 Acidobacteriota bacterium
GCGTCGTCCCAGCCAGGTGGATGACATTGCCCTCCGCAAACACCGTCACGCCCAGGGCCTGGGCCAGATTGGAAGACACCTGCGAGGCGAACAGTTGCAGCTTCACCGCCAGGGCATTGTAGACGATCAACGGCAGGGGAATCATCGTGGCCAGCAGCAGGAGGGGAAAAACCAGGGTCCGCAGCCGCGCCCGTCCCCAGAATGTCCACGCCAAGCCGGCCAGCAGCAGGACGAACGACAGGCGGCTGATAAAGAACTCCGCGCTCAGCTTACCGAGCAGGAACAGCGCGCAGGCCAGGCCGGTGGCGGCCAAGCCCACACGGTTCGGCTCCGCGGGCAGATCCAGGGTGCGCTTCCTCCGCACCCAGGCCAAATACAGGACCAACGGCGGGATCAGGATGCCGTGCGAGGAGCTGGGGTCGTTCCACCAATCCGAAGCAAGTTCTTTCAGAACAGTCGCGTAGAGGACGACGGCGAGCGCCGTCAGGACCGCGCCGCCTATCCAGGACCAGGATCGTGTCAGTGTCTCCCTCCGAATGTGAACCTCCGGGATAGTGGTGGAACTTCCCATTACCTTAGCGCAAGATGCGGTCGAATGCTACAAGCTACGCCACGAGCACGTCCAGTTCCATCTTTCGGCACTCTGGCCCAAAGGAGTGGGGTCCGAAGAAAGAAAAACTTGGGGACTCGGTGCCAACAAGTTGCCAAGTTTACTCTCGCGGCTGCGGCAAACACAGGAGGAGGTGTCCTGGGAGGCCCTGGCACCCGAATTGCAACAACTTGCCGGAAGCTCATATTTTCTTCATGATTCGGGTCTTTAACCAGTACGTTTCCACCAAGTCGCTCCTGTTGATCCTGCTCGAAGCGATCCTGATTGCCTTGTCGTTCGTGGCCGGGGCCAAGCTGCGTTTCTGGAACGATCCGGTTGGATTTGAGGCCCAGACGGCGCTTCCTGAGTTTGCTTTCCGCTGTTTGATCGGCGCAATGCTCTTACAAGCTTGCTTTTACCTGAATCATCTGTACGACGCGCAGGTCACCGCCAACCGCGGCGAGCAGGTCATGCGCCTGATCGAGTCGGTCGGAGCCGCCTGCCTGCTGCTGGGAATCCTGTACTTTCTGATCCCCGAATTGCTGATCGGCAGAGGGATTCTGCTATGGGCCGTTTGCCTGGTGCTGCTGTCGACCGCGCTGGCCCGGACGCTCCTGGACAGCGCCTGGAAAAGCAGCGCAACCCGGTCCAACGTCCTGATTTTCGGGACTGGGGAGATGGCCATGACGCTGGGGCGGGAGATCAGCCGGCGCAGCGACTTAAACCTCCATTTGGCGGGCTTCGTCAGCGAGGAGGTCCAGCCGCCGGAAGAGCAAATCCTCCTGGGGAAGCCTGTGCTAGGCCAGGTGCGAGACCTGGAATCGTTGATGGAGCGGCTGGACGTCACGCGGATCATCGTGGCGCTGCGCGATCAACGCGGATCACTTCCCATCCGGGACCTGGTCAAGCTGCGCGTGCGGGGAGTCCGGATAGAAGATGCCCCTTCGGCCATCAGCGCTCTCACCGGCCGGGTCTGGCTGGACACGGTGCGGCCGAGCTGGTTCGTGTTTTCCGATGGCTTCCAGCGCTCGCGCCTGACGCACCTCTGGAAGCGGATTCTGGATCTGGCTTGCGGGCTGGCGGGCGCCATTGTCACCACACCTCTCATGCTGCTCACCGCGCTGGCGATCTGGTTGGACGATCGCGGACCGGTGTTTTACCGCCAGACGCGTGTCGGCTTGCGTGGGAAGCCGTTCGATCTGGTGAAATTCCGGTCCATGCGGCTGGATGCGGAATTGAACGGCGCCCAGTGGGCCCAGGAAAACGATCCGCGCACCACGCGGGTCGGAGGATTCCTGCGCCGGTACCGGCTGGACGAGCTGCCCCAGTTCTTCAATGTGATTCGGGGGGAAATGAGCTTCGTGGGCCCGCGTCCGGAGCGGCCGGTCTTCGTCGACCAGTTGAGTGAGCGGATTCCCTATTACGAGGAGCGGCACTCGGTGAGGCCGGGCATTACCGGATGGGCTCAGGTTCAGTATCCGTACGGCGCCAGCGTCGAGGACGCCATACGCAAGCTGGAATACGATCTGTTTTACTTGAAGAGTATGTCGTTTCCGTTCGATTGCGCGATTGTCTTTCAGACCATCCGGACGGTCCTGTTTGGACGCGGAGGCCGGTGAGCCCGCGCGTGAGGATGACTATGATGTTTGTCTCTCGCAGTTCCACTCTTGCGGCGCTGAGCTTGGCGGCCCTGCTGGCCGGCTGCTCGCGCTCGCCCCAGGTGAAGGCGGCCCAATACATCGAAACCGGCAAGAAGCACGTCCAGAGCAAGGATTACGCCCGTGCCCTGGTGGATTTCAAGAATGCCGTGAAAGCCGCGCCCAAGAACGCGGAGGCCTACTACCAGCTTGCCTTGGTCTACCTGCAGATCGGGGACCCACAGTCCGCCTTCAACAATCTGAAGCAGGCCTCGGACGTCGACTCGACCCATGTGGCGGCGCGGCTGAAAATGGCGGAGCTGATGGCCGCCAGCCGCAGCACCGAGTTGGTTAAGCAGGCCGGGGAGAAGGCGCAGGAAATCCTGACCCTTTCGCCGGACAATCCGGACGCGCTCCACCTGCTGGCGATCACCGAGCTGCGGCAGGGCAAGTCCACCGACGCCATCCAGCACTTGGAACAGGCCCTGAAGAAGATGCCGCAACACCTGGTGTCGTCGGTGACTCTGGCGCGGGTCAAGCTGGCGCAAAAAGACCTGGCAGGCGCCGAGGAGATTCTGAAGAAAGCGGCCGGCGATCCCAAGTCGGTCGAGGCGCAGATCGTGATGGGACGGTTCTACCTGCTCCAGCAGAAGACTGCCGAAGCCGAGGCGCGTTTCCGTCAGGCCTTGACTATCGATCCCAACAGCGCACCGGCGTTGCTGGACCTGGCGAATCTTCAGTTCCGCCAGGGCAGGAAGGAAGAGGCCGACAAGAGCTTCGTAAGATTGTCACAGCTTCCCGACAAGCAGTACCGTCCGATGCACGCCATCTTCCTGTTTGAGAGCGGCAGCCGCGACCAGGCCATCGCCGAGTTCGTCAAGCAGGCTGAAGCCGACCCCAAGGACCGGCCGGCGCGCAACCGCCTGGTGCTGGCCTACCTGGCGACGAACAAGATCCCGGAGGCCGAGAAGGTCTTGGCCGGGGCACTCAAGCGCAGTGGGAAGGATGTCGACGCCCTGGAACAGCGAGCCCGCATCTACCTGGCCACGCAGCGGATTGAAGAGGCGAAAAAGGATGCCGCCCAGATTCTGGCCCTCAAGCCGGAATCGGCCATGGGTCATTATCTGCTGGCCAAAGTTCACCAGAACCGGGGCGCGGCGCCTGCTTATAAGCAGGAGCTCAGCGAGGCGTTGCGTCTAAGTCCAGCTCTGTTGGCCGCGCGCATCGAGTTGTCCCAGTATTTCCGCGCCACGCGGGCTCCCAAAACGGCACGGGATTTGATGGACAAAATGCCGGAGGGGCAAAAACCGGCCGCGGCGGCGCTCGCTGAACGTAACTGGGTCCTGCTGGACCTGGGCAACGACGCGGAGACCCGGCAGGCAATCGACCAGGCTCTGAAGATGGGCCGACTCCCGGAGTTCCTGCTCCAGGACGCCGCGCTGAAGATCCGCCAGAAGAATTTCGTCGCGGCGCAGGCCTCTCTGGAGGAGTCTCTGAAGCAGAACCCTGTCAACTTGCGCGCGCTGGAGCTGCTGGGTGGAACCTACGCCGCGCAGAAACAGATTCCGCAAGCCGTGCGCAAAGTGCGCGAGTACGTCGCCCTGAATCCGAAGTCGGCGGTGATGCAACAGTTCCTGGGAGGCTGGCTGGTCCGGACCGGCGACACAAAGGGGGCCCGTGAGGCCTTTCTGGCCGCCAAGACCCTCGACCCCAAGTTCATCCAGGCGGATTTGGCCCTGGCCCAACTGGATGTCGGGGAAGGGAAGCGGGCCGACGCCCGCAAGTCGCTCAACCAGTTGTTGACCGCCAATCCCGCCAGCACCGGGTCGCGGCTGTTGCTGGCCATGGTGGAGGAACTGGACGGGAACCGGGCCGTGGCGATTGACTACTATCGCAAGGTGATTGCGGCTGAACCCAATAACATCCTGGCGGTGAATAACTTGGCCTATCTGCTGGCGGACTTCGCGAACCAGCCGGACGAGGCTCTGCGGCTGGCCCAGCAGGCCAAGGAGGCGGCCCCGGAATCCTCCGCCATCGACGACACCATCGGCTGGGCCTACTACCAGAAAGGCATTTATCAGTCGGCGGTCACTCACTTGGAGAGCGCCGTCAACCGCGGCTCGAGCGCCGTAAAGAATTATCACCTGGCCATGGCTCACTACAAGATGGGAAACCGGGACCGGGCGCAGAAGTATCTTCAGACAGCCCTGAAACAGGATCCCGGCATTCCGGAGGCCAAGGCGGCCCTGGACCTAATGGCGGGTGGAAAATAGCGGCAGAAAAAGGGAATCGCATGAAACTGTCGACCAAATCGATGCGTGCCATAGTCATGGTGACGGTAGTGGGGATGGCGGCCGTGGCCGGATGCGGCCGGTCCTCGCCGCGCCAGACCGCGGCCAATTATCTGGAGGCCGGAAAGAAGCAGTACGCCAACAAGGATTTCGCGCGGGCGGTGCTGAGTTTCCGGAACGCGGCCAAAGCCTCGCCCAAGGCCCCCGAGCCGCACTATCAGATGGCTTTGGCGCATCTGGGGCTGGAGGATTACGGGTCGGCCATTCGAAGCCTGCAGAAGGCCGTCGAGCTCGATCCCAAGCACATCGCCTCCCAAATCAAGCTGGCCGAGTTGATGACTGCCGCGGATCGGAGCGACCTTCTGGAAGGCGCCCGGAAGCTGGCCGGCGACGTCCTGACGTTGTCTCCCGATAACCCGGACGCGCTGGTCGCCATGGCGGTGGCGGAACTGCGATTGGGCAAGCAGCAGGATGGCGTGGCGCACTTGCAGCAGGTCCTGGCGAAAGTGCCGCAGCACTTGAATTCTTCCGTGTTGATGGCGCGAGTGAAGCTGGCTCAGAAGGATTCCGCCGGCGCAGAGGAAGTGTTGCTGAAGATGGTTCGCGAGTCCCCCAAGACACCGGAGGCCGTTCTGGCGCTTGGACAATTCTACTCGGTGGTCGGAAAGAACTCCGACGCCGAGGCCCAGTTCCGGCGAGCTTTGGAGATCGACGCGAATAGCGGCGCGGCTTTGGTTTCGGTGGGCGCCCTGCTGGCCCGCGCCGGAAGGATTGCCGAAGCCGAGCCGGTATTCAAGAAGCTCTCTGTTCTAACGGACAAGCAGTATCGGCCGCTCTATGCCGTATTCCTGTTCGAGAATGGCAAGCGCGAGGCGGCGATCGCTGAATTCGAGCGGCTGGCCAAACAGGACCCGAAAGACCGCACTTTGCGCAGCCGTCTGGTGACGGCCTACGTCGGCAACAACCGGATTCCGGACGCTGAACAGATTCTCAGTAAGGCGCTGCGGCAACACGCTTCCGACACCGACGCACTGGAACAGCGTAGCCAGATCTACCTGGTGGCGGGACGCTACGAGGATGCCCGTAAGGACCTCCGCGAAGTCCTGCGCTTCAAGCCGGAGTCTTCGCTGGCTCACTACGTCATGGCCAAGACCAACTACGCAGTCGGGGAAACGGCCGCGTACCGGCAGGAGCTGGGGGAAGCTCTGCGCCTGGATCCCGAGATGCTGGGCGCCCGCCTGGAGCTGGCCGAATCGCTACGTTCCACGGGCGCCGCCAAAACCGCCCTGGAACTCCTCGACAAGATGCCGGAAGGGCAGAAAAACTCGTTGGCGGCCATCGCCCAGCGCAACTGGATACTGCTCACGCTGGCAGACGAGCCAAACGTGCGCAAAGGCGTCGATCAGGGCATGCGGCTGGCGAGAATACCCGAATTCCTGGTGCAGGATGCGGCCTACAAGCTGTGGGTCAGAAACACCGCGGGCGCACGAGCCTCCGCTGAAGAGGCCCTCAAGCAGAGTCCCGAGGACATGCGCGCAATGGAATACCTGGCCGAGAGCTACGTGCAGCAGAAGCAGATCGCCGCAGGCGCAAAAAGAATTCAGGAGTATGCCGACCAGCGCCCCAAGTCGGCTGCCATCCGCTACTACTTGGGGACCTGGCTGTCGCGAAATGGCGGTGACGCACAGCAGGTGCGTGAAGCCCTTTCATCGGCTGCGCAGGTGGATCCACGCTTTGTACCGGCTGGGTTAGCCTTGGCCAAGCTGGACGTGAGGGAAGAAAAGTATGATTCAGCCCGACAGATCCTGGACCGGTTCTTGGCAGCCAACGACCGGAACGTGGAAGCGCGGCTGACTCTGGCTATGCTGGAGAACAAGCTCAACAACATTCCGGCGGCCATCGAGAACTACCGCAAGGTCCTTTCGCTTCAGCCGACCAACCGACTGGCGCTCAATAACCTGGCCTACGTGCTGCTAGAGCACGGCGGGCAGGCCGACGAGGCGCTCCGTCTGGCGCAGCAAGCCAAGGAGCTGGCCCCCAAGGAACCCTGGATCGACGACACGATTGGATGGGCCTTTTACCACAAGGGTCTGTTCGAAAATGCCGCAAAGCATTTGGAAGCGGCTGTGTCCAAGGAGGGGAGCGCCGTGCAGCAGTATCATCTGGCCATGGCCTACACCCGAGCCGGCGATCGCAAGCGGGCCGAGAAAGTTCTCCAGACGGCCTTGAGGATGGATCCCAACGTTCCGGAAGCCAAGACTGCACGTGAACTGCTGGCGAGGGCGCAGTGATGCAGCGGATCCCGATGGCAACATCTTGTTGGCTGCAACATGTTGTTGCCATGAGACATAGGTTTTCGGGAAGGGATGAAAAACGGTTTCTTTTGGTCCTCTGTTTTCGGAACCTGTTACATGCGTGACGATTCTGTTAAGCAATAGAAAACAAAATGAAAAGTGGCCTTACCAACAGTGGCAGATCGATTGCTAAGTAATCAACGTACCTGAAGCTCCACAGCGGGCACCGAATGTTCGCTTCAGAAAGAGCTTTGTTTTCGGATAACAGGAGGAACGAATGACAAAGGTGGTTTTAACTCTGCTTGGGTTCCTGTGCATGGCTTCGTCGGCCTTTGCCACAGTGAACCTGGACTTTAACATCGACGCCAATCATTGCCTTGGCAACCCGTGTGTGTCGACCAACCCGGTGATTTCCTATGCCGGTGGGGCGGCGCCGCTGGTTGGCTCTAACATCCAGGTGGACAACGTCTTCGCGACCAGCACGCCGCTCAACTCTGGACAGACCCGAAACTGCATCAATTGCATTTTCAGCTTTACCACGGGTCCTGCCACCGGAAGCTGGTCCTGGGGGCCGGTCGGCACCATTTCACTGGTTGGCGGAATCGACCTGAACAACAACGGGATACTGGATGCGGGCGACGTGCCGGCTAACACGACGATCTTCAGTGGCCAGTTCGGATTTGCCGTCGTGCAGTCGATCCCTGGTGTTTTCAACATCATCGGCGCTGGCTTCG
Organism: Acidobacteriota bacterium; assembly: GCA_016178945.1. Classification (GTDB taxonomy): domain Bacteria; phylum Acidobacteriota; class Terriglobia; order Bryobacterales; family Bryobacteraceae; genus JACOSH01. The sequence goes on from JACOSH010000470.1 coordinate 7,546, forward strand.
TGGATCAGAAGAATACCATTCTGACCAACTACTTCGGCCTGCCCAACGGTCCGAACATCTTCTATGCCGGCGGCTTCAACCTCAGCTTCACAGCGCCGGCCGCCGCAGGACAGGCCTTCACGAGCAGCAGCGTGCTTAGCGGGGACATCGCTAACACGATTCCCGAACCGAGCACGGTTGTGTTGATGGGAACCTGCTTGCTGGGCGTGGCGGCTTTGCTGCGGCGTCGCTTCGCCGCGTAAGTACTGCGGTAGTCCGCTGTTGGTTTCGGTACGTTTCACCCGGCATCCGCCAAGGCAACGGATGCCGGGTTTTTTGTTTCCCCCCAACTGGCATCGATGGGGCGACTACGAAGGTTTGGGAATAAGTCCAAAACCGGCGTAACCGTCAGCCTCCCACCCCTTGTAAGCTGAACAAATCCCAAGCAACAAGTTTTTGGCCACCGTCGTGCAATAGTAGAAACCGCAACAAGATGTTTCCACACTCTCTATGACACCACTGAAATCTTCTTTCCAGGGTCCGCACCCGCTCTCGATCGTCCGTATGGCATGGAAACAAAAGTGGTTGGTGATGGGCCTGTGCGTGACACTCAGCGCCGCCGTGGTTGGCGTAGTCCAAAGCTTGCCGCCGGTCTGGAAGGCAGAGGCCACCATTTTGGTGGAGAGCCAGAAGATCCCGGAGCGATTCGTGAGCTCGCTGGTAGTGACCGACCTCCAGGACCGGATCACTACTATCAGCCAGAGGATTCTGAGCACCGACCGCCTCCTGAAGCTGATCGAGACCTACAACCTGTATCCGGAAGAGCGCAAGAGGCAAGCCCAGGAAACCATCATCCAGCAGATGCGGACGGACATTAAGACCACCGTCGTGAGAGGCTATGCCGCCAATCGCCCGGGCGCGTTCAAGGTGTCCTATGAGGGCGCGAACCGCCAGGTGGTCGCAGAGGTGACCAACCAGCTCAGCAATTTCTACGTGGATGAGAACCTGAAGGCGCGGGAAACCCAGGCCGAAGGAACTACTGAGTTCCTGAAGAGCCAGTTGGATCAGGCCAAGAAAACACTGGACGAACTGGAAGCGGCCGTAAGCCGCTATAAGCAGTCGCATAAC
>JACOSH010000471.1 GCA_016178945.1 Acidobacteriota bacterium
TGTTTTCTTCGCTCAAGACATTGCTCATGTTGACCGAAGGTATCTGCCTTCCAGTCAAAATCAAACGTCCCGAGTGATGTCTATCGTTGGTCGGTTTTGAAGTGACCCTCTATGGTCGGTTTTGGGTGACCCCCGAGGCATAAACCGCACGCTCACTACATTTCGGGGCACAAGCGCACAGCACGCTTGGTTGACCGTAGCTGGAAATTGAAGAATTCCGAGTTTCCCGATTGTAGCCCCATACATGGCCATCAGAAGTGTCTTGGCAGGGTAAAGGCGTGCCGTCGACTGACGTAGTCCTTTCTCCGTAATTGTCTTTGCCGTCGCACTCAACCAATCATCGTTGAGGTCACCGGTTTGCACCCAGGGTATCTCTCCATCGTAGAAGTCAGGATTGCCCGTGGCTGGCGTTCCACCTGAACCAATGAACTCTAGCGGTAGAAGTACTTGTTCGGTAGGATCTCGTAGCCGAGCTGCGGGCTATCTTCCCAGTTGATGGATGGGCTTGGCGATTTCCCGTTTCAGGAACGCCGCGATGTCCTCGCCGTGCGGGATGTATTCGTCGTCCTCCACGTACTGCCGGTGCGTCCATTCGACGGACAGAATCTCGGGCCGGCCGCTTTGAGCTTCTTCGCGGCGCTGTCCGCCGGTTTGAGTGCGAACTCCGCTGTCGTCTCTTTCTTATCCGCCTTCACGCGCACGCGGAAGGTGAGGTCGCTGTCGTGGAACGCTTGCTCTTTCGCGAGATTGGCGGCGGTGAACGTCTTCTGGTAAGGCTCGGTGATGATGGCGGGCTGGTCGTGCTCGTCGGTCTGCCAGAAGACTACCTTCACCTTGTGGTAAGCGAAGTCCTCTTTGCGGAAAAGCTTCACGTGCTGGTCGTCGAAACCAGGTTTCCAGCCTTGACGGTAACGATCCTCAATCCATTGCCGGTGAGCGTCCGTCATGCGGTTGCGCTTGTTGCCGAAGGATTTCGGCTCTTTCTCGAACTGCAGGCGGGCGTCGATGAGCATCACGCGACCGCGATGGCTGGCAGGCTTTTCGTTTCGCAGCAGCCAGATGTAGGTGAAGATGCCGGTGTTGTAGAAAAGTTGATCGGGCAGCATGACGATGGCGTCGAGCCAGTCGTTCTCCAGAATCCAGCGGCGGATTTCGTTCTCGCCCGAGCCGCAATCGCCGTTGGAGAGCGGCGAGCCGTTGAAGATGATGGCGATGTGGCTGCCGCCCTTCTCCGGCGGCTGCATCTTGGCCAGCATGGTCTGCAGAAACAGCAGGGCGCCGTCGTTGACGCGCGGCATCCCAGCCTGGTAGCGGGTTTTCTCCAGTTTCCGCGCTTCCTTCTCGTAGCCGTCCTTGCCGCCCCAGGTGACGCCGAAGGGCGGATTGCTGAGCATGAAGTCGAAGCGGAGCTTGGTCTCGGGAAGCTGGTCGCCCGGCTCCTTGCTGTGCGGATCGTGAGGGATGAGGGAATTGCCGGGATACACCTTGGCCTGCTGGTCGTTTTTGATCAGCAAGTCTGCCTGGCAGATCGCGTAGTTGGTCGGGGAAAGCTCCTGCCCGTGGACGGTTACAAACTTCTCGACGTTCTCCCTTTGGGCGCGTGTGCCGACGCGGTCGAGCAAGTGCTCCTTGGCCACGGACAACATGCCGCCCGTGCCGCACGCGGGGTCGTAGATGGAGATGTGCCGGTCGGGGATGGGAATCTCCAGCAGCTCGACCATGAGCCGGATGACCTCTCGCGGGGTGAAGTGCTCTCCAGCCTCCTCGCCGCTTTGTTCCGAAAAGCGCCTGAGCAACTCTTCGTAAATATAGCCCATCTCCAGGCCAGAGAGCTTGTCCGGACCAAGCTCCAGCTCCTTGTATTGATTCAGGATCGGGGCCAGCCGGTTGTTCTTCACCATCGTGCCGATGGTGGCGCGGTAATTGAAGTGCCCGATGATGTCGTCGACGTTCCTGGAGAAGCCGTTGATGTAAGCCCGGAAATTCTCCTCCAGGAGCGTGTGATCTTCCTCGTAGACCTTCCGGAGCGTCCAGTTGGTTTTGTTCGAGAAGGGCGCTTGTCTGGGATTCAGTTCAAGCTCTTTGACAAGCTTGGCGAGTTCCTTCTCGGTGAGCCTGGGCCTCCTGGCAAGCACTTCGGCGCGTTTTACCTCGCGCCAATCCAGTAGCACGCACTCCAGCCGCCGGATGACGATGATGGGCAGAATGACGCTCTGGTATTCGTGTAGCCTTGAACTTGCCGCGCAGGCGCTCGGCGGATTTCCAGATGTCGCCGGCGAGGTTGTCAAGCTTGGGTTTGTTCAGGGAAAGGGACATGAGAAACGGGATTGAGGGCGGCATTGCTATCAGTACCTGGTGCCCTCTGGCCAATTGTACTATCCTCCGCTACCTCGGCGGGTGCGCCTAACGCTTCGGCGGCTTCGCCCTGTCCAACCTGTCGGCGGCGGCGGCCATCTGGCGCAACATCGAAGCCTCCCCCGACTCGATCGCCTTCGAGGGCCTCTGTTTCCTCAAACGCAACGGGTGACCGGAGGGGTCGCGGATTGCTTCAAGTGCGGCGCGCCCCTTGCGCCGTCGGCTGCAATGCCTGGTTGCGCAGCCGTCTGGGCATCGTACGCGCTCTCGCTGGACCGCCGCCCGTTCTCGGACGAAGCGCCGGCATCTCGTAAACACCTTGCATAGCGCAAGAAGCACGGTGGCCGAGCGGCCTCTTCGACGGAACCCGGCATGATCTGTTGACGGAATGGTCCCATTATGGGACCATAGGGGCGGTCCCCTGCACGTCGTGAGTCACAAGGCGATACGGCTGTTCTGCGAGGAATATCCCGGCGCCGACAGCGCTATGGACCACTGGTACCGAGTTGCGAAACGCGCTACGTGGGGCAGTTTCGCGGAGGTGAAGCAGTCGTTCAACACGGCGGATTTCGTCACGCCCTACGTGGTGTTCGACTTGGCGGCAACAAGTACCGGCTCATCGCGGAGATCAACTTCAGCCGTGACGTCCTGTTCATCCGTTGGATTATGACGCACAAGGAGTATATGAAAGGAGCGTGGAACGTATCATGAGCGTTACGCTTATTATCGACCGGAAGAAATACGTTCGCCTGGCAAGTCGCATCGTGGTCAAGGCGATCGAGTCCGAGGATGAATATGACCGTATGGTTGCCGCGGTGGAGCAGTTGATGGACAAAGGCGCGGACCGTCTCTCCCCGGAGGAATCGGCACTGTTGGAAACCTTGGCTATTCTGATCCAGGCCCATGACGACCGCCACCACCCGCTGCCACCCGTGCCTCCGGACGAGAACGCCACCGGAAAAGTCGTACTCTGGCAGCATCTCCCCGGCCGCCTGAATCGGGTCCAGGAGGGAAGAACGAGGGGGGCGGAAGCGAACCCCGCCCCCCGCCGCGTCGAACGGATTCGACCCTGTGTTGGCGATTTCTTGGTCCCCTTCGTAGCGGGGCTTTCTCATTATACGCTATACTAAGTCGCCGAGGAGGGGTTCATTCATGTCCGATTACGCACATCCCGAGATGCTCGTGTCCACCGACTGGGTGGCGGCCCACCGCGCCGACCCCAACGTGCGGGTTGTGGAGGTGGACGTCGACACCAAGGCCTATGACGAAGGCCACGCGCCCGGCGCGCTGGCCTGGGCCTGGAATACGCAGCTCTGCGACACGCTGCGCCGCGACATCCTGTCCAGGGAGCAGTTTGAGGAGCTGATGTCCAGCTCCGGGATCGCCAAGGACACGACCGTGGTCATTTACGGGGACAACAACAACTGGTTCGCTTGTTGGGCGCTGTGGCAAGCCGTGATGTATGGCCACCCCGACGTGCGCATCATGAACGGAGGACGGAAGAAGTGGCTGCTCGAGGGCCGCGAGATGAGCACCGATAAGCCCGCTCCGGGCCGCACCCACTACTCAGCGTCCAACGCCGACCTTTCGCTGCGAGCCTTCCTGCCCCAGGTCATGGTGGCTTCCTCCGGGCAGACCGCGGCCATGGTCGACGTGCGCAGCCCGCAGGAGTTCAGCGGCGAAATCCTGGCCCCTCCCGGTCTGCCCGAGACCTGTCAGCGCGGCGGACATATCCCCGGCGCGCAAAGCATCCCCTGGGGCAAGGCCTGCAATGACGACGGCACCTTCAAATCCCTCCCGGAGTTGAAGGCGCTCTACGAAGGTCAGGGCATAGACGGCTCCAAACCCGTGATCGCCTATTGCCGGATCGGCGAGCGGTCCAGTCACTCCTGGTTTGTGCTCAAGTACCTGCTCGGCTATTCGAACGTCACCAACTATGACGGCTCCTGGACCGAATGGGGCAACCTGGTCGGCGCGCCTATCGCGAGAGGCGCCGCATGAAACCGGAGGAGTATTCCGAGCGCCGAGTCGAGATCGCCGGATGGCCGTGCAACTTGACCACCTACAAGCTGGGCGAGGTCTACCACTGCAAAGCCGATAACGTCTCGCCCGGCGCCGCGCTGGCCCGCACCACAGGCGCGACCAAACAGGAAGCCGAAACTAAGGCTTTGGAAAGAGCTGAGGAACTGCTCAAACGGACCAAGCGCAATCCGGTCTGAGCGGGACAGGCGCTACAACACGGCGGGCATAGCCAGGCCCGCCTTGTTCAACGATTTCTCCAGCAGGGTTCGCGCTTCGGATTCCGGTACCCGCCGGGCGATCGTCACTTCGGTGACGAGCAGGTGGCGTGCCCGGTCCAGCATCTTCTTCTCCCGGAAGGAGAGCGGCTTCTCCGCCTGCAACAGCAACAGGCTCTTGAGCACCTCCGCGACCTGGATCAGGCTGCCGCTCTGCATCTTGTCGGCGTTCTCCTTGAAGCGGCACTTCCAGTCGTTGGAGGAGCAGCACCGGCCCGCTGCCAGGAAGCTCAGCACGCGGCAGACATCCTGGTTGTTGGTGATTTTCCTCAGCCCGATGTTACCGGCGTTGGAAAACGGCACCATCACCGTCATGCTGCCGTAGATCAGCCGCAGCAGATAGAACTTCTCGAAGTTGGCCCCAAAAGAGCGGACGCTGATGTTCTCAATGGTCGCTACCCCCTGGTTCGGGTACACCACTTTGTCACCGATCATGAAGGTCATCATAGAGGATTCCTATACCACCGGTGTGAAGTTGCTATTCAGTTAACGTTTGCGTGAACTAGAATCATAAACGCAATTCTGCATCCTGTCAATGAAGATTCGCCGGAAGAGCCCGTCAGAAGGGCAGTTCCGCGCATTCGTGGCGAACAAAAAGAGAACTTGATCGATGTAGTAGAGTCCGGGGCTACACAACCCTCCCCCCGGATAACACCTTGTGGAAGTGGTTGTCACCGCAACCTCGCTGGGCCGCTCTTACCCGTGGGCCAAATCCCGGATGAACTTCAAGTTCCGGGCCATGTCGTTCTCCACGGACTTGGAGGGAGTATCCGTTTCCAGGTTGGCGAACCCTTCGAACTTCAGGTCGCTGATGGCCTTCATGACGCCCGGCAGGTCGATGGCGCCTTCGCCCAGGTAGTGCGGGTTATCCTTCAGGTGGAACTGGCAGATTCGGTCCTTTCCGAGCCAGCGGATCTCCCGGACCACCGGGAAACCGCCGCGCGCGGAGTTACCGATGTCGTAGTAAACCTTCACCGCCGGAGAGGCGACCCGGTCCAGAATGCGGGCGTTGTCTTCCGCCGAAATGGTGTTCTCGATCCCCAGCAGGATCTGGGCTTTGGCGGCCTCCGGCCCCAGTTCCTTCAACACGTCGGCCACGTAAGCCATCTCCTCGTTGGTCCGCAGGGCGCCCCGCCCAAAAAACGGGAGCAGGATCACCCGGGCGTCCAGCTTGCGGGTGATGGGGATCGCGTCTGCTACCCATTTCTGGCCCAGCTTGTCGTTTTTCAAGTAGTTGACATGCAGGATGGCGAGGCAGGCGCCTGCCAGGTGAAGGTTGTGCTTGCGGGCCTCGGCCAGATACCGCTCCTGGATCTCCGCCGAATCCAAGGGCAGCCGGTTGTCGACCGGTTTCCGCCCCAGGCTGACTTCCACACCGTCAAATCCCAGGGATTGGGCCAGTCCGACGGCCGCAACATCGCCGGCTTTGCGCAGATTCCAGTCGGTGACCCCGATCTTCAGACCGGTGATCTTTTTGGCCGCGGCCGGCGCCGACAGCGCCATCCCCGCGCTGGCCTCTAGAAAAGCTCGTCGCGTCAGGCGCATGCCGCCGCTCTCTCTAATGGCCTGCCGCCGAGGCAGCCAAGGGCCGCCGCTCATCCAGGAGCAAGCGGCGTAAGGTCCTGAGATCATTGAGGATACGACGGCTATTGGTCATGTGCGATTCCAGCTTGGAAAGGTTGAAGGAGACCAGCAGCAAGGCCTGCTTGCGCCTCTCCGCGCCGTCGCGTTCCGCCTGCGCCAGATCCGCTTCCACATCGCGACGGGTTTCCGCAATGACCTCCGTCAGGAGCTCGACGTACTCGTAGGACCCTTCAATGCTATCAAAAGGGGTTTCCAGTCGATCACTCACGGCGACCTCCTAGGGGTTGGGAGCCACCCCGCATTATACTCTAGCGGTAATTCGGGTACCAGAAGTTTTTTTGCCCAGGGAAAGGGCGTCTAGTGGTCACGGTCCGTTACCAGGTCCGTGATCGCGTACAACGCCCGCTGATAAGGCGACTCCGGGAACTCCGCCATAATCTGGCGGGCCTTCTCCGTGAAGGCCAGGGCCCGCTCCTTGGCCCGCTCGAACCCATCGTAGCGCTGGATCATCGCCAGCACCTCGCGGAAGGGAACCCGGTCGTAGTTGCGGTCGCTCAGAATCGTCTCCACCGCGTGGCGCTCCTCGGGAGTCGCCCTTCCCAGCGCGTAAATCAACGGCAGTGTTACTTTTCCTTCCCTCAGATCGCCGCCCACCGGCTTGCCCAGCGTTTGCGCCCGGGCAGTGAAATCCAGCACGTCATCCACCAGTTGGAAGGCCATGCCCAGGTTCCAGGCGTAGTCGCCCAGCCGCTCTTCGGTGGCGTGGTCGGCGCCCGCGACAAGGGCGCCCAGCCGCGCACAGGCCGAAAACAGGCCGGCCGTCTTGCGATCCACCAGCTCCATGTAATCCGCTTCGGAGATCCCGATCTTGCCGATGCGCTCGAGCTGGATCAATTCTCCCTCTACCATCATCTGGGTCAGGGCGATCAGGATGTCCAGGACCCGGAAATTCCGCTCCTTCAGCGCGAGCTGGAAGGCCTGCATATACAGCCAGTCGCCGGCCAGGACCGAGATGTGATTGCCCCACTGGGCGTTGGTGGAGGGCCGGCCGCGCCGGGTCTCGGCGGCGTCGATCACGTCGTCGTGGACCAAGGTCGCGGTGTGGACAATCTCGACCACCGCGCCCAACCGGATCGCGCTGTCGCCGCCGTTGCCGATCAGCTTGGAGGAGAGCAGCAAAAGGGAGGGACGCAGCCGCTTGCCGCCGCTCGACTGCAAGTAGCGGCTGATCACCGTGATCGCGTCAACCGAGGCCACCGACTCCAGGGCGATCTCTTCTTCCACGCGCCGCAGCTCGTCTTTGATCAGCTCGAAGATTTCCCGCGCGCTGAAGGCCTGGCCTAGCTTGCTCAGTCCCATGGAGATTACCCAGTGTATCGCAAACAGAGACGTTCAAAGTTCGCGATGGTGGCCTCGGCGATCTCCGCCGCGGTGTCGCCGCGGACCTCAGCCACCCTCTGAACCGTGTTCACCAGGAAGGCCGGCTCGTTGCGTTTCCCGCGATGCGGGACCGGCGCAAGGTAGGGCGCGTCGGTCTCCACCAGCAGGTGGTCGAGCGGAACCATGCGCGCCGCTTCCCGCACCTCCTGAGCCTTGGGAAACGTGAGCACGCCTCCGAAAGCCAGGTGAAAGCCCAGGTTGAGCGCCTCGCGCGCCTGGCCGGCGTCGCCCGTGAAGCAGTGGAAGATCCCCTCGCCTCTCCAGTTCTCGCGCAGGATCTCCAGCGTGTCCGGCCAGGCTTCCCGCGTGTGGATCACGATCGGCTTGCCGGCCTCCTCGGCCAGCGTCAACTGGCGGAGGAAAATCTCGCGCTGGACCTGGCGCGGCGAGAAGTCGTAATGGTAGTCCAGACCGATCTCGCCCAAAGCCACAACCTTGGGTTGATCCAGCAAGGCGCGCAGCTCGGTGAAGGTTTCTTCGGTGGCTTTCGCCGCGTCGTGGGGATGGACGCCCACCGTCGCGAGGATGAACGGATGGGCCTCGGCCAGCCGAAGCCCCGCGCGCAGATCCGGCGGCCCCTCGCCGGTTCCCACCGCCAGCATCCATTCGACGCCCGCCTTCCGGGCTCGATCGATGACCGCTTCCCGGTCGGCGGCGAACTGCGCGTTGTCCAGATGACAGTGCGAATCGGCCAGCCTCACTTGATCCGCGCCCCGGGCTCGATCTCCTCGTGGAAGCCAACCAGCACCGGTTTCCCGTCCCCCACCGAGGCGGCCAGGATCATCCCGTTCGACAGGATGCCCCGCAGCTTGCGCGGCTGCAGGTTGGCGACGATCGCCACCTTCCGGCCCTTCATCTGCTCCGGCGTATAGCCCTCGGCGATCCCGGCGACGATAGTCCGCGGTTCCGCTTCGCCGATGTCGACCTTCAGGTGCAGCAGCTTGTCGGCGCCCTTCACGGGCTCGGCCGAGAGCACCAGCCCGACCCGCAGGTCCACTTTGGCGAAATCCTCGATCGTGATCTTCTCGCCGGCCGCCTCGGCCGGGGCGGCGGGCGCCGCCTGCCCCATCAGCGCCGACTGTTCGGCGATCGCCTCGGCTTCCAGCGCCTGGAGTTTGGGCAACACTTCTTTGAGGTCGATGCGCGGAAACACCGCGCCGCCTCCCGCGATCTTCTGCCCGGCGGGCAGCCCGCCCCAGACGAGCTGATCCAACCGCACCGCGCTCAGCGCCGTCATGCCCAACTGGGCCCAGATCTTCTCGGTCGATTCGGGCATCACCGGCGCCAGCAGCGCCGTGGCCACCCGCAGCGTCTCCGCCGCCGTGTACAGCGTGGCGTCCAGGCTGGCCTGCGAGTCCGGATCCGCCTGCTTGATCAGTTTCCACGGCGCGCGCTGCACGATCAGCCGGTCCACCGCCGATAGCAGCCCCCAGATCGTTTCCAGCCCCCGCGAGAAATCGAAGTTCTCAAAACAACCCAGCGCCGTTCCGATGGTGTTCGTGGCCAGCGCGGCGATCTCCGGATCTCCCGTTGTGGCCGGGATCGCGCCGCCCCGGTACTGCTGGAGCATGGAAAGGGTGCGGCTCACCAGGTTGCCCAGGCCATTGGCCAGATCCGCGTTGTAGCGCCCCACCAGCGCATCGTAGCTGAAGTTGCCGTCCTGCCCGAAGACGATTTCGCGCAGTAGGAAGTAGCGCAGCGCATCGGCTCCCAGCGTGCGGCGGATCGGCTCCGGGCGCACGATGTTGCCGCGCGATTTGCTCATCTTGTCCTGCTCGAACAGCAGCCAGCCGTGCGCGAACATGCGTTTGGGCAGGGGCAGGTCCGCCGCCATCAGGAAGGCCGGCCAGAAGACGGCATGAAAGCGCACGATCTCCTTGCCGATGAGGTGCAGGTCCGCGGGCCAGTAGCCCTCCTCCCGCACCGCGCTCAGGTAGGCGATGAGCGCGTCGAACCAGACGTAGATCACGTGCTTGCCCTCCACCGGCGCGGGAATGCCCCACTCGATGGTCGTGCGGGTGATCGACAGGTCCTTCAGCTCTCCCCTGACGAAAGACAGCACCTCGTTGCGCCGCGTCTCCGGCTGGATCAAGAGGGGATTCCGCTCGTACAGATCCAGCAGCCGGTCGCGGAAGGCCGAGAGCCGGAAGAAATAGTTGGGCTCGGTGACCGTCTCGGTCGGCCGCCCGCAGTCCGGGCAGGGATCGCCGGGCTTGGCGTCGTTGACGTACAGATTGTCCGACACACAGTATTGGCCGGTGTAGAAGCCCTCGTAGATGTAGCCGCGCTCCAGGCATCGCGTGAACAGCCAGCGTACGGTCTCGTGATGCTTGGGGTCGCTGGTGCGGACGAACCGGTCGTATTGCAGGCCCAGCCGGTCCCACTGCTTGCGCCACTCCACCGCCATGGCGTCGCAAAACTCCTTCGGCGATTTCCCCGCCTTCCGCGCCGACCGCTCCACGTTGACGCCGTGCTCGTCGGTGCCGGTGGTCAGGACCGCGTCGTAGCCCTGCATGCGCTTCAACCGCCGGATCAGGTCGGCCACCATGGTCGAATAGGTGTGGCCGATGTGCGGCGTGCCGTTGGTGTAGTAGATGGGGGTGGTCAGGTAGTATTTCATGTGGAGTTCTTCAGGTAGGCGAAATTGGCCTCGGCCATGATCTGTTTGAGCGCCACTCCGGTCTCCCGCGCCAGGCGCCGGCAATCTTCGTACTCGGGGGCGTAGCCGCCGGCGCCGGAGACCTTGATCCGCACCTTGCCGTGCGGCGTCAGGACCTCCACCCAGTGGCGCGGCTGCACACGCCGCTCGGCCGGGTACATCCGCAGCCCGAGTGTGGAGGTCTCGGCGAAGATCAGTTGGGCCAACGCCTCCCGGTCCTCGGGTTTGGCCAGCACTCGCAGCAGCACGCCAGGCCGGCCTTTCTTCATTTCCACCGGTTGGAGCGCCGGCAGCGCGCCGAATCCCGCCGCCAGCGTGGCCACTACCGCCGCGCCGGTGGGCGTGGTCAACTCGACCGCGGGCCCGCGCGCGTAGACCGGCTTGCCGGCCAGCAGCGCGGCCGTGGCCGGCGCGGGCACCGGCAGCAAGCCGTGTTCGGTCTCGACGGTTCCGCTTCCCACGTTGACCGGCGCGCAGACAATCTCGTCCACTCCCAGCAGGTCGAAGCCCACGCACGTCCCCACGATGTCGGCAATGGAATCGGCCGCGCCCACTTCGTGAAAATGCACCTTCTCGACCGGCATCCGGTGCACCGCGGCCTCCGCTTCGCCCAGCTTCTGGAACACGGCCGCGGCGTTCTGTTTCGCCCGGCTGGAGAGCGCCGCGCCCTCGATCATCTTCAGAATCGCGGACAAGTGCCGGTGCTTCTTCTGCTCCACGCCCGCGACGTGGAACTTGGTCGCCGCGATGCCGCGCCGCGTGACCCTCTCAAAGGAGACGGCCGCGCCCGTGCCGAGCGAGTCGAGGGCCGCGGCCAGCCGGCCTTGGTCCGCCCCGGCGTCCGCCAGCGCCCCCACCAGCATGTCGCCGCTCACCCCGGAGAAAGCATCCAGGTAGCACAGTGTTTTGGCCACGAAACTCCATTATAGTGGGTCCCCATTTCAGCGCCAGCGCCTGCTCGGACTTTTCAATCGAAGCCTGGCGCTGTTGCGAGCCAGCCGGGTGGGTCGTCTGGCAAGAAGTGAATTACGCCGTGCTGACTTTCCAGAACAAGCCGTGGTGGTCCTCCAACCGGCGAGTTGTCGTAGACCCAAAGGTCATCGATCTCGCCGATGGCCTTGGGAAGATTGGCGAGACTCGATCTGTAGGTTTCGACGATTCGAATGTGCTTGGGAATGCGGCATAGCAACCGCTGTTCAGCTCGGCGGCACGATCATCGGCGTTGAAACTGGAGACTCCGAAGAGGGAAGACGGAGGACTTGCCGCTAGCGGGTGGCCCGGCGACCACGATCATTCTCGGGGACATCAGCCGCCGAAATCGCGATCCGGGCCTTCCTGCATGTCGGCGGGCAGGTCCTTGCGGATTCGGCGTCCCTCGGCGTCGATGATCCCGGCGTCCTGCAGCCGGCGGGCCGCCTCCTTGGCGCGCTTCACTGCCGCTGGATAATGTGGATCTTCCTTCGGCCTCTGATTCCTGGTCCCCGGAATCGGGATCGTCTTCACAGTCTCAATTTTAACTCTGCAAGCATCCCGCGCCGCGCGACTCTCAAAGGAGACGGCCGTACTCGTGCCCAGCGAGTCGAGCGCCGCGGCGGCCAAACCGGCATTCTCTACTACCCACGTGTCTCGATTGTAACGGTCCGCAACACGCGAGACACTTATCATTTGACCTGCTGAAATCCTGGTTGGGAGAAAAAGAATGAGCACATTCGACTTCGACGTTGCGGCGGAAGGGCATTCCGCCAAGAACGCGCTGCGGCTCGGAGAGGCCGCGGCCGTGGCCTATCAGACCGGGCAGGACATCGCCCAGTGGGCCGCAGAGCGCGACCTGGACAGCCGTTTCTTCGATGAAGGCAAGATCCAGGGCTTCACCGCCCAGGATGATCGCCTGGTGCTGGCCGTGTTCCGGGGAACGGATCAGCTCGAGGATTGGGGGATCAATCTGAACGCCGCGCCGGAAAGGCCCCGGGCCGCCTCCATCCGGGGCGAGCTGCATTCGGGGTTCTACGAGTCTCTATTGAAGGTCTGGGACTCGCGCGTTGCTCCGGCCCTGCGCGATCGCGGCGTCAGGAAAGTCTGGATTACCGGGCACAGTCTCGGAGGCGCGCTCGCCGCGTTGGCCGCGGCTCAGGCTGAGATGGTGGAGGGTGTGCCGGTCCAGGGCCTGTACACCTACGGGCAGCCGCGCGTGGGCAACAAGGCGTTCATGGATCAGTTCAACGGCGTCCTCGGATCCAGGGCTTTCCGCTACGTCAACGACAAGGATGTGGTGCCGCGAGTGCCCCTTCTGGCGATGGGATATCGCCACGCGCGGGAGGAGATGTTCTTCCTGGCGGACGGCAAGCTGCGCGAGGATCCCAGCCTTGAGGAGAAGCTGCACAACTTTATCGCCAGCGAGCTGGACAGGATTCACGACGCGCTCGACTTCAAGGGTGATTTCAAGGCCCTGTTCGCCAAGGGGCTCGAAGGCATCCAGGATCACAGTATGCCCGATAGCTACCTGCCCCGGTTGCGGGCGGCGTTCGAGGGCCGGTAGGCCCGCGCGCTCCAGGCTCGAACTTTCCGCTTGACAAATAAGCGATCGCTTATTATTCTGGACGGGTAATGAGCGGGGTCGCGGCCAGCTCCGACGTCTTCCGGGCCATCGCCGACCCGACGCGCCGGGCCTTGCTGGACCTGCTGCGCGAGGCGGACCGGCCGGTGACGGAGCTGGCCGCGCGCTTTCGCATGAGCCAGCCGGCCATCTCCCAGCACTTGCGCATCCTGCGCGAAGCCGGGCTGGTGCGCCCGAAACGAGTGGGCCGGCGGCAGGTCTATCGCCTCTATTCGACGCCCCTGCGCGAGGTCCGCGACTGGACCGCGCACTACGAGATCTTTTGGAAACGCAAGCTTCAAGCCCTGGGGGAGTATCTGGATCGCAACGCGGAAAAGGAGAAGACATGAACGTGAAATTCCTATTGGCCGGCGCTCTGGCCGCCGGACTGACGATCTTTGTGTGGGAGTCGGTGTCGCACGCCGCGCTGCCCTGGCACGAGGCCTACCTCAAGCAGTTCAAGGACGGGCCCGCAGTGGTCAAGACCCTCCAGGCGAACATGCAGGGCAACGGGATGTACTTCCAGCAACAGGGCGTCTTCGCGGCGATCTCCTTCCTGCCGGACATGGCCGACAAGACCCACAACATCACGGGCAACCTGGTCATCCAGTTTGTCAATGACGTCGTGCTCGCGGGACTCCTGGCGGTCCTCGCGCTGCGCCTGCGCGGAGCCGGCGTGGCGGCGACCGGCGGCGCCCTGGCTCTGGCGGGCCTGGCCGCGGGAGTCGCCACGCGCTTCCCGGACTGGAACTGGTACGGCTTCGTCACCGCGCACGCGCTGATCTACAGCGCGGATCTGGTGATCGGTTGGTTCCTGGGCGGGGTGGTGTTGGCCGGCCTGATGAAGAAGATGATCCCCGCATGAAACGCAACCTGCGAGTGGAAGTCGTCTATCCGTATCCTCCGCAAACGGTATGGCGCGCGCTCACCGACCCGCGCGCCATCTCCGAATGGCTGATGAAGAACGATTTCGAGCCGCGCGTGGGACACCGGTTTCAGTTTCACACCGACCCGGCGCCGGGCTTCACCGGCATCGTCGACTGCGAGGTGCTCGTAGTGGACGAGCCTCACCGCCTGGTCTACACCTGGAAGAGCAGCGCTATCGACACCCGGGTCGCGTTCACGCTGGAAGCCGTGCCCGCGGGTACCCGGCTGGTTCTGGAGCACACCGGATTCTCCGGCCTGAAAGCCGTCCTGGTCAGCTTCATCCTGGGCAGCGGCTGGAACAGCAAGATCCTGCGCGAGGCCTTGCCGGCGGCGATCGCGAAACACGAGTCCGCCGCCTCGGCCCCGCGGCCGGAATGACTTCGAAAGCCGTATAATGAAAGTTAGTGCCCAAAGTCAGAGAAGTCGAGCAGCGGCTCGAGCGGACCGAGCAGCAGCTCCGGCTCTTTCAAAAAATCAGCCGGTTCATGGTGAAGGAGATGAGCCTGCAGGAAGTGCTGCAGGGGGTTGTCTCCCTCATCGTGGAATTCTCCGAATGCGATTCCTGCTTCATCTATCTGCTGGACGGCGCCGAGCTGGTCTTATGCGCTTCCAACACGCCCCACCCGTCCACCATCGGCAAGATCCGGCTGCGTCTGGATGAAGGCCTCACCGGCTGGGTGGCGCGCGAGCGGCGCCTGCTGGCCATTTCGCGGGAGGCCTACAAGGACCCCCGCTTCAAGCGCTTCAGCGACCTGCCGGAAGACAGCTTTGAAGCCTTCCTCTCGGCGCCGGTCATCGCCCGCAACCGCGTGGTCGGCGTCATCAACGTGCAGCACCGCCTGCCTCACCAGCACACCGGCAGCGAGATGGAGGTGCTGACCACGGTGGGCGAGCAGATCGGCTGCGTCTTGCTGCTGGCCCGCATGGCGCCGGCCGCGGTGGAAGAAGCCAATCACGTCGAGCTGGTCTTGTCTTCCGGCCCGTTGCAGCCCAAGTAGGACTCGGCGCCGCCGGTAATCAGCCGGGCGCCCCGATTCCGCGTCGCGTGTTCCCAAGGATCACGGCCCCGCCTGGCGCTCGGCCGGCATCATCCCGACTTGCCGCAGCACCAGGAACTCCGCCAGATTCTCGGTCGTCAGCAGGCCCAGCAGACGCTCCTCCTCCATCACCAGGGCGCAGCCGCCGCCCATCGCCTGGGCCGCTTCGGAAAGGTCCAGGTCCGGCGACAGGCGCACAAAATCGCGGTTCATGGCGGAAGAGACGTAGGTGTCCGGCCCCTGTTCCATCATCGAGCGCATCAGGGCCCCGCGCTGCAGCAGCCCGATCACCTGCTCGCCGTACAGGACCGGAAAATCCTGCTGCGAGGTGGCCAGCAGCAGATTGCCCGCGTCGCGGATGGTCTCCCCGTGTTGCAGGGTGCGGAAATCGGTGACCATCGCCGCGCGCACCGGGAACCCCATGGTCAGGGCCTTGCCCTTGGCGGCGTTGGCCTCCGCGGTCGCGCCCAGGTAAACGAACATGGCGATGAAGATCAGGATGTAGTTGGCCGACAGCAGCCCATACAGACCCATCCCGATGGCCAGAATCTGGCCCGCGCCGGCGGCGATCCGCGTGGCTTCCTGGTCGGTCTTGCGCAGCGAAAGCAACCCGCGCAGCACCCGGCCCCCGTCCATCGGGTAAGCCGGCAGCATGTTGAACGCGGCCAGGAACAGATTCCCGGCGGCGATGCGCTCCGCCAGATTGTTGTCGGTGGGCTCGATCAGATGGTGAATCGGCGCCAGATCTCCCCGCAGGGCCAGCCACCCCCCCAGCCCCGCCGCGATCAACAGGTTGACCGCCGGCCCGGCCAGCGCGATCCACAGCTCCTCTCGCGCCCGCGGCATCCGGTCCATCCGCGCCACGCCCCCGATGGGAAACATGAAGATCTCGATCGTGTGGATGCCGTAGCGCCGCGCCACCAGCGAATGCCCCAGCTCGTGGAACAGCACCGACAGAAACAGGGCCAGCACATACAGCGCCGTGAACGCGCCGGACTGCCGCTCCCCCACTCCGATGAACACCAGGAACACCACCAGCAGCGCAAACGTGAAGTGCAGCCGTATAGGCACGCCGAAGAAGGGGATCGTCCCCACCACCCCGGTCATGCCCGTCTCGTTTCCAGACACCACAATCTACCCCCATTGTCGCATGGGCCGTCCGTCTCAGCCCCGTTCTGGCCGTGATAGACTCTCCAGACGAGGGGGTGTCAACGCCCATGCAACTTGTTGACCCGGTTTCCGCCGTTCTGGATCGTAAGCGCCAGGAGGTCTGGTCCGTGGCGCCCGTTGCATCCGTCTACGAAGCCATCGAGGCGATGTCCGACAAATCGGTCGGCGCATTGCTGGTCCTCTCGGAGGGCCGCCTGGCCGGTATCGTTTCCGAGCGCGATTACGCCCGCAAAGTCATTCTGCAGGGCAGGTCGTCCCGTCAAACCCAGGTGCGGGAAATCATGACCTCCCAAGTGGTCTGCGTGACGCCGGAGCACACCGTGGAAGAATGCATGCAATTGATGACCACGCGGCGCATCCGCCACCTCCCGGTCGTGGACAACGACAAGGTGGTGGGCGTCGTGTCGATCGGCGATCTGGTGAAGTGGATCATCTCGGCCCACGAGCAGACCATCAGTCACCTGCATGACTACATCTCCGGCAAGTACCCGGCCTGAGGGGAGGATGGAGGCCCCCCCGATCCCCTCAGCAGGTCTACTTTTGGCCCAGCGAGGAACGAAACACCCTGGCGGCTGTCGCGAGCGGGAGGAAAAGCGTGCGTGGCTGGCCGGCAAACGGGAGAAATCCGTGATGCCGGTAGAACGCGATGGCAGCGTCGTTCTTGGCGTCCACCACCAGGGCGAAGGCAGCCGGGGCCGCGTCCAGCGTGCGGCGGGCGGCGTCGGCCAGCAGGGCCGCGCCGAGACCGCGGCCCTGAAACTGCTGGTCAACAGCCAGGCGACCGATGCGGGCCGCCGGAATCGCCGGATAGCGAGGCAGCTTTCGGGTCAACTCGGCGGGCAAGCCGGGTGTGGGAATGCTGCTCGCGGCGAGCGTGTAAAACGCGGCAATGCGGCCGCTAGCAGCCTCAATGGCGACAAAGC
>JACOSH010000472.1 GCA_016178945.1 Acidobacteriota bacterium
AGCCGGCACCGTCACGCTGGCGCTATTGGAGGAGAGCGAGACGGTCATGCCGCCGGCCAATGCCGGAAGGCTCAGGGTCACGGTGCAGGTAGAAGTTCCCGGGCCCTGAACCGAGGCGGGGCTGCAACTCAGCCCGCTCAACTGCGGTGTGGCCGATACCGTCACTACGTCGGTCACACTGATGCCGCCCGCGGTCGCTGTGACGGTCACGGTTTGGTCCGCCGACGGGCTGCCCGCCGTCGCCGTGAAGCTGGCGGTAGTAGAGCCAGACGCGACTGTCACCGAACCCGGCACGGTGAGGGCGGCATTGTTGCTCGACAGGCTAACGGCGAAGCCGCCGCCAGGGGCGGCTTTGGTCAGCGTCACGGTGCAACTTCCGGTGGTCGCGGAGGCCACGCTCGCCGGACAGTTCACTGAGGATAGTTGCACGGGAGCGACATCGGTGAGCGAGAAGGTGCGGGAGACGCCGCTCATAGTGGCGGTCAGGGTCGCTGGGGTATCCACCGCGACTGCGGCGGCGGTAGCGGTGAAGGTGGCGCTCGACGCGGAGCCCGCTACGGTCACCGAGGCCGGCACCGCCACGCTGGCGCTGTTGGACGAAAGCGAGACCGTCATGCCCCCGGCCAATGCCGGAAGGCTCAGAGTCACCGTGCAAGTGGAGGTCCCCGGTCCCTGAACAGAGGCCGGGCTGCAAATCAGTCCGCTCAACTGCGGCGTGGCCGTGACAGTCACGACGTTGGTCACACTGATGCCGCCCGCGGTCGCCGTGACGGTGACGGTTTGGTCTGCCGACGGGCTGCCCGCCGTCGCCGTGAAGCTGGCGGTAGTAGAGCCGGAAGCGACCGTCACCGAAGCCGGCACGGCGAGTGCGGCGTTATTGCTCGACAGGCTGACAGCAAACCCGCCGCCGCCCGCCGTCTTGGTCAGAGTCACGGTGCAACTGGCCGCGGCCGCCGAGGCCACACTGGCCGGACAGTTCACCGAGGACAGTTGCACAGGCGCCGTGTTGGTGAGCGAGAAGGTGCGGGTGATGCCGCTCATGGTGGCGGTCAGGGTCGCTGAGGTATCCACCGCGACGGCGGCGGCGGTAGCGGTGAAAGTCGCGCTAGTCGCGGCCGCCGCTACGGTCACGGAAGCCGGCACCGTGACGCTGGCGCTATTGGACGAGAGCGAGACGGTCATCCCGCCGGCCAACGCCCCAGCGCTCAGCGTGACGGTGCAGGTGGAGGTCGCCGGTCCCTGAACCGAGGCTGGGCTGCAACTCAAACCGCTCAACTGCGGCGTGGCGGGCACGCTGACGATCGCGGTTTGGGAGATGCCACCCGCCGAGGCCGTTACCGTCGCACTCTGGGTGGTGGCCGGAGTGCCGGCGGTAGCCGTGAAAGTGGCGCTGCTTGCGCCGGAAGCGACCGTCACCGAAGCCGGCACGGTGAGCGCGGCATTGTTGCTGGACAGGCTGACGGCAAAGCCGCCGCCGGCGGCCACCTTGTTCAGTGTCACAGTGCACGTGCCGGTGGCCGATGGATTGATGGCCGCCGGGCAGGACAACGCCGACAACTGCACGGGGGCCGTATCGGTGAGCGAAAAATTGCGGGATATGCCCGCCATGCTGGCCGTGAGTTGGGCCGTGGTATCGACCGCGACCGCGGCGGCGGTGGCCGTGAACGTGGCGCTGACCGCGCCCCCGGGTACGGTCACTGAAGCAGGTACCGTAACGCCGGCGTTATTGGAAGAAAGGGAGACCGCCATGCCGCCGGCCGATGCCGGCAAGGTTAGCGTCACCGTGCATGTGGAAGTCGCCGGCCCCTGAACCGAGGCTGGGCTGCAGCTCAGCGCGCTTAGCTGCGGCGGCTGGATGATGGTAACCGTACCCGGGCTGGTTGTCGTCGCCACACCCGTGCCGCTGGGCAGCGCGGCCGAAGTTCCACTCAGCGTGATGATCGAGGAGGTGCTGGAGGTCCCCGCGGCTATCGAGAACGTCGCTGTCGCCGCCACTCCGTTCGCAACCGTGGTAGCGTTCAGCCCGAAGATCAGGCAGGTCAAAACACCAGTACCTGTATTGCAGAGCACCGATTTCCCCGCCGCTGTTGCGGTCGGTCCGGTGGCAACCGTCAGGTTGCTGAAATCAGTCGTGGAGTAATTAAATGTCCACTGAACCGTCGACGGCTCGCTCCCAGGAGTCGAGGTCAAGTTGACGTTCAATGTGACGGCGCCGCCCGGACTTCCGCTGCCCGAGGACAACGCGATGTCTACCGTTTGGCCGAAGCCCAATTCACCGGCTAGCGTGGATAGAATCAGGAGACTGCATAAATTGAGGAACCTGCCAGCCGAACTGCGCCCTTGACGATACATTATAGCTCCAGAGGAGTTTAGGTACTAGTACCATCAATAGTACCGTCGGTAGGGTGGCAAGTCGATCAGTGGTGATAATGGGAGGATGGGCGAAAAACCCCCTAGATCAGGCTTAGGATGGCTGGGAGATACGCCGCGCAGAGGGGGGAGGCTATTCCGAATCTGGCCGATGAGTTTCGGCCGCGATGCTGGCCGCAAACCGTTCAAACCAATCATCTTGGGAACTGGCTGAGACTGGCGCGGAGCGGGAGACCGGCATCTCCATCTTCAATCCGTCCGCCAGCTCCAGCCCGACGACGAACTTCGACCCCTTGGTGGCGATGTGCCTCACCGTGCTGCATCCGGACAGCTTCAGCTTTTCGGATTGGAGCCTGACCATGGCGTTGCGCGCCGGAGCCTCAGGGAGTTCGATCGCCAAGCCGAACTCCGACACATTCAGAATCCGGGCATGGCCGAGTTTCAATTCTCCGCTGGAATCGACCCAAGCTGCGCGCAGGGAGCCACCGCTGGGATAGCGCTGATAACGCCTCAGTTCCTTGCGGGAGCGCTGCGGTAGGCTGACTGCACCAAAAGCCATAGGTCCGTACAAGAGATTATCGCCCCTGCGACTTCGTCGACCAAGGTTCAATTCAGTACCATCGATACTAGAACCCCCGCATTGGAGGGTTGGCACCCCACATGCCCTACGGAGGGACCGGGTTGATCGAACTGAAGCCAGATTCTGGTTAAGCAGTCTTTTTTCAGAGGGATGATCCGGAGGAAGCGAGCTAGGCGGCATGCAGGAATTACTTGGTGTGTCAATCCTTCCAGCCCAGTCCTACCCCAGGGCAGCGGGTGCGCTCCCCTTCTGGGATGCCTGGCTTGCGCGTGATCCGTGCGTTGCCGCCCACAGCCTCCGGGTACGAGAATACTCGACCACAGTCGCCCAGGTGCTGAGTCTACCGTGCGACCAGGTGGCGGCCATTCGCACCGGCGCCTGGCTGCATGATGTCGGCAAGTTCGCGATCCCGGAGGAGATCCTGCAAAAGAGCGCCAGGTTAAACAGCGAGGAGTTGGCGGTGATCCGGATGCACCCATCGCTGGGCAGGCGCATCCTGGAGCATTCGGGAAATTTTGAGGCTAGTCTTCCCATCGTGGAGCTGCATCACGAGAATCACGACGGGAGTGGCTATCCTCACCGGCTCAGAGGCGATCGGATTCCTCTAGGCGCCCGCATCGTGCGGGTTGCCGATTCGTACGATGCCATGACCTCCAGCCGCCCCTACCGCTCCGGCATGCGCGCGGAGCAGGCGATTCGAGTCCTGCGGGAAGGCGCCGGCATCCAGTTTGACCCGCTGGTGGTGGAGGCGTTCCTGGCAGTCTGCCCGGTAGAGCCCGTGGTCTTCTCCTAGTTACTCGAAGCCGCCCGCGGGCGGCGTTTGTAGTATCATCAACCCTCATGCGAAGCGGCGTCTTCCGGATTGCACTGATCGTGCTCTGCGGCGGCTTGGCCTACGCCTGGTGGCAGACCCACGACGCGCAACCTGGGCGCGCGCGGCCGGATGCGCCCGCCCAGCACGAAGTGGCGCGGCGCAACCTCCGGTTCGACGAGACCACCGAGCGGTTCATGAATCCGCGGCAGGCGGAGCCGGAGCCACCTGCCGATACGCGCATCACGTCGGCGATGCGTATGACCGACGACACCCGCTCCGACGACTTCCCCGACATCGCTTCCAACCCCAAGGACCGCTCCGAGGTTTGGTGCGTCTGGTTGAGCTACAGCGGACGGCAAGACCGCCTCCACCTGGCCCGGTACAATCCGGCGGCACAAAACTGGGGCGCCTGGAACCTGGTGCCCGGCTCGACCGGCGACGTCTGGCGTCCGAAGCTGGCGTTCGATGCGGGGGGGCGAGTCTGGGTGATCTGGTCCCAACAGAGGGACGGCAACTTCGACCTCTACGCGCGCTGGTACGACAGAGCGAACTGGGGCCCGCTCGAGCGGCTGACTTCAGCCCCTCAGGCGGACTTCGACCACCGCGTCGCCACGGATTCCCAAGGACACATCTGGATCGCCTGGCAGGGCTTTCGCGAAGGCCAGTCCGACATTTTCCTGGCCCATTACGACGGCCAGAAGTGGTCGCCTGAGATCAAGGTCTCCGACAGCCTGCGCAACGACTGGGAACCGGCCATCGCCGTGGATTCCTCGGGCGCGGTTGCGATCGCCTGGGACACCTACGACCAGGGCAACTACGACGTTCGCCTGCGCACCTACGCCGGCGGCAAGCTCGGACCCGTGATGGCGGTGGCCGATACGCCACGCCTGGAAGCCCGCCCCACGCTGGCCTACGACAAGCAGGACCGCCTCTGGATCGCCTACGAAGCCGGCCCAACGGGTTGGGGCAAGGATCAAGGTCAACTGATCCCGGAGCAGAAAGCGCCGGGGACGAAACTCCTGGACGACCGCCACGTGGAGGTGGTCTGCTACTCGGGAACCACGCGCCTGGGCATGGCGCCGGAGCTGTCGGCCAAACTGCCGCGCCGGGCGGCCAAGGTGTATGTACCGGCCTCGCCGGCCATCTTCCAGGACGGCCAGATCTTCGTGGACGATGCCGGGCGAGTCCACCTGCTGTTCCGCAGCCAGGCCGGCAGCGCTTTCGCCACCTACTGGCGGGAATCCATCAGCACCCTGACCGCGGACGGTTGGACCGATCCGGCACCGCTTCCCTATAGCGTGGGCCGGGTCAGCATGCGGGCCGCGGCCACTCCGGCGGCCGGCGCCGATCTCTGGCTGGCCTGGCCGCGCGACAACGACCCGCGCTTTTCCATCTTTATCAATCTCCCCGAAGAGACCCTCATCGAGAACGTGTACACAGGCCGCTACTCGAGCGGCGTCCCGGTCTCGGAGCCCAAGCTCGAAGCGCGCCGGCCGGAAGTGAAGCCGCGCCCGCCGGGCCACCCCGATGAGGACGCGCGCGTGGCGGCGATTCGCGCCGTCCGGGCCCGAACCCCGGCCGGCCCGCTGCGCATCCTGCGCGGGGATGTGCATCGCCATACCGAAATGTCGCCCGACCTGCGCGGCATGCCGGACGGCTCCATCCTGGACTTCTACCGGTACATGATGGACGCGGCCGCCATGGACTTCGGTATGATCTCCGACCACCAGGCCGGCGGCGACCGCGAGTACTGGTGGTGGCTGATCGAAAAGACCGCCGACCTCTTCCACGCCCCGCCCAACTATGTCACCCTGTACGGCTACGAGCGCTCGGTCACCTATCCGAACGGGCATCGCAACATCGTGCACACGCGGCGCGGCTACATGCCCGTGCCCTTCTTCCAGGCGCCGGATTCCGGCATCCGCTCGCACAACGCCGGGCGGGATGTGATCGCGGGCGACACCAAGGCGCTCTACGAAGAGATCCGCCGCAGCGGCGGCATCTCCATTCCTCACACCACGGCCACCACCATGGGCACGGACTGGCGCGACAACGACAAGCTGTTGGAGCCGGTCGTCGAGATCTTCCAGGGCGACCGCTTCTCCTATGAGTGCGCGGGTTGCCCGCTGTCCGACGACGGGCGCCCGGGCCTGTCCCCGCTGCAAGCGCCTCGCCCGTTGGGGATGGTTCAGAATGCCTGGGCCAAAGGCTACCGGCTGGGCGTCATCGCCAGCTCCGATCATCTTTCCACTCACATGTCCTACGCGCTGGTCTACGCAAGCGCCCTGACCCGTGAGGCCATCCAGACCGCCCTGCGCCGGCGCCACACCTACGCCTCCACCGACAACATTATTCTCGACTATCGCCTCGGCGAGCACTTCATGGGAGAGGAATTCGAGGCCGCTTCCGTGCCGCCGCTGTACGCCAGGATCTCCGGAACAGCCCCGATCGAGGACCTGGGGGTAGTCCGTAACAATCAGGTGATCTACCAGATCTCGCCCAAGAGCGCGGTCGCCGAAGTGCGCTACCAGGACCGGACACCGCCCAGGGGGTGGAACTATTATTATGTGCGCGCCGTGCAGCAGGACCGGCAGGCGGTATGGAGCTCGCCCATCTGGGTGAAGGTGAAATAGCCAATGGCGTTCGAAGACGACTTGGCCACGCGCGTGGTTCGCAAACACAAAGACGGCGTGACGGTGGAATGCCCGCTGCGCGAGGGCCTCATGAACAGCAACGGCGTGGTGCACGGGGGCGTCATTGCGTCGGTCGCCGACGAAGCCGCCTGGCATGCCATCATCCATCACCTGGGCCACTACACGCCTATGACCACCACCGAGCTGAAGGTAAACTATCTGCGTCCCATTGCGGGCGCCAAGATCGTCGGGCGCGCCTACCTGCTGCGCGCCGGCAGGACCCTGTGCGTCGGACGCGTCGATCTGTTCGACGCCAAGCGGCGGCTGGCGGCGATCGCGGTGGTGACCTATATGCTGCTGGGCAAGGAGGGCAAGTGAACGAAGCGGTGCTGCATCCCGACCTGACGGGACGAGTCGCGGTGGTGACCGGCGCCAGCCGGGGCATCGGAAAGGCGCTGGCTCTGCGGCTGGCGCGGGAAGGCGCCGACGTGGTGATCGCCGCCAAGAGCGAGCAATCCACCGAGCGGCTCCCCGGATCGATCCACATGACGGCGGACGAAGTCCGGGCTCTCGGCCGCCGCGCCCTGGCCTTGCCCACCGACGTTCGCAGCGAAGAGGCGGTGCGCGCCATGATCGACCGCACGGTCGCGGAGTTTGGGCGGATCGATATCCTGGTCAACAACGCCGGCGCGATCTGGGCCCAACCCGTGCTGGCCACGCCGCCCAAGAAGTTCGACCTCATGATGGGAGTCAACGTGCGCGCGGCCTACCTGGCCGCCTATTACGCTCTGCCGCACATGCAGAAGCAGGGCTGGGGCCATATCCTTAATATGTGCCCCCGGCTCAGCATCGCGCCCTCGCCGGGCAAGGTCGCCTACATGATCTCCAAGCTGGGGATGGCGCGGCTGGCCATCGGGATCGCCGCCGAGCACCGCCAGGACAACATCGCCGCCAACTCCCTGTGGCCGCGCACCATTATTGAGAGCCAGGCGTCCATCAACTGGGGGATGCTCGATCGCAGCCAGTGGCGGACCCCGGAGATCGTGTGCGACGCCTGCCTGGCGATTTTCGCGCAAGAGCCCGCCGCCTGCACCGGCCGTCAGTTGATTGACGAGCAGATCCTCACCGAACTGGCCGGAATCACCAACTTCGATCACTACTGGTGCGAAGGCAGGCCCCCGGCCAACCCGAATTATATCGACGTCTGGTGAGGAAGACCGCCCGGCGCGCCGAAGAAGTGGCTGCGTTGAGCGAAGGATCGAGGAACCGAGCTAAGATGAATGCGTCACGTCCGGAGCGGGAGCCAGGGATGCCTGTCATCGGCGCCGCGATGCCGGCCGACGGCAGGCGGAAGAAAAGCCCGGCGGAAGTTCCAAATGAGCGAGAGCGACAACGGCGGTAACTCACGTCTCGACCGGATCGAAGCCATGCTCGAAATAATCGTCACGATCCAGCGCGACATGCAGCAGGAGCACCAGATGCTATTGCGCGCCAAAGTCGTGCAAGGCGACGAGCTGCGGCAACTGGCCAAGCGGACAGACGAACGGTTTCAGTCGCTTGTCGCGGCGCAGAAACGCACGGACGATGCCATGACCGCGCTAATCGGCACAGTGGGCGCCGTGGTTCGCAATTAAGGAAGCAGCCTGGAAATCCCGGCGGTGATCGTGCATCAGCTCAAGCGAACACCTCATTGGAGGCCGGGCCAAGCCGCTCTTCGTCCCTAGTCCTACGACTTTTTTTTGGTAAGTTCCAGGACCGGGCTAGGGTTATTTGGCGGGCATGGGGTGTAGCTTTGTCCATCGCGCCGGGGAGCGGTCTAGTCCATACTGTCTTGGCAGGAGGGTTGCCACGGACCCTGGAGGCCAAGGCGGGCAGCCCCCGGCGATGAGGGGTAAGCAGTATGCGCGGAGCCGGTAAGTCTCTCGATCCGACGCTCATCGGGCGTGAAGCCGAGCGCCTGGATGCCAGTCTGCACGACAAGATCGTCGGGCAAGACGATGCCATCGGGCAGATCGTCAACATTTATCAGACGCATGTAGCCGGCTTGACGCCGCCAGGCCGCCCGATCGGCAGCTTCCTGTTTCTGGGACCCACCGGCACCGGCAAGACGCGGCTGGTGGAGGCCGCCGCCGAGACCCTGGTCTCCAACCCGCTCGCCGTGCTCAAGATCGATTGCGCCGAGTTCCAGCACAGCGCCGAAATCGCCAAGCTGATCGGCTCACCCCCCGGATACCTGGGCCATCGGGAGACCCAGCCGCGCCTGTGTCAGGAAGCGCTGAACCAGCATCATACCGAACAGGTCAAGATCAGCTTCATCTTGTTCGACGAGATCGAAAAGGCCAGCGACGCGCTCTGGAACCTGCTGCTGGGCATCCTCGACAAGGCCACGCTCACGCTGGGCGACAATCGCCGGGTGGACTTTTCCCGAGCCATGATCTTCATGACCAGCAACCTGGGGGCGGCCCAGATGGATTCCCTGTTGCATCCCAGCCTGGGCTTTGCCGCCTCCCAAGGCCGGGCCGCCGATGGGCCGCTCGACCCAGCGCTCAACGGAAAGATCAAGCGAGCGGGCATTGAGGCGGCGCGGCGAAAGTTCACGCCGGAGTTCATGAATCGCATCGATAGGACCGTGGTGTTCCACCCGCTGGGCGATGGGGAGTTGCGAAAGATCCTCGATCTGGAACTGGGGATGGTGCAGCAGCGCATTCTTCAGTCGCCTTCCGGCGTGTCGTTTGCCTTCACGGTTGGCGACGCGGCCCGGAATCACTTATTGCGCGAAGGGACCGACGTCAAGTACGGGGCGCGTCATCTCAAGCGAACCATCGAGCGCTGGCTGGTCTATCCCATGGCGAACCTCATCGCCACCGGACAGGTCCGAACGGGCGACGTCATTCACGTCGACTACGACGCCGGGGCTGGCCGCATGGTCTTTAATAAGGAAGCGGAGAAGCCGCTGGCCAATGGCGATGCGCCTCGCCGGCGCGCGGCGGCCTGCGCCGCCTAGCGCCCATACCGCAGTTTCAACACGCGCGCGCCGCCGGCTGAAATCGTCACGACGAACATCCGGTCGAATTCCGCATCGCCAATCGGCTCGATCGCGCCTCCGCCCAGGGCCTGGATGATCTGGGGCAACGTGTTGCTGTGATGCACCACCAGCACCGTCTTGCCGGCCAGTCCCGTTTTCACCCGCTGGACCACGGGGGCGCTGTCGTCGATCGCCTCCGGGGCCTGCCCCAACTGAGCGGCCAGCGGTTGCGCCGTTTCGTTTGTGCGGAGGAAATGGCTGGTCACGATGGCCTCGACGCTGGCGTCTTTCAACACGCGCGCGAGTTCCTTGGCGCGCGCTCGTCCGGCCGCGGTCAAGCCCGGATTGTCCGCCGGCTCCGCCGCTTTCTCCGCGTGCCGCACCAGCACAACCGTCGTGACCGGTGGCTGTCCAAACAGAACCGCCGCGCCCAGCGCGATCGCCAAAGTCAACCGGAGAACCATGCGACGAAGCATACCACGCGTGGACCCTTTACTCCGGTCGCTGGATCTGCTAATGCTGAGTCAGGATGAAGCCCGGTTTGACTGCGATCCTCGTGGTGATAGTATCTGCCGCCCAGACACCGTACTCCGGCGACCGGGAATATGAGTTGGGCAAGCTGTTGGCTTCGGAAGTCGCCCGGCAGAACCGGCTGGTGGACGACCCGGTGGTGATCGAGTTCGTCCAACAACTGGGACAAGCGCTGGCGCGCCACTCCGCGCTGAGCTATCCCCTCCAGATCCGTGTCATCGGCAGTCCGGAGGCCAAGGCCACCGCTCTGCCCGGAGGATTCCTGTTCGTCAGCTCCGGACTCATCCGCGGCGCCCGGTCGGAGACCGAGCTCGCCGCCCTGATCGCCCACCAGATCGCCCATATCGCCGCGCGTCACGGGATGCGCACGGCGTCTCGCGAGAACGCCCCCACGGCCGGCGCCATACCGATGATCCTCATGGGAGGCTGGGGCGGGATCTGCATTCGCTTCGCGGATGGCCCGTTTCCCCTGGGGTTCCAGGCCGCCGCGCGCGCCAATGAAGAAGAGGCCGACCGGCTCGGTCGCGAGTACCTGGAAAAGGAGCCGCCGCGCGCGGATTCCCGGTTCGACCCCATCCAGCGCCGCCTGACGCCGCCTCCCAAGACGCCTAAGCCGCCGCCCTCGCTGAGGCGCGCCGCTACTCCACCGCCAGCGTAACCCCCGGCTGGCTTCGGGCGTTGCCGGCGAACACCATCACCGGAACCGCGCTGCCGGAGGGTGCGCTGTCCGGAACGCGGGCATTGATCTGCATGACGCCGGCAAACTGCGTTGGCGCCGCGCCGGCATAGATGGGGTGCACCAGCAGATTCGAGGCGAACAAAACCCAGACCGGCGCGAGGGGCTTGGGCAGCACCACCTCCGCCACCCTCCCGTCCACACCGGGCGGATCGGTCTGCCCTTCCCCGGTGGCGTAGATCACGACAATCGAGCCCTTCTTGGCCGGATTCGCCGGTGAGTTCACGCTACCGTTCTCGTTCAGGATCGCCCCGCGCCCTTTGCCGGAAGAGTCAATGGTGAAGATCCCTGGCCTGGCGGCGGCGACCGGCATCGGCGCCGGATCGGAGAGAACCCCCTGATACTCCACCTGCACCTGCGTACAGCTCTTCCCGTCCAGCGCATACGGGGCGACCGCGCTCACCAGCTCCGCCCGCACGTACACCAGAGGCGCGGGCGTGCCGTCAAACAGGACTCGAGTCCCGCCCAACATAGTATCCACCACGCCTTGGTCGTTCAGCCGGAACTCCAGGCCCGCGGCTGGTCCCAGTCCCGCTCCGAACAGGCTCACCATCACGCCCGGCGCAATGGAGCTGGAGGCGTAGCTGGCAGCCTGAAAGATGCCTCCGGGAAACAGACGCGGCATCTGCACCGGAGTCCGCGGCGGGCCGGCCGTCAGTTTGCGGATGCGGTGGTTGCGGAAATCGGAGACGATCACGCTGCCGGAGGTGTCCAGCGCGATGCCCCACGGGCCGTTGAACTGGGCCAATGCCGCCGGAAGGCTGTCCCCGCAGGGGCCAGCTGTGCCGTTGCCGGCGATCGTGAAGATGGGCGGCGCGCCGCCCGCCGGGACTCGGCGGATGCGCTGGTTCGCCGAGTCCGCGATGAACAGGTTCCAGGACGGATCCACGGCGATACCGGTCGGATAATTCAATCGCGCCGCAGTGGCCGGACCGAGGTCTCCACTGAATCCGGGAAGGCCGTTTCCGGCCACGGTCGAAATGACGTTGTTCGACTTGACCAGGCGCACGCGATGATTGCCCGTATCGGCGATGTAGATCTGGTTGGCCGAATCGAGGGCGATGGCGTGGGGCAACAGCAGCTTGGCCGCCGTAGGAGGCCCGTCATCGCCACTGAATCCCGCTGTGCTGCCGGCCACCGTCGAAATGAGGGTCCCGCTCACCCGCCGGATGCGATGGTTTCCCGTGTCGGCGATGTAGAAGCTGCCCAGGCTGTCGAAGGCCACGCCTTGCGGACTGTTGAGGGCAGCATCCGGGGCATTGCCGCCGTCTCCGGAATAACCCGGAGTGCCGTTGCCCGCCACCGTCGCGATCACGCCGTTGACCACCTGCCGGATGCGGTGGTTTCCGGAATCGGCAATCAGCAGCATCCCGCTGTTGCTCACCGCCACTGCCCAGGGACCATCCAGCCGGGCCGAGGTGGCCCGTCCGAGATCGCCGCTGTAGCCGGCCTCTCCGGTGCCCGCCACGGTGGTGATCACGCCGGAGACCGACACCTGCCGCACGCAGTGGTTGCGGTAGTCGGCCACATACAGGTTCCCCAGGCGATCATAGGCCACCGCCCAGGGGCTGTTGAGCTTCGCCAGGGCGGCGGATCGGCCATCCCCGTCGTAGCCGGCCACGCCCGTTCCGGCCAACGTGGAGGCGGTGTAGGAGGACTGGCCCCAGGTAACCGATACTATGAAGCCTAAGCTGGCTAGGCCTCGCATAATCTCTTATAATACCAACTGTGCGCTGGTCATCGACACTTCTGTTCGCCGCCGCCCTGACGGCGCAGACCACACCGCCCATTGTGCCCGTGCCCTTTACGCGCATTCAGATCATGGGCGATCAATTCGGCGGGATGAGCCCGGGCGTCTTCTACCGGGGCTACCAGGCCCCCGGTGAGACCTTCCGCATCGTGTGCCAGGACCCCTGCCGCATCGAGGAGAACCTGATCTTCGCCAAATACGCCGGGTTCAAGGCGGCCCGGCAGCGCCTGGTGGAGGCCGCCGGAATCGACATCCTGCCCCAAATCGCGCCCTTCGACCTGCATCTCAACGCCGATAGCTGGTGCGGCCCGTACAATCCAGCGCTGGCGGGCGACGCCTCCACCTACGGCCAGCAAAGCGGTCTGCGGAATTCCTTCGGTTGCTTCTGGGACGTCGAAAAAACCGATCGAGCGCGTCCGTTCACTCCCGAGAACGCGGTCAAGGTCGAGGATCAGTTGCTGGCCGTGCACCAGTACGCGCACACCCTGTTTTTCCGGCGCCACGAGTTCTCCTACGAAGACCTTGCGGTGGCTTTGTCGATCTACGTTTCCGGGAACAATGACGCGCCGCCCGGCGCCGATGCCTGCGACTTCCGCGTGCGCCCTTACAACGGCGTGGTCTACGAATTGTGCCAGCAGAACGGGTTTGTCTATTCCGACCTGGCCCCCGGCCTGCGCGAGCTCGAGCGTCTCTTCCGCGCCGGCCTGGGCGCGTTCGAGGGCGGCCGCACCAGCCACGCGCAGTACCGGGCGATTCTCGATCGCCTGCTCGGGAGCAGCACCGCGCCGGCCTTTCTGGCCTCGCACTTCACGCCGCCGCAGGTCGGCGGCATGGCGGTGGCCGGGCCCGGCGGCGGCAGGATTCCGATCATCGAGGACTGGGTCTGGCTGGACGCGCCGCCCAGTACCCTTCCGCGCGACACGGTGATTCAATTGGGCGGGGTCTCCACTGCGCCGTATCATCCCACTCTGTTCTTGCCCTGGATCTTCAGCTTTATGCCGGCCGATCTGGCCTTGTTGAGACCCGTGCGCCTGACCCTGCGCTACGATTTGGCGTCCTACCCGCCCGGCGTCCAGGAGAACAGCCTGAAACTGCTGCGCCTCGATGCGGGCAACTGGGTTGCGGTGCCCGGCGCGCAATTGGACACCGCCGCCAAGACGGTCAGCGCCACGATCGGCAGCCTGGGAGTCTACGCGCTGTTCCCGTAGGCCTCGAAATCCTCCACTCCGGCTCTCGCGACACGACGGTGCTGTTGCTTGCCGAGACAGGAACGCGGCCTTCCAATCGCTCAAGCAGGAGACTGGAGACGTATTCGACGCCTCGTCATCATCGGGAACTCGGCGAAGACCCCCCTCCTGACGGCATCAAGTACGTACTTCTCGTGTGGTGGGGGCGTTCTCTTGGGCAATCCGAGAAATAGACCCTTGACACGCACCCCCGGGCGTATCATTATTTGCCAAGTGGAGTGCGGTGGGCATTCGGCTTGCCCTTCCTCTCACAGCCCACCGCGCAACACCCATCCGCCTCAAACAGGCGAGAAGTCCGAGAAAGGAGCTACCCCAATGGTTACGTTTAGGCGTTTGCTTGTGCTTGTTACTGGGCTGGCCGCGCTTACCGCGTCCCTGTGGTTCGGCGTAGTGAGCGTCCGCGCGGCCGGTTCCGACCACGTCCGCTGGGACATCGTAGACTTCGTCACGTTTGCTCCCCCCACGTTTACAGCAGGCGGGGCGGCCTTCGCGACGGCGGCGAATCCGAGTAGTCTGCGAATCAGGCTTACAGGTTCGGGGACGTTTGTGGCGCCCGCCAGCGGCGGGCCGTCCAGCGCGGTCACCGGCGGTGGAACCTGGGAAACATTCAATGGCGCAGTGTCAACGGGATCGGGAATGTACTGGGTGACCGGGTTGACGAGTTGGCAATTTGCGAACTTCTTTTCCCCTGGGCCCACCGACCTGATCGGCAACCTCAGTGAGGCGGACAGCGGGAACGTGATCCTTCGCATCCAGTATTCCGACGGAAGCGAAGGCATCCTGGGCGTGGGGTGCCATGGACCCGGCGCACCGAACGGGATTGCCGAGGGGGTCATCGCGACCAAGGCCTTCGTGACCTACTGGAGCGCGAATCCTCCGCTGCCCGGTGTGAATCTCAACCGCACGGTCTTCCACGTGACCAAGTAGGAACCCTGACCGCTCGCTGACGCTCGCGGCTCCGCGGCGGAGCGTCAGCCAGCGGCAAGGAAGGAGGTGAAGACGGGATGAGAATCTTCTTGTCGATACTCTTGGCCACTGTGTTGGCTGAAGGAGGGGCCAGTCACGCCAGCGTAGGCGGAACCTATCTTCTGGGGGATATCCGCACCGAATTCCAGTTCAGCAACGCTCACTTGCAGTGCAAGATCGGCCACGCGGTCTTCCCCGACGGGACCATCATCCAGATGTTCATGGAGAGCAAGACAGTCGACACGTTCACGATCAATAGCCCCGCCAGAACCGTTGCCATCACCGGAACCATGCTCTCCACCGTGCGACTGCGGTTTCCGGACGGAACCTCGACAACGCTGTCGGAGAGTGTACCGTTCACCGCGTTTGCTCAGGACAACGCAACCCCTGGAGCAGGCGCCGATGTCTTCTCCGTCACGGTGTCCTAT